>NZ_JAGRQZ010000005.1:0-359672 GCF_018223915.1 Klebsiella sp. 64
ACGCCGTAGATCAGCGGCTCGCCAATCCCGAGGAAGCCCGGAATAATCGCCCCTTTAATCTGGGTTCGCAGCAGCGAATCGCGCTTCGCCCGCCAGAACAGCGCCAGCGCCGCCCCCACCTGCCCGGCCCCGGCCATCGCCAGGATCGGGAACAGCGAGTTAAAGCCCTGGGCGTCCACCAGCGCAAAATAGACCGGGACAAACCCCTGATGGACGCCGAACATCACCGCCAGCAGGAACAGGCCGGCCAGCACCGCCGAGCCAAACGGGTTGCCGTTAAGATGCAGGAACAGCCACGACATGCCGGTAAACAACCAGCCGCCAATCGGCATAATCACCGTAAAGGTCACCGCGCCCATAATCAGCAGCGTCACCGCCGAAGTGAGGATCATATCGAGGTTGGCCGGCATCACCCGCCGCACCTGGCGTTCAACCCACGCGCCAAGGATAGCGGCGATCAGTACGCCGATGATATTGCCGCGCGGATCGATGCCATGGCCGAAGAAGGTGGAAATGCCGGCGTAGAAGCCGCTGGTTGCCTCCGGGTTGTAGCCCAGCACGAACAGCGAGGCGATAATCGCGCCGTTCACGCCGGAGCCGCCGAACGCCTTCTGCGCGTTATAGCCAATCAGGATACTCAGAAAGGTGAACATCCCTTTGCTGAAGACCTTCATATAGCCAATCAGCGCCACCAGGCTGGCGTTCGGATGGGCGTTCTCCAGTACGAAAACCTGTTCCGCCAGGGTGGCGAAGCCCAGCAGCAGCCCGACGGCGATAAAGCCGGGGATCAGCGGCGTAAAAATAGTGGCGAATTTGGCGAGAAACTTCTGCACCGCGCTGGTCTGCCTGCCCTTCAGCGCCTGCTTTTTCTCCGCCGCGACGTCGGCCAGCGTCGGCGCGGCGGCGGGCGCCGCCTCCAGCAGGCCGTTCATCATTTCGGCGGCGGTTTGCGCCTTGCCGGGGCCGAGCACCACCTGGAACTGCTCGTCGCTGACGATCACCCCCATCACGCCGTCAATCTGGCGGATGGCGGCGCTGTCGGCCAGACTTTCATCGCGCAGGGTCAAGCGCAGGCGCGTCATGCAGTTGCCCGCCTGCGCGACGTTTGCGGCGCCGCCCACGTGGGCGAGGATCCGCGCTATCATCTCTTTCGTTATTTTTGCCATTGCCCGTTACCTGTCTGTCGGCGCTCAGGTGTTGCTGAGCGCCTTGCGGATATAGCCGTTGTTTTTCGCCAGCAGCGACTGCGCCTCTGCGGCGCTTAAGTCCGCCAGCACCATCACGATCGCCGTTTTACAGTGGCGGCCGCAGGCCTCCAGCGCCTTCTGGGCGGTGGCGCGATCGCAGTCGGTAGCCTCCATCACGATAGAGACCTGGCGCTCAATCAGCTTGGCGTTGGTCGCTTCGACGTCGACCATCAGGTTGCTGTACACCTTGCCGACGCGGATCATCGCCCCGGTGGAGATCATGTTCAGCACCAGCTTCTGCGCGGTGCCGGCTTTCAGGCGGGTAGAGCCAGTGACCACTTCCGGGCCGACCACCGGTGTGATCGCCACGTCCGCCAGCTGGGCCATTTCGCCATGCGGGTTACAGCTGACGATGGCGACAAAGGCATTCTGACTATGGGCGTATTCCATGGCGCCAATGACGTACGGCGTGCGTCCGCTGGCCGCCAGCCCCACCAGCACATCGCGGTTGCTGAAGTTCAGGTTCTGCAGATCCATCGCCCCCTGCGCTTTGTTGTCTTCCACATTTTCCACGGCGCTGAGAATCGCTTTATGTCCGCCGGCGATGATCCCCACCACCTGCTCAGGGCGGGTGCCGAAGGTTGGCGGGCATTCACTGGCATCGAGGATCCCCAGACGCCCTGAGGTACCCGCGCCAATGTAAATCAAGCGGCCACCGGCCTGCAGCGCCGCCGCGACCTTATCCACCACCTCGGCAATCTGCGGCAGATAGGGCGTTATCGCCTGGGCTACCTGCTGGTCTTCCTGGTTTATCACCGTCAGCATCTCGAGGGTGGAGAGGGTGTCAATGTTGGCGCTGTTGGCGTTACGTCGCTCGGTCAGCAGTTTGCTCAGGTCGATACTCATAGAAACCTCGTTATTCTCAGTGGCGCGCAGTATAAGGAATTATTTATTCCTTGCCTGTGAAGAGTATCACGATTAGTACGTGGAGAATAATACGAGAATGGTAGATATGGCGGGAAATAGTGCGGTAATAAATCTGGAATATTTTATTACCGCAGCAGGAGATTAGCGTGCGTCGCGCGGTTTGCTGAGGCCCAGCAGCAGCGCCAGCAGGTAGCAGATGGCCATCGCGAGGCTCATTTTCAGCATTGTTTCGCCGCCGAGACCCGCCAGCGGCGCGGCGATGCCGCCGAAGACAAACATCAGGGTGCCCATCAGCGCGGACGCGGTCCCGGACTGCGCGGCGTCGACGGCGCTCATCGCCTCCGCGCCGGCGACGGTGCTGATGCCGCTCATCAGCGACACGGTAAAGAACAGGCCGACCAGCGCCAGCACCGGCAGATGCAGCCAGGCAAACAGCAGCATGATCGCCGCACAGCTCACGGCCAGCGTCAGGCCGCCGCGCAGCAGGCTTTCGGCGCTAAAGCGGCGCGCCAGACGGGAAAAGATCATCGCGGCGATGATCAGCCCGATACCGTTCAGACCGAACAGCAGACTGAACTGCATGGCGCTCATGCCGTATTCGCTCTGCATCACGAAGGAAGAAGAGCCGATGTAGGAGAACAGCCCGGCCATCATAAAGGCCTGGATCAGGCAGAAGCGCAGAAAGCGGCGATTTTTCAGCACCGGCTGGCCGCGTTGCTGGCGGGCGGCATGCGCCGCTGTGGCCGGCCGCGTTTCCCGCAGGATCGCCAGGCTCATCACCAGCAGCACGCCGCCAATGGCGGCCATCGTCCAGAAGAGAATTCGCCAGTCGAAGGCGGTGATAACGTAGCCGCCCAGCACCGGGGACAGCACCGGCGCAATGCCGTTCACGGTCATCAGCAGGGCGAAAAACTGGGTCAGCAGGGTGCCCTGGTATTTATCGCGGGCGATGGATCGCGACAGCACCGAGCCGCCGGCGCCGGCAAAGCCTTGTAAAAAGCGCCAGACAATCAGCATGTTGATATCGCGGGTCAGGGCGCACATCGCCGAAGAGAAGATAAACAGCAGCAGCGACAGCGCCAGCGGTTTCAGGCGGCCAATGCGGTCGCTCAGCGGGCCGAAAAACAGCTGACCCAGGCCGAGACCAATCAGCGCGGCGGTCAACGACAGCTGGGTCTGGGTGCTGGTGGCCTGCAGCTGCTGAGTGATCTCCGGCAGCGCCGGTAGATAAAAATCCGTGCACAGCGGGCCGATACCCGACAGCAGGCCGAGGATCAGCGCCCAGGAGAGGGAAACACGTGCCATAACGATTCCTTGTAGAGGCCGGGCTCGGTCGCCCGGCGGGTAAGTTTAACTGGCGCCGCCGCCCAGCGACTGCCAGAGGGTGATCCGGTTATTGAGGTCGGTCTGCTGCAGGGACAGCAGCGTCGTTTTCGCCGACCACAGCGTGCGCTGAGCGGTGAGCACCGACAGATAATCGCCGACCCCGGCCTGATAGCTCTTCATCGCGATATCCAGCGATGTCTGCTCGGCGGCGACATACTGCCGCTGAGCATCAAGCTCTTCGCTCAGCGTTTCCCGGCGCGCCAGCGCATCGGCAACGTCCTTAAACGCGCTCTGAATCGATTTCTCGTAGGTGGCGATCAGCCCCTTTTTCTCCGCTTCCGCATAGCGCAGCTGCGCCAGGTTGCTGCCGCCGGTGAACAGCGGCAGGCTGATGGAGGGGGCGAACGACCACACCTGCATCCCGTGGCTGAACAGCGACGACAGCGAGTCGCTGCCGACCCCGGCGCTGGCGGTCAGGGAAATCGACGGGAAGAAGTTCGCCCGCGCCGCGCCGATATCGGCATTGGCGCTCTTCAGATTGTGCTCCGCTTCCTGAATGTCCGGCCGACGCAGCAGCACCGACGACGACACGCCCGCCGGCACCAGCGCGATGCTGTTATCCCCGAGACTCTCGAGAGTGCCGGGCAGCAGGCTCTCCGGCACGGTTTCCCCCGCCAGCAGGTTAATGACGTTTTTATCCTGCGCCACCAGCGTGCGATAGCTGGCGACGCTGGCGCGCGCCTGCTGATAGACGCTTTCCGCCGAGCTTAAATCACCCGCGGAGGCGGTGCCAACCGCCATCTGGCGGGCGACGATGTTGCGCGAGTTTGCCGCGCTGTCCATGGTCTGCTGCGCCAGCGCCAGATTGCTGTTATCCGTCGCCAGCGTCACCCAGGCGGTGGTCAAATCGGCAATCATCGTCAGCCGGGTATTCTGCGCGGTGAATTCGCTGGCAAGCCAGGTTTCGCGCGCCGCGCGCGACAGGCTCTGGTTCTTGCCGAACAAGTCCAGTTCGAAGCTGGAGACCGCGCCGTCGGCCTGTGAAGCGGAGCTCAGGCCACTGGCCACCGTTTTGCTGCGGGTGTGGCTCAGTTCGGCATCAACGGTGGGAAACAGCGATGCCCGCGTTTCGCCATACTGGGCGCGCGCGGCCTCGATATCGGCCAGCGCCTTTTGCACATCGCGGTTGCTGTTCAGCGCGATGCTGACCACTTTTTTCAGCCGCGCGTCATTGACCACTTTCTGCCAGTCGCCGACCACCGCCGTCGATTCGCCGTGCGCCCCGGGCAGGGTGGCCGGCACCGGCGCGGCCGGGCGATCATAATGCGGGTCAAGCGAGACGCAGCCCGCGGTCAGGAGCGCGATAAACATAAAACTCAAACGAAACATACCTTACTCCTGAGAAGGACGTTGGCGGGTGAAGAGACGTTTCACCAGCACGAAGAACAGCGGTACGAAGAACACCGCCAGCAGGGTGGCCGTCAGGGTGCCGCCGATAATCCCGGTGCCGATCGCCACGCGGCTGTTGGCTCCGGCGCCGGTGGCGATGGCCAGCGGCAGCACCCCGGCGATAAACGCCAGCGAGGTCATGACAATCGGGCGCAGGCGAGTCTGCGCGGCGCGGATCGCCGCCCGGGAGAGCGAATACCCCTCATCCACGGCGGATTCAGCGAACTCCACGATCAGGATGGCGTTTTTCGACGACAGGCCGATGGTGGTCAGCAGCGCCACCTGGAAGTAGACGTCGTTGCTTAAGCCGCGCAGCGTCGCCGCCAGCGCCGCGCCAAGCAGGCCGAGCGGGATGACCATGATCACCGAGAACGGCACCGACCAGCTCTCATACAGCGCCGCCAGGCACAGGAACACCACCAGAATCGAGATGGCGTACAGGCTCATCGCCTGGCCGCTGGCCAGCTTTTCCTGCAGCGAAATGCCGCTCCACGCCCAGGTGGAGCCCGCCGGCAGGCTGTCGGCCAGCTTTTCCATCTTGTCCATCGCCGCGCCGGAGCTGAAGCCGGCGGCGTTTTCGCCCTGGATCTCAAAGGCGGCGGAGCCGTTGTAGCGCACCAGGCTTTCCGGGCCGTATTGCCAGTGGGTGGTGGCGAAGGCGGAGAACGGCGTCATGCTGTTATCGCTGCCGCGAACGAACCATTTGCCAAGGTCCGACGGCACCGCGCGCGCGTCGCTTTCGCCTTGGATATAGACCTTCTTCACCCGGCCGCGATCGATAAAGTCATTCACGTAGGTACCGCCCCAGGCGCTGGAGAGCGTATCGGTCACGTCGCTCAGCGACAGCCTCAGCGAGACGGCTTTGTTGCTGTCGATATCCACCTGCAGCTGCGGCATCTGCGGCAGGTCGTTAGCGCGCACCGACTGCAGTTCGCTGCTCTGGTTGGCCGCCGCCAGCAGCTGGCTGCGCAGCTTCATCAGGCTGTCACGGTCGGTACCGCCGCTGGCCATCAGTTCGAAGGTGAAGCCGTTGCTCTGCCCGAGACCGTCTACCGACGGCGGGGTCATGGCGAAGAGGGTGGCGTCGCGGATCGTCCCCAGCTCTTTGGTGGCGCGCAGGGCGATGGCCTGGGCGGTGTTGTCGTCCCCTTTGCGCTGCGACCAGTTTTTCAGCGACACGAAGGCCATCCCGGCGTTCTGCCCGCTGCCGCTAAAGCTGAAGCCGTCGACGGTGAAAATGACGTCGGTATTGGCTTTCTCTTTGGTGAGGAACCAGTCGGTGACCTGGCGGCGCACCTCGGCGGTACGCACCGCCGTCGCCCCGGCGGGCAGGGTGTACTGGACCATGATCTCCCCCTGGTCCTCCACCGGCAGGAAGCTGCCCGGCAGCTTCCACATCGCCAGCGCCATCGCCCCGCAAATCAGCGCGTAAGCGCCCATCATCACTGCGCCCCGGCGCAGGCCGCCGAGTACGCGGTGCTGGTAGCCTGCCTCCGTGCGCCCCCACAGGCGGTTAAAGGCGCCGAAGAACCCTTTGGTGTGCGGTTTGGAGTGGCTGAGCAGCGCGCCGCACAGCGCCGGGGTGAGGGTCAGCGCTACCACCACCGACAGCATCATCGCCGAGATAATGGTTACCGAGAACTGGCGATAGATGACCCCGGTCGAACCGCCGAAGAAGGCCATCGGCAGGAACACCGCCGACAGCACCAGGGCAATCGCCACCAGCGCGCCGGAGATTTCGCCCATCGATTTTTCGGTGGCTTCGCGAGCGGGGAGCCCTTCGTCGCGCATAATGCGCTCCACGTTCTCCACCACCACGATGGCGTCATCCACCAGCAGGCCGATCGCCAGCACCATGGCGAACAGCGTCAGGGTGTTAATCGAGTAGCCGAACAGGGCCAGCACCCCGAAGGTGCCAAGCAGCACCACCGGCACCGCCACCGCCGGAATGAGCGTCGCGCGGAAGTTCTGCAGGAACAGATACATCACGCAGACTACGAGGATAATCGCTTCGAACAGGGTCTGAATCACGTCCTCGACCGAGATTTTGATGAACTCGGTGCTGTCCTTCGGATAGGCAATATCGTAACCTTGCGGCATCTGACGCTGGAATTCGGCGATTTTGCTTTTCACCAGCGTCGCGGTGTCCAGCGCGTTGGCGCCGGGGGCCATCATCACCGCGATCCCGGCGGCCGGGTGGCCGTTCAGATTGGCGGTGGCGGTGTAATCCTCGCTACCCATTTCCACCCGCGCGACATCGCTCAGGCGCACCACCGAGCCGTCGGCCTGGCTTTTCACGATGATCGCTTTGAACTGGTCAGGGGTTTGCAGCCGGGACTGCGCGCGCACGGTGGCGGTTAATTGCTGGGCATTGGACGACGGTAGCGCGCCGATTTTACCGGCGGAAACCTGCACGTTCTGCGCCTCAATCGCCGACTGGACGTCGGAAGGCATCAGCGAGTAGGAGGCGAGTTTGGTCGGGTCCATCCAGACGCGCATCGCGTATTCGGCGCCGAATACCTGCAGGCTGCCGACGCCCTCCACGCGCGCCAGCGGGTCCTGCATATTGCTGACCAGCCAGTCGGAGATATCGGAGCTGGTGGCGCGGTTGGTTTTGTCATACACCGCAAGGATCAGCAGAAAGCTGCTCTGCGATTTTTCCACCGTTACGCCGGACTGCTGGACTTCGCTCGGCAGCCGCGATTCCGCCTGCTGGACTTTGTTTTGTACCTGCACCTGGGCGGTGTCCGGGTCGGTCCCCTGCTCAAAGGTGACGGTGATGCTGACCGAGCCGTCGGCGCTGCTGGTGGAGCTGAAGTAGAGCAGATGGTCGAGGCCGGTGAGCTGCTGCTCGATGACCTGGGTGACGCTGTTCTCCAGGGTTTCGGCGGACGCCCCGGTATAGGTGGCGGAGATTTTCACCGCCGGCGGGGCGACGTCCGGGTACTGGCCTACCGGCAGCGTGCGGATCGCCAGCACCCCGGCGAGCATAATCAGAATGGCGATCACCCAGGCAAAGACCGGGCGACGCACGAAGAAACGGGAGAACATCAGGCGTTGCCTCCGTTATTGTTGACGGCGACGGCCTTCACTGTCTGTCCGGGGGCCACTTTACCGGTGCCTTCGACAATCAGCTTGTCGCCCGCTTTCAGGCCGCTCAGCACCAGCCATTTATCGCCATAGGTGTCGCCGGTTTCCACGGTACGCTGCTCAACTTTGTTGGCGGCATCGACCACCAGCGCCGTGGCGTCGCCTTTGGCATCGCGGGTGATCCCCTGCTGCGGGGCGAGGATCGCGTCGTTCATGATGCCTTCATCGATGCGCGCGCGGACGAACATCCCCGGCAGCAGGACGTGCTGCGGGTTGGGGAAGATAGCGCGCAGGGTTACCGAGCCGGTAGATTCATCGACGGCGACTTCGGTGAGCGCCAGACGCCCTTTTTCGGGATAGGTACTGCCATCTTCCAGGGTTAACGTCACGCTGAGGGTGTCGCTGTTGCTGGCCAGGCTTTGCTTGCGTAAACGCAGGAGATCGACGCTGGATCGCGTCAGATCAACATACATGGTGTCGAGCCCGCGGATCGTCGCCAGCGCGGTATCCTGATCGGCGGAGACCAGCGCCCCCGGCGTAACCGACGAGATGCCGATGCGCCCGGCAATCGGCGCGGTGACGGTGGTCCAGTTCAGGTTAATGCGCGCGCTCTCCAGCGCCGCTTTCTTCGATTCCACGCTGGCCTTGTCCTGGGCGCAGGTGGAGGCGGCGTCGTCAGCATCCTGGCGGGAAACGCCGTTATCCCTGACCAGCGACGCGTAGCGCTGGGCCTTCTGGCAATCGGAGACCACCAGCGCCTGGGACTGTTTCAGCGCCGCCGCCGCTTCGTTCCAGGTCGCGCGATAGCTGGAGGGATCGATCTGGTAAAGGGCCTGCCCGGCCTTCACCATATCGCCTTCGGTAAACAGGCGTTTCTGGATGATGCCGCCCACCTGCGGGCGAACTTCGGCGCTGAGCGAGGCGGTGGTGCGGCCGGTCAGCTGGCTGACTACCGGCACCGGCTGGCTTTGCAGGGTGACCACGCCCACTTCCGGCGTGGGTTGCTGCGGAGCAGATGTCTGCGCATTATCGCATCCGCTAAGGAGAAATAATGCTGTCGCGATGGGAGCTATGATGTATTTCATTATATTTTCTCAAGATATAAGACGTCCGCCCCGTTTATTTAAAAACGAGGGAATAGGTTGGGCGCTGAGGCATTTTCGGGTGAGCGAAAATGACAAAAAAGGAACACAGATGTTCCTGAACGTGATTGTTATTGTGTCTCCGCTGAAGCCAACCTCTTCGGTCTTCAGGAGGTGAAAAGCGCATCTCCTCTGGTTTTGTGGTGAGAATGATCATTCTCATTTTTCCCCATTATACGATCCGTCGCGATAATGGAAAGGTTTTTTTGCTTACTTTTAGAACGCAAAAAATTAAGGCAAATAATCATGGAGAAAATAAGAATATTTTGTGAAAGTGGAGAGGGAAAATAACCATTCGGCAGCGCGATACTGGAGATAGTTAATGACACTAATCATTACAAAAAGCATTAATCCCGACGATCAACAAGAATTGTTTGCCGGTCTGCGGCAGTATAATCAGCAGTATCTCGATGCGGCGCAGTTTGGCGATCTGGGGATTTACTCGCGCGATGCGCAAGGGGTAATGCAGGGCGGGCTGATTGCCAAACGCAAGGGCAACTGGCTGTGCATTGAGTATCTGTGGGTTAGCGAGACGACGCGCGGGCGCGGGCTGGGGAGCGAGCTGATGCAGGAGGCGGAACAGCAGGCGCAGGCGCAAGGCTGCAGCCATCTGCTGGTGGATACCTTTAGCTTCCAGGCGCTGCCGTTTTATCAGAAATTAGGCTATCAGCTGCAGATGTCGCTGCCCGACTTCCCGCACGCAGGCATGTAGCGCCACTATTTGTCGAAGGCGCTGTAACGATCCTGGTATCCCCGGGCGGTCAGGTACCGTACCTGTGGTTGTGCCGGATGGCGGCATAAATGCCTTATCCGGCCTACACAGTCCTCCCGTAGTTTCGCCCCACCCAGGACCGGCAAGCGCAGCGCCGCCGGGCAGGATATCAGGCACGGCACCTGTATTCTTGCCGGGTGGCGGCTGTTGCCTTACCCGTCCTGGGGGTCGTGCGACCAGTTGTTGATATACCCACTTGCGCGACTGAAACTGCCGGTGCTGGCGGCCTCAAAATCGCTGAGACGTTCCCGGAAGGCCGGGGCAGCCCGCATGGATGCGGGCTGAGGGCCGTGTTTTGCACGGACGCTGCCTCGGCCCGACCCGAAGCCTGCAGGGATAAGTCGAAGGGACCGCGTAGCGGCGATTTTGCTGGCCGGAGCCCGGGGGTACAGGGGGCGGCGGCGACTGGCCGCCCCCTGTGCGCTCCCTGCGGCATAAGAGACATAGCGCAGAAGATCAACCGGGAGCGCAATCTACCGGGAATTAACATAGAAGTTGTAGCCCTGCTAAGCGTAGCGCGAGCAGGGAAACTCCCGGATGGCGGCGCGTGGCGCCTTATCCGGGCTACAAAAGCGTCAAAACCACGCCTTAACCTCCAACGCCGTGGCCCATTAACGCCAGCGCGTGGCTGACGATGGTCTGACGGTTGACCGCCTGTAAACGCGGATCGCTGTGAATGCGTGAAAATGGCACCAGCACCAGGCTAATCACCGTGGTAAACAGCAGTTCCGGCGCCAGCGCCGGGTTAATTTTCCCCTCCTGCTGCCAGCGATGCACCGTCTCCAGCATCACCTGAAAACGCTCCTCGCCGAAGCGGGCATCCATATGCTGGCGCAGAATCGGCATCTCGCCGATGATCTCCTGCATCCACAGCGGCGCGAACCAGGCGTTTTTCTCCGCCATATGCCCCAGCGTTTCGACCATCATCGTCAGCGCCAGCACCGGGTCCTGTGGATGATCGACAAAGATGCGGCTGATGTGATTGCGCAGCGGCATAAAGCGCTCCTCAATCAGCTGAGTCACCAGCGCATCCCGCGAGCTGAAGTAGTAATGCAGCATCGCCGGCGTCACCCCGGCCTCTTTGGCGATGGCGTTCAACGATACGCGGCCCGCCCCGTCGCGGGCAAACAGCGTCAGGGCGATGTCCATCAACTGTTCGCGGTTGGCGGTACCCGGTTTTTTACCGCGCGGCCGACCCGGGCGGCGGGGAGCATCCTGATCCTTTTGTGCTGTCATGATATGGCGATCTCTTGACCCGACTCATTCTTTCACTAAATATTAATTATGCATTTAATTAATTTCAAGCGAGCGTTGTAATGACTACTCAAGTCGCAAACCCACCGGTGCAGTCGATACGCCTGCTGTTCAGCGCATTGCTGCTGGTGATGCTGCTTTCAGCGCTGGATCAGACCATTGTCTCCACCGCGCTGCCGACGATTGTCGGCGAACTGGGCGGGCTGGACAAGCTTTCCTGGGTGGTCACCGCCTATATCCTCAGCTCCACCATCGCGGTGCCGCTGTACGGTAAATTTGGCGATCTGTTCGGCCGCAAAATCGTGCTGCAGGTGGCGATTGGGCTGTTTCTCGTCGGCTCCGCGCTCTGCGGGCTGGCGCAGAATATGACCCAACTGGTGCTGATGCGCGGCCTGCAGGGGCTCGGCGGCGGCGGCCTGATGGTGATCAGCATGGCGGCGGTCGCCGACGTCATCCCGCCCGCCAACCGCGGCCGCTATCAGGGGCTGTTCGGCGGCGTTTTCGGCCTGGCGACGGTGATCGGCCCGCTGATCGGCGGTTTTCTGGTGCAGCACGCCTCCTGGCGCTGGATCTTCTATATCAACCTGCCGCTCGGCCTGTTCGCGCTGCTGGTGATCGGCGCGGTATTCCACAGCAGCAATAAACGCAGCCAGCATCAGATTGACTGGCTGGGGGCGATTTATCTCAGCATGGCGCTGCTGTGCATCATCCTGTTTACCTCGGAAGGGGGCAGCGTCCATGCGTGGAATGACCCGCAGCTGTGGTGCATTCTGGCCTTCGGCATCGTGGGGATCATCGGCTTTATTTACGAAGAACGGATGGCCGCCGAGCCGATTATTCCGCTGGCGCTGTTCCGCAACCGCAGCTTCCTGCTGTGCAGCCTGATCGGCTTCGTCATCGGCATGTCGCTGTTCGGGTCAGTCACCTTCCTGCCGCTCTATCTGCAGGTGGTGAAGGAGGCGACGCCCACCGAAGCCGGGCTACAGCTGATCCCTCTGATGGGCGGCCTGCTGCTGACCTCGATTATCAGCGGGCGGATTATCAGCCGTACCGGTAAATATCGCCTGTTTCCGATCCTCGGCACCCTGCTCGGCGTGACCGGCATGGTACTGCTGACCCGCATTACCATTCACTCGCCGCTGTGGCAGCTGTACCTGTTTACCGGCGTGCTGGGAGCGGGTCTGGGGCTGGTGATGCAGGTGCTGGTCCTGGCGGTGCAGAATGCGATGCCGGCGCAGATGTACGGCGTCGCCACCTCCGGCGTGACCCTGTTCCGCTCGATTGGCGGCTCCATCGGCGTGGCGCTGTTTGGCGCGGTGTTCACGCACGTGCTGCAGAGCAACCTGCAACAACTGCTGCCGGAAGGCGCGGTGCTGCCGCCGGGAATGAATCCGGTGGCGGTCCAGCACCTGCCCGCGGATATCCGCCTCGACTACCTCGACGCCTTCGGCGCGGCGATCCACGCGGCGTTTCTGATGGCGGCCGGCATTATGGCGGTGGCGTTTGTCCTCTCATGGCTGTTAAAGGAGGCGCCGCTGAAAACCGCGACGCATTAAGCGGCCCCGGCGATGCGCAGCAGTGCCTGACGCAGCGCCGGTGCGGCAAAATCGATAAATTTGCGCAGCTTAAGCGGCGCCAGATCCCGAGCGGTATACAGCAAATGGACCGGCGCCGGATTCGGCTCGACGTTTTCCAGCAGCAGACGGAGCTCCCCGTGGCGCAGGCC
Organism: Klebsiella sp. 64; assembly: GCF_018223915.1. Classification (NCBI taxonomy): domain Bacteria; kingdom Pseudomonadati; phylum Pseudomonadota; class Gammaproteobacteria; order Enterobacterales; family Enterobacteriaceae; genus Klebsiella; species Klebsiella sp. 64. Next base: position 12,874 of record NZ_JAGRQZ010000005.1, read on the forward strand.
ATCCAGCGCCTGATAATGCAGTAAGCGGGCCACCCCCACCCCCAGCCGCGCGGCATCGGCGGCGCTCTCTGGCGTGGTGACGGATAGCACCGGCGGCAGGTTAATCAGCTGGTCCTCGCGCTCAGCGGCGCGAAAGCGCCAGCCGCGATAAGGCATCGGCGATTCAATGCGGATGATCGGCAGCGCCGCCAGATCGCGCGGCCGCTGCGGCTCGCCGTATTTCGCCAGCAGCGCCGGATGGGCGCAGGCCACAATCCGCATGGTGCCGAGGCGGGTGGCCACCATGCTGCTGTCCGCCAGGTCGCCAATCCGCACCGCCAGATCGACATGGTCGCTCACCAGGTCGGCATTGCGATCGCTGAGCAGCAAACGGACGCGAATTAGCGGGTAGCGGGCGATAAATTCACTGATTACCGGAAGAACGTGCTGGCGTCCAAACATCGTCGGCGCGGAGATCACCAGCTCGCCCTTCGGTTCCTGATATTCGCCCGTCGCCTGGCGTTCGGCGTTTTCCACCTCCTCAAGGATCCGCCGCGCGGCGGCGACATAATCGCCCCCGGCGTCGGTGAGCGTCAGTTTGCGGGTGGTTCGCGCCAGCAGGCGTACGCCCAGCGCGCTCTCCAGTTCGCCAATATGGCGGCTGACGGTGGTCAACGGCATATTCAGCGCCCGCGCCGCCGCCGACATGCTCCCCAGCTCGGTCACTTTCACCAACAGCGCCATCGCGCTTAATCGATCCATTATTCTCCCGTTTTGCGGAAAGATGATTGCCACTTTACCCGTATTATCATTCTTCACAGTACAGTCCATGATGGCGCCAGACAACAGGAGGCGCTATGGCAGCAACCTTTCTCGATATCGCTATCACCCCGGACGTGATGGATGTGCAGCATGAAATGGGCAGCGACTCGCTGTGGCAAACGCCGCGCAGTCGCCGCCAGGCCGACCGCTTCGGCGACAGCGAAGCGGGGATGATCGCCACCCGCGACAGCTTTTATCTGGCGACGGTGTCGCAGAGCGGCTGGCCCTACATTCAGCATCGCGGCGGCCCGCCGGGGTTTCTGCATCTGCTGGATGACACCACCCTGGCGATGGCCGATTTCGGCGGTAACCGCCAGTACATTACTACCGGCAATCTGCGCGGCAGCGACCGGGCCTGCCTGTTTTTGATGGATTATCCGCGCCGTGCCAGGCTGAAAATCTACGCCACCGTCGAGGTCCTGGCGGCAGAGGACCACCCGCAGCTGCTGGCGCAGGTGGCGCCGGCCAACTATCGCGCCCGCATTGAACGTCTGTTTCTTTTTCATTTGCAGGCGTTTGACTGGAACTGCCCGCAGCACATTACGCCGCGCTACAGCGCGCAGCAGGTGGCGGAGTACAGCCAGAACCTGCAGCAACGTATTCATGACCTGGAGCAGGAGAATCAGCGCCTGCAGCAGCAATTAGCCCGTATAGGAGAGTAAGCATGACCGAACAACGTCCCCCGTTACCGCCGTTTACCCGCGACAGCGCTATCCAGAAGGTCCGCGCCGCGGAAGATGGCTGGAACAGCCGCGATGCGGAAAAAGTCGCCCTGGCCTACACCGTGGATAGCGAATGGCGTAACCGCAGCGAATTTGTCCACGGTCGGGGGCAAATTGTTGAGTTCCTGCAGCGAAAATGGCGCAAGGAGCAGCAATACCGGCTGATTAAGGAGCTGTGGGCATGGCAGGAGAATCGCATTGCCGTGCGCTTCGCCTATGAGTGGTGCGACGACAGCGGCAACTGGTTTCGCTCGTATGGCAATGAGAACTGGGAGTTTGATAAGCATGGACTGATGCAGACGCGCTACGCCTGCATCAACGATCTGCCAATTAGCGAAAGCGAGCGCCTGTTCCACTGGCCCCAGGGGCGCCGCCCGGACGATCATCCGGGGCTCAGCGAGCTGGGGCTGTAAAACCGGCGCTGCGCGACGGATTAATCGGCTTTCGGGAAGTCGACTACCGTGTCGTTAACCCGGTTCACCATGTTGGTGAACAGGATGGCGCTGATGGCGCTGATAATCTCAATCACCTGCTGGTCGCTAAAACCGGCGTTGCGCAGCACGGCGACGTCGGCTTCCGGCAGCGTACCGGTGGTGGTCACCAGGGTCTGCGCGAATTTCACCAGCGCATCAAGCTGCGCCTCTTCCGCATACTCCCCGCGGCGCAGGGCGTGGATCTGCTCGCTGCTGAAGCCGGCTTTTTTCGCCATCAGGGTATGCGCGGCCAGACAGTAGTCACAGCCGGTGGCTTCGCTGACCGACAGGTTAATCGCTTCCAGCTGTTGGGCGCTGAGGCTGCCTTTATGGAGCATCGCATTGTGCGCCAGCGCCTGCTGCAGCGCCGCCGGCGAGTGGCCGCCGATGGTCAGGTAGGCGTTCGGCACTTTGCCCATCGCTTTTTTGATCCCGGCGAAAATATCGGCGGCTTTGCCGGTGGCGTCTTGTTCACGGATATCTGCTAAACGGCTCATGGTTAACTCCTGTTGTTATCGAGGGTGTGTTGGCAATGGGGTCATCTTAGGCGCTTGCCGCATGCTAGACTGGCGGTCTTCGTCTCACCTTTTTGTCTTATCGTCTCAGGAGAAGCATGGACAGTCTCAGTCATCTGCTGGCGCTGCTGGCGCCGCGCTGCGAAGTGAACCTGCACTGTCGCTTCGGCGGCCGCTGGCAGGCCGGGCACCAGCAAATGCGCAGCGGCGTGGTGCCCTGGCACGTGGTGCTGCGCGGCGAGGGGCGGCTCAACGTCGGCGGCCAGACTCATCACCTGCGCGCGGGAGATGTCGTCCTCCTGCCGCACGGTTCGCCGCATCTGATGGAGAGCCTGGTGGAGTGGGGCCAGGTGCTGCCGGTGGCGCACCGGTTTAACGGCACGGTGACGGAAATGCGCGCCGGCCCGGCGGAGGGGGCGCTGGAGATGCTGTGCGGCGAATTCTATTTTGGTCCGCACGTCAGCTGGCTGTTCAGTGAAGCATCGACGCTGATCCATCTCCATACCGATGCGCGTGAAGACTGCCCGGAGCTGGACGCGCTGCTTAATATACTGGTGCGCGAGAGCCTGGCGCAGCGTCCCGGCGGCAGCGCTATCGTGCGCAGCCTCGGCGATACGCTGCTGGTGCTCCTGCTGCGCATGCTGCTTGGCGAGCAACAGCCGCCCGGCGGGCTGCTGCGCCTGATGAGCGATGAACGCCTGATGCCGGCGGTGCTGGCGGTGATGGCGACCCCGGAGCAGCCGTGGACGCTGGAGAGTATGGCCGCCCGCGCGTTTTTATCACGGGCCACCTTTGCCCGTCATTTTGCCCGCGTCTATCACCTGACGCCGCAGGCGTGGCTGTCGCAGTTGCGAATGGCGCTGGCCGCCCGGCTTCTGCGCCTGGAGCGTCAGACCAACCTCGAGGTCATTGCCGAACGCTGCGGCTTTCAGTCGCTGGCGTCCTTCTCGAAGCGCTTCAAAATGCGCTATGGCGTGACGCCGGGCGAGTGGCGACGGGGCTAGCGCCTCGCGTTTCGCGAAGATGATTTTATTTCCAGTTGCGTGGTTTGCTGTTTATTACCCGACCCGAAAGTCGCTATAGTTTTGCACGAAAAAAACAATGACAGTCAGGACAGACAGGGTGAAGAGGATGAGATTACGTTTACGGGCCGCCGCCGCAGTGATGCTGGCGGGTCTGGCGCTGGTCGGCTGCGACCAAAAGGGTAATGAAGCGAAGCACATTAAGGTCGGTGTGATTAACGGCGCCGAGCAGGATGTGGCGGAAGTGGCGAAGAAGGTGGCCAAAGAGAAGTACGGTCTAGAGGTCGAGCTGGTGGGGTTCAGCGGCTCACTGCTGCCCAACGAGTCGACCAACGCCGGGGATCTGGACGCCAACGTCTTCCAGCATCGGCCTTTCCTTGAGCAGGACAACAAAGCGCATAATTATCATCTGGTGGCGGTCGGGAATACCTTCGTCTTCCCGATGGCCGGCTATTCGCGCAAGATCAAGTCAGTCGCCGAACTGAAAGACGGCGCGACGATCGCTATCCCCAACGATCCGACCAACCTCGGGCGGGCGCTACTGCTGCTGCAAAAAGAGAAGCTGATTACCCTCAAAGCCGGGACCGGCCTGCTGCCGACGGCGGTGGATATCACCGACAACCCGCGTAACCTGAAGATCATGGAGCTGGAAGGGGCGCAACTGCCGCGCGTACTCGACGATCCCAAAGTCGACGTGGCTATCATCAGCACCACCTACCTGCAGCAAACCGGGCTGTCGCCGGTTCGTGACGGCATCTTTATCGAAGATAAAAACTCGCCCTACGTGAACATCATCGTGACCCGGGAAGACAATAAAGACGCGGAAAACGTGAAGGAGTTTATGCAGTCGTACCAGTCGCCGGAGGTGGCGAAGGCGGCAGAGACTATCTTCAACGGCGGCGCGGTGCCTGGCTGGTAAGCCAACACACAGGGAGAGGCGCGTATGGTACGCCAACGGCAGGCTGACCTGCTGCTGATTGCCGCGACGGTGATTGCCGCCTGCGGCTGGATATTTTCCCGCGAGGCGATCGCCGGCATGCCGGTGTTCGCGTTTCTTGGGCTGCGTTTTTTCTTCGCCGCGCTGCTTCTGCTGCCGTTCTGCCGCGGTTTTCGCCCGCAAAAGCAGCACTGGCCAAAACTCATCATCAGCGGACTCTGGTTTGCGCTCAACCTCTGCCTGTGGATCTATTCGGTCTCCACGACGGCGTCGCTCGGCGAAGGGGCGTTTATCATGAGCCTGTCGATGATGTTCGTCCCGCTGACCGCGTGGGTGATGATGAAGGTGCGCCCGCCGCGCGCCTGGTGGGAGTGCCTGCCGATCGCGGTGGTTGGCCTGGGGCTGCTCAGTCTGCATATGCCGATAGCCTTCCACCCCAGCCAGGGCTGGTTTTTGCTGACGGCGCTGGTGCAGTCGATCTGGTTCTGTTACACCAGCCGCTGCACGCGTGAAGTACCGCTGATCCCCCTGACCACCGTGCAGCTGGCGATCACCGGTATCGTCGGGTTGACCATCTCCGCTGCCGTTGAACGCTGGGACCAGCCGATGACCCTGCCGACTCTCGGCTGGCTGGTGGCCAGTATTGTCATCGCCACCAGCCTGCGCTTCGGTCTGCAGATGAAGGGGCAGAAGTACGCGGCGGTGGCCAGCGCGGCGATCATCATGGTGCTCGAACCGCTGCTGACGGTCATTGCCGCCGCGCTGTGGTACGGCGAACAGCTGCCGCTGCAGAAGATTATCGGCGGCGTGCTGATCCTCGTGGCCCAGCTGTGGTTCCGCTGGCGGATGCTTAAGCCGTAAGCGAGCCGCTTCGCCGCTGCGCCATCAGCTGCAGCAGCGGCACCAGCGACAGCCCGTCCGGCATCTCGCCGCGGGCGATCAGCTGGTTTATCTCGTCGAAGGTAAACCAGCCGGTCTCCATCACCTCATCCTGATCTGCATCCATCCCCACCCAGCGTAAACCGGTGGCCAGCCAGGTGATAAACAGCTGATCGCTGCTGCCGTAGGAGGGGTTAAAGCGAATGATCTCCTCAACGCGTTGCGCCTGCCAGCCGGTCTCTTCCCGCAGCTCGCGCAGCGCGGCGACCGCCGGGTCTTCCTCTTCATCGACGCCGCCAGAGGGTATCGCCCACACCACCTTATCGATCAGGTAGCGGTAGTGGCGAATCAGCAGCACCTTCTCATCCTGGATGGCCACAATCCCCACCGCCGGGCGCGGGTAATGAATGGAATAAAAGTCGCGGCGTTCGCCGGGGGCAACATCAATACCCACCTTACGCATGCTGAACCACGGCGTCTCGGCGATGACCTGCGGGTCGTGCATATCGGCGGCGGTCAGTTTCTTTTTCATCCTGCCACTCCTGTCAAAAATTGAGCCTTAAGAACAACATAGCCGGAGGCGGATGGCAACCGCCGCAGGTTGGCCCGATTTCATCGATCATTGCCCAAACGCCCCTGTTGAGCCAGGCGGGGACTCAGTACGATGTTCGTCAGATGACCCCAGAGGAACGCCAACATGAACATCACCCACATCCGTAATGCGACCCAGATTATTGACTACGCCGGGAAAAGATTTCTCATCGATCCGATGCTGGCGGACAAAGGCGCCTGGCCGGGTTTTCCGGGCACCGCGCGCAGCGAACTGCGCAATCCGCTGGTTGAGCTGCCGTTTTCCCGCGATAAAATTGTCGATGTTGATGCGGTGATCGTCACCCACACCCATGACGATCACTGGGACGCGGCAGCGATCGCCGCGATCCCGAAAACCCTGCCGGTGTTCGTCCAGCATGAGGCCGACGCCGCGCTGCTGCGCAGCCAGGGATTTCAGGATCTGCGCCTGCTGTCGTCAGACAGCGAATTTGCCGGCGTGCGTCTGCTGAAAACCACCTCCGGGCAGCATGGCAGCGACCGCACCTACGCGGTGCCGGCGATGGCTGAACGCCTGGGCGAGGCCTGCGGCGTGGTGTTTCGCCATCCGCAGGAGAAGACGCTGTGGCTGGTGGGGGATACTATCTGGCGCGATGACATTGCAGCCGACCTGCTGAAGCTGCGCCCGGACGTGGTGGTCCTCAACGCCGGCTACGCCCACGTCATCGGCTTTGGCCCGATTATCATGGGCAAGGAAGATCTCCTGAACGTGCACTTCACCCTGCCGGAAGCAAAAATCATGGCTATCCACCTCGAGGCGGTCAACCACTGCCTGGTGAGTCGGGAAGAGATGCGCCAGTATGCGCTGGATAATCAGATTGCCGATGTGGTTTCTATCCCGCAGGATGGAGAAACCGTCGTTTATTAACATGCGTAAGGGGAAGGGACGATGAAACTCACCGACGTGGCGATTGTCGCTGTAGAGGGCTTTAGCCCGTTTCACTACGCCGTCCCCTGCATGCTGTTTGGCGATTCGGTTTCGGAAATCAAACGCTTTAATCTGCACATTTGCGCCGAGCGGCCGGGGCTGCTGCGCGCCCGCGATGGTTTTGCGCTGTACGCCACCGGCGATTATGCCGCGCTGGAACAGGCGGATATCGTGGTGGTGCCTTACTGGGGCGAGGTCGATCGACGTCCGCCGCAGGCGCTGCTTGATAGCCTGGTGCGGGCCCGGGATAACGGCGCGGAGATTGTCGGCCTGTGCCTCGGCGCGTTCGTCCTCGGCTACGCCGGGCTGCTGGACGGCAGGCGAGCGGCGACTCACTGGGAGTTCGAGCAGGATTTCCAGCGCCGGTTTCCGCAGGTGCAGCTGGATATCAACGCCCTGTACGTCGACGACCAGCGGATCATTACTTCGGCGGGCACCGCGGCGGCGCTGGACTGTTGCCTCTACATCATCCGCCAGCGTTTCGGCAGCCTCGCGGCCAACCAGATCGCCCGGCGGATGATTGTTTCGCCGCACCGCGAGGGCGGCCAGGCGCAGTTTATCGCCCAGCCGGTGCCGAAAAACACCCGCGATGCGCGAATCAACTGCCTGCTGGATTATCTGCAGCAGCATATTGCCGAGCCGCACAGTCTCGATTCGCTGGCCCGGGTGGTGGCGATGAGCCGCCGTACCCTGACCCGCCACTTCGCCCGGGCAACCGGGATGAGCATTACCGACTGGCTGACCGCCGAACGTCTGCGCCGCAGCCAGACTCTGCTTGAGGCGGGCGATCTGCCGGTCGAGCAGGTGGCGGAGGCGGTGGGCTATCTTTCAGCGGTCACCTGGCGCCAGCAGTTTAAAGCGCGCTTTGGCGTCAGCCCGACGGAATGGCGGCGTACCTTTCGTCGCGGCGCTTAGCCGGCGAGGGTCGCACTGTCGATCACGAAGCGGTATTTCACGTCACCCTTGACCATTCTTTCCCAGGCTTCGTTGATCTCATCGCCGCGGATCAGTTCGATATCGGCGACGATGCCGTGTTCGGCGCAGAAGTCGAGCATCTCCTGAGTTTCCGGAATACCGCCGATCATCGAGCCGGCAATCGACCGGCGGCGGAAGATCAGATTGAACACTTCCGACGACGGATGCGGCGTGGCCGGGGCGCCAACCAGCGTCATGGTGCCATCACGTTTCAGCAGCGTGGTGAAGGCATCGAGATTGTGCGGCGCCGCCACGGTGTTGAGGATGAAATCGAAGCTTTTGACGTGGGCCGCCATTTCGTCTTCATTGCGCGACACCACTACGTCATCGGCGCCCAGCGCTCTGGCCGCATTACGCTTGGATTCGGAGGTGGTAAAGGCCACCACGTGGGCCCCCATGGCGTGGGCCAACTTGATCCCCATATGCCCGAGGCCGCCGATGCCGACCACGCCGACTTTTTTACCCGGCCCGACGTGCCAGTGGCGCAGCGGCGAGTATGTCGTGATCCCGGCGCACAGCAGCGGCGCGACGGCGGCCAGCTGCGCTTCGGGATGGGTTATCCGCAGCACGTAGCGTTCATTGACCACGATCTGCTGTGAATAACCGCCAAGCGTGTGTCCCGGCGCGTCCTGGGTCGGGCCGTTATAGGTCAGCACCATATGGTCGCAGTAGTTCTCCAGTCCCTCAGCGCACTCTTCGCACTGTTGACAGCTATCGACCATACAGCCGACGCCCACCAGATCGCCAACGGCGTAGCGCGAGACGGCGTTGCCGACCGCGGTCACCCGACCCACAATTTCATGCCCCGGCACGCAGGGATACAGCGTTCCCGCCCATTCCGATCGCGCCTGGTGGAGATCGGAGTGGCAGACGCCGCAGTAAGCGATGGCGATCTGTACATCCTGCGGCCCCGGGTCGCGGCGGGTGATGGCCATTGATTCCAGCGGCTGGCTGGCGGAGTAGGTACCAATAGCGTTGATCAGCATAGCGAAACCTCTTCTTGATGAATGGACTCAATAGAACGGGAGGGGAATGCGGGTGGTCAGTGGCATCGATAAGCGTAGCCTGGACTGGCCGAGATGCGAGGGGGAAAGCGGTAGAGAAACCCTCAGGCGCGGCCTTAACCAGCGCAGTAAATAATAAGATGGCCTTATCTTTATCGCCGCTAAGCCTTATAGGTATTTACGGCATATAGTATTATTTATTCCTGTAGAATAGAGATAAATAGTTATTGCAGATAATGATGCTTACACTCTTTTTATCCCCGTAACGTCTTGTCTTTTATTCGTTATTTCACCTGTTGATACTATTATTCTCAACGAATCACTTTTTCAACCTGACCTGATGGCATAAAAACCATGTCGATCCCTGCAGCCAGCCTCTCTACTGACCAGGCGTTACCGTCTTTTTACTACGGAAGACAGACAAAGCCGTTATTCGCGGTGGAATCCCTGTTATCTGCGTTCCTGCCCGCCAGCTCACCCTTTGCGCTGCCGCGATCGACCTATTATCGTTTTCCGCCGACCCAGGCTGAATCCGGATTAATTCTGCTCGAAGAGGGGATTGCCTCGCTATGCCATGCGGAAAACAACATGGTGATATCAACGATATTTGCCCCTTCGCTATTGGGATTAATCGATGGTTACGGCGTCTTTAACGGTATTCCGGAAAAACACCACTGCTCTCTGTTTGCTGAGACAGATTTGCGCGGACGCTGGATAGGACACCAGGCCGCGGTCGAGATCCTCAATGCGCAAAACCTGTGGCAGGAGATGGCCCATGTTCTGGCGCAGCGGCTGATGGTGTTGAGCATGCGTTCGCAGGAGATGGTGGGGGTGGATTCTTATCCGATGGTGCGAACCCTACTAACAGAGCTGGCGGACTACCCGGAGGAGTATCGTCGCCAAATTAATGCGTTAAGCTTTATACAGCGCCGCACCAACCTGTCGCGCAGCCGTGTTATGTCGATTCTGGCAGAGCTGCGCAAAGGTGGTTACATTACGGTCCATCGCGGGGTGCTGGAAAAGATAACCCGCACGCTTCCCGCCCACTTTTAAACCCGCGCGGCGGAGGGGCGTGATTTTCCCACCCCTCGTCAGCCGGTGGGCTAAGGCTCAACCGGCGTCAGAAAGTCCAGCCGCAGCGGCTCAGCCAGCAGAGACTCCATCTGCGTCATAAACGCCTGAAAATAGGGCATCGCGACATGGGCATCGAGGGCGTCCTGTCCCTGCCACGCCTCGCACATATAGAAGGTGTCCGGCGCGTCGCGCAGCTGAAACAGGGCATAGTCGAGGTTGCCCGGCTCCTGTCTCGTCGGCAGGAGCAGCGCCTGCAGGGCCTGGCGCAGGGCGTCCGTTTGGCCCGGTTTCGCCTTGAGCACGGCGATAAGCGATATCATCTTAAAACCCCTCCAGCACGATCTTGCCGACGGCGCGTCCGGTTTCCAGCTGGCGATGCGCTTTCTGCAGATTGGCGGCGGTGATGGCGCCGTAGTGTTCGCCAAGGGTGGTTTTGATAGTGTGGTTGTCGATCAGCGCCGCCACGCGGGTGAGCAGCTGATGCTGGGCGATCATATCATCCGTCTCAAACATTGAACGGGTGAACATAAATTCCCAGTGCAGGGACAGGCTTTTCGCTTTCAGCGGCACCACGTCCAGGGTCTCCGGGTCATCAATCAGCGCCAGCTTGCCCTGCGGGGCGAGGGCGTCGATCAGCGCGTTGAAGTGCTGCTCGGTATTGGTCAGGCTGGCGACATGGGTTACCGACGTGATACCAATGCGCGCCAGCTCGTCGGCGAGCGGCTTGCTGTGATCGATCACATGGTGCGCGCCCGCCTCGCGGACCCACTGCTGGCTCTCGGGACGCGAGGCGGTGCCGATCACCGTCATGGCGGTCAGTTTACTGGCCAGCTGGGTCAGGATAGACCCCACGCCGCCCGCCGCGCCGACGATTAGCAGCGTGTCGCCCGCATTGCCGCCTTCCTCAACGCCGAGACGGTGAAACAGCAGCTCCCAGGCGGTGATCGCCGTCAGCGGCAGCGCGGCGGCGGAGGCATTATCGAGGGTGCGCGGTTTGTGCGCCACCAGGCGCTCATCCACCAGCTGATATTCACTGTTGCTGCCGGCCCGGCCCAGCGCGCCGGCGTACCAGACCTCGTCCCCGGGCGCGAACAGCGTCACTTCCTCACCGACGGACTGCACCACGCCAACGGCGTCCCAGCCCAGCACCCGCGGCGTGTCACCCTGAAAGCCGGCGCGCACTTTGGTGTCTACCGGATTGACCGAGATAGCCTTCACAGCGACCAGCAGATCACGCCCGTGGGCGGTGGGGATCGGCAGGTCGATCTCGGTTAAAGAAGGGATGTTGTTGCCGTCAGCGGCGGCTTGAGTAATGGCGATAGCTTTCATAACTGCTCCGGTCTGTGATTCGGGTGAATGAAAAGATGGAGCCATCGTAGACCGCTGCTGGGAGGGGAAAAACGGGCTAACGGCAATAACAGTTATATGCAGAAAGTGAAAATCAGCCCACCTGATAGAAGTCGAGCATCACCCCATCCTGGGTCCGGCCACCGGCGCAAATAAACAGCGAGGTGGTTAGCCAGCTGAGCGCGGGAGCATCCACCTCAAAGGTGGGCACGGTGCGAAAATAGATGGCTTCTGGCGGAATATCGCTAAAAAAGCGCATATCGTCGGCGAAAAGCTGGTCATGATACTGGGCCGGCACGCGGCGGATGCCATTGTTTTCCACATAGACCGTGCCTTCCGCCACCTGCAGGGCATAGCGGGCGGACAGCCTGCAGGTGCCGTCGGGTTCGATTATCTGGCTGTCGACGCCGCCGGGCAGCACGTGGCCGCGAAGTTGACCCGAGACGCTGCCGCCGACAATCGGGATCAGCTGGCGCTTACCGGTCTGCGGGCTGCGGGAGACGATTATCGGTTTATCAACCTGGATGGTAATGGAAAAACAGTGTCTGAGTTCGGGGGTCATTATGGCTCTCCTGTTTCGGTTGGTAACGGCACGCGGCCACCGCACCAGTGTAACGGGTTTGCGAGAGACAAAATAACGCAGGGTTTGGATGAAAATGATTGGCTGGGATGATGAGTTGGGGGGGGCTCAGGTTGGTAGGGAGTGGCTGTGGGGGAGCAGGGGCAAACTGGCGGAAGATCACAGGAGTTGAACCTGCCCGGGACCGCTGGCGGCCCCAACTGGATTTGAAGTCCAGCCACCTCACCGGAGATGACGATCTTCCGCGCCTCGATTGCTACATGGAGGCGGGGCGCATTATAGCTACTTTCAGCCGTTTACCACATACCTAAACGCACTTTTTTACTGTTAAAACTGGACTTTACAGAACAGTCCTGGACAAATCCTCACAAAATCCGTGAGTTACACTTTTTCACTCCCTGATTCCCTACCACGATCACAGAAAACAAGAAACGTAATCTGATAACGAGATATCGCAATTCATCTTAGTGCGGCAAAGGTTTACAAAAACCGTAACCGGTACCAACCCTCGGTGCCGCTAAGGGAATAGTGCGCATATGAAAGATCACATTTTGTCCGTCAAAGAGAAAATTGGTTACGGCATGGGTGATGCCGCCAGCCACATTATTTTTGATAACGTCATGTTGTATATGATGTTTTTCTACACTGATATTTTTGGTATCCCCGCCGGCTTTGTCGGCACCATGTTCCTGCTGGCGCGCGCGCTGGACGCGATTTCCGACCCGTGTATGGGTCTGCTTGCCGACCGTACCCGCAGCCGCTGGGGTAAGTTCCGCCCATGGATCCTCTTCGGCGCCATCCCGTTCGGCCTCGTCTGCGTGCTGGCCTACAGCTCGCCGGATTTAAGCCACAACGGCAAGCTGATCTACGCCGCCGTGACCTACACGCTGCTGACCCTGCTCTACACCGTGGTGAATATCCCCTACTGCGCGCTCGGCGGCGTGATCACCGACAACCCGACCCAGCGCATCTCGCTGCAGTCCTGGCGCTTCGTGCTGGCGACGGCGGGGGGCATGCTCTCCACCGTGCTGATGATGCCGCTGGTCAACTTTATCGGCGGCGAAGACAAAGCGCTCGGCTTCCAGGGGGGCATCGCGGTGCTGTCGGTGATTGCCTTCCTGATGCTGGCCTTCTGCTTCTTTACCACCAAAGAGCGTGTCGAAGCGCCGCCGAGCAGTACCTCGATGCGTGAAGACCTGCGCGATATCTGGCGCAATGACCAGTGGCGGGTGGTCGGCGTGCTCACCATCCTCAATATCCTCGCGGTCTGCGTTCGCGGCGGCGCGATGATGTATTACACCACCTGGATCATGGGCTCGGCGGCGCTGTTCACCGCCTTCCTCACGACCTACTGCGTCGGCAACCTGATTGGCTCGGCGCTGGCGAAACCGCTGACCGACTGGAAATGCAAAGTCAGCGTCTTCTGGTGGACCAACGCCCTCCTGGCGGTGCTCAGCGTGGCGATGTTCTTCGTACCGATGGACGCCGAAATCACCATGTTTGTCTTTATCTTCGTCATTGGCGTACTGCACCAGCTGGTGACGCCAATCCAGTGGGTAATGATGTCCGACACCGTCGACTACGGCGAATGGTGTAACGGCAAACGCCTGACCGGCATCAGCTTCGCCGGTACCCTGTTTGTGCTCAAGTTAGGGCTGGCGCTGGGCGGCGCGCTGATCGGCTGGATGCTGGCCGGCGGCGGCTATGATGCCGCCGCTAAAACCCAGAACAGCGCCACCCTCACCATCATTATCGCCTTGTTCACCCTCGTTCCGGCGGTGTGCTACCTGCTGAGCGCGGTGATCGCCAAACGCTACTACACGCTGAAAACGCCGTTCCTGAAAAAAATGATGGCCGAGCTGGCCGAGGGCGCGCGTCGCAACGAACAAGATTTCACCGCCGCCCCGATCGACAAAGAATGGCAAAACTAAGAGGACGTTTTAATGAAAATCAGTGATGGAAACTGGCTCATTCAACCAGGGCTCAACCTGATCCAACCCGTACAGGTTTACGAGGTGGAGCAGCAGGGGAATGAAATGGTGGTCTATGCCGCGCCGCGCGATGTCCGCGAACGCGCCTGGCAGCTGGATACGCCATTGTTCACCCTGCGCTTTTTCTCGCCGCAGGAAGGGATAATCGGCGTGCGTATGGAGCACTTCCAGGGCGCGCTGGATAACGGCCCGCACTATCCGCTGAACGTGCAGAAAGACGTCCATGTCGAAATAGAAAATACGGCCGGGTTCGCCGAGCTGAAAAGCGGCAGCCTCAGCGTGCGGGTGACTAAAGGCGAATTCTGGGGGCTGGATTTTCTGCGCGACGGCCTGCGTATCACCGGTAGCCAGCTAAAAAACAACGGCTACGTGCAGGATAGTAAGACCCAGCGCAACTACATGTTTGAGCGCCTCGACCTCGGCGTCGGCGAAACCGTCTACGGCCTCGGCGAGCGCTTTACCGCCCTGGTGCGCAACGGCCAGACGGTAGAAACCTGGAACGAGGACGGCGGCACCAGCACCGAGCAATCCTACAAAAATATCCCGTTCTATCTGACCAACCGCGGCTACGGCGTGCTGGTCAACCATCCGCAGCGCGTCTCCTTCGAGGTGGGCTCGGAGAAAGTCTCTAAAGTCCAGTTCAGCGTTGAAGGCGAATACCTCGAGTACTTCGTCATCGACGGCCCGACGCCGAAAGCGGTGCTTAACCGCTATACGCAGTTCACCGGCCGCCCGGCGCTGCCGCCGGCATGGTCGTTTGGTCTGTGGCTGACGACCTCGTTCACCACCAACTATGACGAAGCGACGGTGAATAGCTTCATCGACGGTATGGCTGAGCGCCATCTGCCGCTGCACGTCTTCCACTTCGACTGCTTCTGGATGAAGGCCTTCCAGTGGTGCGATTTTGAATGGGATCCGCTAACTTTCCCGGACCCGGAAGGGATGATCAAGCGCCTGAAGGAGAAAGGGCTGAAGGTCTGCGTGTGGATCAACCCGTACATCGGTCAGCGCTCGCCGGTGTTCAAAGAGCTGAAAGAGAAGGGTTATCTGCTGAAGCGTCCGGACGGTTCGCTGTGGCAGTGGGATAAGTGGCAGCCGGGGCTGGCGATTTATGACTTCACCAATCCGGAAGCCCGCCAGTGGTACGCTGACAAACTAAAAGGCCTGGTGGCGATGGGGGTCGATTGCTTCAAGACCGACTTTGGCGAGCGTATCCCGACCGACGTCCAGTGGTTTGATGGTTCCGATCCGCAGAAAATGCACAACCACTACGCCTTCATCTATAACGAGCTGGTGTGGAAGGTGCTGAAAGAGACCGTCGGCGAGCAGGAGGCGGTGCTGTTCGCCCGCTCCGCCTCGGTGGGCGCGCAGCAGTTCCCGGTGCACTGGGGCGGCGACTGCTACGCCAACTACGAATCGATGGCGGAAAGCCTGCGCGGCGGGCTGTCGATCGGCATGTCCGGCTTTGGTTTCTGGAGTCACGATATCGGCGGTTTCGAAAACACCGCGCCGGCCCACGTCTACAAGCGCTGGTGCGCCTTCGGCCTGCTCTCCAGCCACAGCCGGCTGCACGGCAGCAAATCCTATCGGGTGCCATGGGCCTACGATGACGAGTCCTGCGACGTGGTACGCCACTTCACGCAGCTGAAATGCCGCATGATGCCGTATCTCTATCGTCAGGCAGCGCTGGCCAACGAGTTCGGCACGCCGATGCTGCGCGCGATGATGCTCGAGTACCCGGACGATCCGGCCTGCGACTATCTCGACCGCCAGTATATGCTGGGCGATTCGGTCCTGGTGGCGCCGGTGTTCTCCGAGGCCGGCGAAGTGCAGTTTTATCTGCCGGAAGGGCGCTGGACGCATCTGTGGCATAACGATGAATTGCCGGGTAGCCGCTGGCATAAGCAGCATCACGATGCGCTGAGCCTGCCGGTCTACGTTCGCGACAACAGCCTGCTGGCGCTGGGCAACAATGACCAGAAGGCGGATTACGCCTGGCATGAGGGCACCGCCTTCCAGCTGTTCCACCTTGAGGATGGACGCGAGGCACGCTGTGACGTTCCGGCGGCAGACGGCTCGACGATCTTCACCCTGAAGGCCAGGCGCCAGGGCAACGCCATCGCCGTGAGCGGCGAAGGCGAGGCCCGCGGCTGGACGTTATGTCTGCGCAATATCCCGCAGGTCGCGGGCGTGCAGGGCGGTACGCAGACCGGTAGCGAATGGGGGGTGGTGGTGAGCGCCGAGGGCAATACGCTGACGATTACGTTGTAAATAGGTTAACAGCAGCAGCCCTCTTCGCCAGGCGGAGAGGGTTTTTTTATTCCATTTTTGTACAAAAAGTAACGTTCATTTCATAGTGGTGACTCAGGCCGCAGACGCGGTTGTCGAACGGTGTTAGCGTATTCTGCCGCTGAGAGGAGCCCGCCATGGACGTAGAAAATATCTTTCGTGACGTGAAGCTAAGCAAAACGGAAATGACCGTGCTGCG
Organism: Klebsiella sp. 64; assembly: GCF_018223915.1. Lineage (NCBI taxonomy): Bacteria > Pseudomonadati > Pseudomonadota > Gammaproteobacteria > Enterobacterales > Enterobacteriaceae > Klebsiella > Klebsiella sp. 64. Next base: position 29,219 of record NZ_JAGRQZ010000005.1, read on the forward strand.
CTTTATTCAGAACGACCCGGAGCAGTGTATCCGCCAGGGAGTTCGCGCTGTGGCCGAACAGTGCTACAGCAACCCCTCTTCCCTGGTCCGGCTGGCAAAGAAACTGAAGTTCAGCGGCTGGCTGGAGCTGGTCTATTTCATCAAGTTCAATATCACCATGCCGAAGCTCGATGTCACCAACGATATCGACTACATGAGCGTTCAGCCGGAAGAAGCGCTGACGCCGCTGCTGGCAAGCCTTAAACAGCAGCGCATCCTGATCCACGGCAGCGGCTTTTCACAGCTGATCGCCCAGTATATTTACAACAAGTTTCTCGTCACCGGCGTGAATGCCAGCCTGGCGCTGTGGCCCGATTACGAAATCCTCGAACAGAAAAACGCCGCCTGCTTCGACTCCATCTGGATCATTTCTAAATCCGGGCGCAGCAGCTCGGCGCTCAACTGGGTTAAGGCCCTGGAGGGGAAGGAGATTAATCTGGTCTGCTTTACCGGCGACTACCAAAGCCCGCTGGCGCAGGCCGCGGATACGGCGTTTATTATTCACGACCCGCAGAAGTTCGATGATGATATTTACTGGAGCAACCCGTTTTTCGGCTACTGCATCTTAGGCTTTGAGCGACTATTGAAGATGTGGTTTACCAGTCTACGTAGCAATAGTTAGCCCCCGCTAAGCGCGGTGCGAGCGGGGGAATCCCATCGGCAGCGGATTACCGCCAGGCGGCGAACTGCTCATCGTCGAGATAGGCTTCGACCAGGGTTTTCGCCAGCGAATAGGAACCGATCAGCGGGTGCGCCATCAGCGCCCGCACCGCCAGCGATTTATCCTGCTGCAGGATCGCCGCCACCGCCAGCCGCTCATACTCTTTCACGCAGGCAATCATATTCTTCTGCGCCGTCGGTACCTTCACCGGCGTCACCGGCTTGAGGCCATCCCGGCTCAGGTCGCAGCTGATCTCGATCACGTCGTCCGGGCGCAAAAAGTCGAGCGTGTCGTGATTCTGGATCGACACCACGATCCGCTTGGTGGTGGTGCTGTTCACCGCTTCCAGGATATCCAGCGCCACTCCGGCATAGCCGCCGGTGTCCGGCTCTTCGATAAACTGGCGCAGCGTCAGCGGTTCGCGGGTGTGGAATTTCTCCTGCCGGGATTCGTTCTGCATATAGCTGTTTTCCCGGCGTAGGTAATGCTGCATCCAGATGGTGAAGGCGGCCTCCGGTTGCGTTCTGGCATCCACGGTGCGCAGCGCCTCGCGCATCTCCTGATTGATGCGGGCGATCTGCTCTCCGCGCGTCTCGCCGGCCCCTTGAATCGCCTTCAGCGCCTCGTCGCGATAGTAGTAATAATAGAGATATTCATTGAGGAGCTGATTATCACAAAGCCGTACCAGCTCCGGGGAGAAGTACTGCATCGCCGTCTTCTGGTACAGTTCCGGGCTGGCGATCAGCCGTTCGGTCACCTCTTCCCCACGGACGGTGAAGTGGGTAAACCAGGAGAAATGGTTCAGCCCATAGCATTCCACGCTGAGGTCGCGCTCCTCACAGCCAAGGATCGCCGGCAGTTCACGAATTAGCTCGGAGGGGGCATCGCAGATCCCATAGACCCGGCGCTTAAAGCCGGACTTAATAATCGCTTCCGTCACCAGACCTGACGGGTTGGTAAAGTTAAACAGAATGGCGTCTTCGGCGGCATGTTCTTCGATCAGCCGGCAATAGCGAAGGATCGCCGGGATCGAGCGCATGGCCATCGCGAAACCGCCGGCGCCGGTGGTCTCCTGGCCGAGAGTGTTATGCTCAAGCGCAATACGTTCGTCGCGAATGCGGCTTTCATCGCCGCCAACCCGCAGGGTGGTAATGATATAGTTGGCGTCCTGCAGGGCTGCGACCGGGTCGGTGGTGGTACTAAACTGAATATCCGGGCGAATGGTATTAAATACATAGCGGGCAATTTCGCCAAATATCGCCAGATTATCAGCAGAGTTATCGAGAAAAACGACTTCTGTTAAACCAATGCGGTGAGCGTTATAGGCCAGAGATTTCGCTAAAAATGCAGAGCGAACGCCGCCCCCGCCTAATACGGTTAATTTCATAAATACTCCTCATTAATTTTCTGCTAACCAGTTATCAACCCGGGAACGTACCTGTCCCACTTTGACGCCATAAATAACCTGAACTTCATTTCGATTGCGTACGACGCCGTTGGCGCCGGTATTTTTTAATTGCGCGTCATCAACCCGCGCCATATCGCGCACGGCCACGCGCAGGCGAGTAAAACAATTATCGACGGAGAGAATATTCTCCTTGCCCCCGAGGCCGCGGATAATGTCATCGGTGACCGACTGCGGTTGCGCGACTTTCTGGCGGTACTCTGCTTTGCTGTAGAGCTTCACGTTCTCGTCATCTTCCCGGCCCGGCGTTTTCAGGTTCAGCTTCACCACCAGGGTGCGGAAAATCACGTAGTAGACGGCGAACTGGCCGATACCGATAAGGACATAGCCCGGCCAGCGCGTTAAGGAGACCGGCAGCGGCAGGTTATAGATCAGAAACTCGATCAGGCCCGATGCTCCCCAGGGACGTACGGTGAAGATGTCGCAAATGGCCTGCGAGGCGGCGGTTAACGTCGCGTGGATCACCCACAGCAGCGGTGAGACAAATAAGAAGGTGAACTCAATCGGCTCGGTGATGCCGGTCAGCATCGAGGTGATAATCGCCGGCAGCAGAATCGCCTTCGCCATCGCTTTCTTCTCCGGTTTCGCGGTGTGGTAGAACGCCAGCGAGGCGCCCGCCAGGCCGAAGATGGTGGTCATCCCTTGCTGCGAAAAACGTAATGCGTCGTTCATGACCGGCGTCAGGTCGGGATGGCGCATATAGGCGAGGAATATGGCCTGGGTGCCGGAGACCACCTGACCATCCACGTTCAGCGTGCCGCCAATCTGGGTGAGCTGGAAGGGGGACCAGACGAAATGGTGCAGGCCGGTGGGGATAAGGAATTTTTCAAAGAAACCATAGACGAAGACCCCGGCGACCCCGGCATTTTTCATAAAACCGGTGAGGGCGGAGATGCCGTGGGTCATAAAGGGCCAAATCCAGGTAAAGGCGATGGCGTAGAAGATAACCACCGGCGTCATCGCCACCAGCGTCAGCTTGGCGCCGCCGTACATCGACAGCGCGCCAGGCAGCTCAATGGCAGAGACTTTATTGTGCACCCACGCAATCGTGCAGCCGAGAATAATGCCCAGGAAAACGCCCATATCCACCACCACAAAGCCCAGCAGCTGGGTTTGCCCGGTGCCATAATATTCACCGTTAATTTTTTCGGCGAGTCCATGGGTGTGTTCCAGCCAGGAGTGGTTGGCGCCAAGAAACATAATAAAGCACATCACTGAAACCAGTGCGACTTCGGTTTTTTTATCCTTTGCCTGGCCATAGCTGATGCCGACGCAAAATAATAAGCCGAGGTTGCCAAATAAAGGCCAAAAGGTGTCGCCGAGCATTTGCCCAAGCTGATGTAAGAAACTGGTTTCAGCAATTAATGTCGGATTAGTTAATACTGAACTGAGGGCCAGAATTAAGCCAATGACCGGCAAGAACAATACGGCGCCGATCATGGCCCGGGAGAATTTTTGCATATTCTCCAGAATACGCTGACGTATTTCAGGCATGATTGATCCTTTTATATTTTTGTAGGTACAGAGAGCGGTTTTTTATCGACTTCCAGTGATTTGGTTATAGCAACTCTGATATTTGAAAGGAACCTGTTGCGCTAAATAGGTACAGATAGCCGCGTATTGCGCACAGGTTTCAGGACTCGCACCCCAACTCTCTCCCTGAAAGGGAGAGAGTAGTCAGAGTGGAGTTTTGCCGGGAAGCAATCCCTCTCCCCATAGAGGAGAGGGAATGGGCATCGCTATGGGGTGACGGGAGCGGGCGCTGGCGCGGCGGGGGCGAGGCTGACCTCGCCGTTGCGCATGATTTGCGCCACCTGCTGTTTCTCCATATTCACGGCGCTGAGCTGCCCGTTGACCGTCGGTTTGAGCGGGGCATCGGCCTGCACGCTGCCGCTGGCGGTCAGCTGGAGATTGCCATCCCCGCTTATAGGTAGCGACGGCCAGCCCCAGGCCTGCAGAATATTCAGCGGCACGCCGCGGCCGCTGAAGCTCAGATTGACCTGGCGCTGCGGCAGCTGGGATACCGCGGCGGTGGCCTGCAAAATGCCGCGCTCGGTGAAGGCGCTAAGCTCAGTGATATTGACCGTCGAGGCTGTGGCGTTCAGTTTGAGTGATGGGCGGCGCACGTCGATCCGGTTGAAAGTCGCCGCCGCGGCGTTCAGCGTCGCGCTGCCGTTCCATACTCCCCAGCTGCCGTTTTTCACCAGCTGTAGCTCGCCGCCATAGCCATCGAGGGCGGTAATTTGCCACGGGAAAGCAGGGTCCACATCGATGATCAGATTGCGGCTGGCGCTGAATTTTTTCAGCGTCAGGCTTTGCAGCCAGGCTGGCAGCGGCGTCATCCACAGCTGTTTCCAGTTCGCCGGCAGCGTGTACTCCAGTCCGGCGAAAGCGGTATCGTCGAGCACCAGGGCGTTCCCGGCGTGTAGCCAGTTGCCGGAGGTGCGCACCATGCCGCCCTCCCAGCGCGAGGAGAACTGGCGCAGCGCAATGCCCTGGGGAGAGAATTCAGCATTGAGGATCGGGTCGAAAAGATGCAGCGAGCCGTAGATAAATTCGCTGGCGTTCATCGACAGCGTGCCGTCCTCGCTCTGCCAGCCGCCGTGGCTAAGGGTCAGGTTGCGCAGGCTCAGGTCGAGGTCGGTTACCGCCCAGTCCGGTCCCTGCAGGCGGGCGTCGGTGATGTCCAGGCGGCCAATCTGCAGAGAGGGGACCGTGGTTAACGGCGCGAAAAACTCGGCCAGCGAGGCGGGACTCTGCAGTCGAATCTCGTTGAGCTGGAGGTTATCCACCCGCCAGCTGCCATCGGCGCTGCGTTTGGCATTGCCGGTTAAGGTGCCGCGGGCGACATCGGCGCCGAGGGTGGAGAGGGTGACCTCGCCCTGATCAATCTTACCCTGAATCAGAACGTTGCTGGCTTCGACGCCATTGAGCGTCATCGAGCCCGCGCTCATCTGGATCTGCGCCGTTTTCCCCAGCACATTGCCCGCCTCCGGCGTCCATGGGCTGACGCCGCCGATGACGCGCTGCGCGCTGAGCGCCCAGCCGGTTTCCGGGCTGTTGAAAGCCATATTGCGCAACATCAGCCGGTCGGCAGCGAACGGCAGGTCTGCAGAGTGGGGTGACAGATTCAGAGTGCCGTCGTTAAGGACTATCTCATCCGCATGCAGCGGATCGCTAAACTGGCGGGTGCTGAAGCCAATGTCGACCGTTTTTGCCACCAAAGTGGCAGGCTTGCCTTCCCGACCAAAGGTGACGTTTCGCAACTGCACATGAAGGGGGGAGGAGAAATCGTGCTCCATCTCATCGAAGGAGACCTGCCAGCCGGTGCCATTGCTGAGCCAGGCGCTGGCCTGGCGGGCGCCCCAGTGGGTTTGCAGCAGGAACCACGCGCCAATAATGACGAGCAGCAGAGCGACTAGCAGCCAGAGAATCAGCTTTCCAAGAAATTTCATGGTCTTCCATTCTGTGAGATGCACATCACCGTGTTATGCCCGATTTAGGCGCACTTCTCAAGGCAGGCGTGGTTTATTTCCGTGATGGGGCAGGTGGTTGGAGGACGTCCCGGCCGATGCGCGACCGGGAACGCATGAGATCACGCCTTTTCTGGCGGGAAAATTAAATTCAGAACAATCGCCGTGATACCGCCGGCGGCAATCCCGGAGGAAAGCAGGTTTTTCAGCCAGTCCGGGGCGAACTGCAGGATCAGCGGCTGCTGCGACACGCCGAGGCCTACCGCCAGCGACAGAGCGATAATCAGGATCGCCCGACGGTTCAGCGGTTCACGGGAGACGATGCGCACGCCGGACGCGGCGATGGTGCCGAACATCACCAGCGTGGCGCCGCCGAGCACTGGCTCAGGGATATGCTGGACAAAGCCGCTCACCGCCGGGAACAGGCCGAGGACGATCAGCATCAGGGCGACCACAAAGCCGACGTAGCGGCTGGCGACCCCGGTCAGCTGGATCACGCCGTTGTTCTGGCCGAAGCAGGAGTTCGGGAAGGTGTTGAAGACCGCGGAAACGAAGGAGTTCAGGCCGTTAGCCAGCACGCCGCCTTTCAGGCGCTTCATATACAGCGGACCCGAGACCGGCTGTTCGGAGACGTCGGAGGTGGCGGTGATATCGCCGATGGTTTCCAGGGAGGTGATCATAAACACCAGCATCAGGGGCAGCAGCAGACTCCAGTCGATGCCGAGGCCATAATAGAGCGGCGTCGGGACGGTGATGAGGCTGCTGTTGGTCGGGGCGGTGTTGGCTGGCAGCATATCGAGGAACCACGCCGCCAGATAACCGGCAGCCATGGCAATCACTAGCGAGGCGATGCGCAGGTACGGGTTGCGCTGGCGGTTGAGGATAATAATCAGCGCCAGCACGATACCCGCCAGCAGCAGATTTTTCGGCGCACCAAAGGTGTGGTCAGCCATCGCCGCGTAGCCGCCGCCGATGGAGGTCAGTCCGACCTGAATCAGCGACAGGCCGATAATCATCACCACCACGCCGGAAACCAGCGGGGTAATGATACGGCGCGCCAGGTGCAGGATCCGGGAGAGGACCATTTCGGTGCAGCTGGCCAGCATCAGGGTGCCGAAGAGGGCGGCCATCATGGTGGGGACGTCGGCGCCGCCGGTTTTCAAGGCGGTACCGCCCATGATCAGCGGGGCGACAAAGTTGAAGCTGGTGCCCTGGATGGAGAGCAGTCCGGAGCCGACCGGGCCCCAGGCTTTGATCTGAATAATAGAGGCGACGCCGGAGGCGAACAGCGACATGCTGATGATATGTTGGGTATCTTGCGCCGGGAGACCGAGAGCCTGGCAGATTAACAGCGCCGGGGTGATCACCGCGACAAACATCGCCAGCAGGTGCTGGAAGGCGGCGAACAGGGTTTGCGGTAGCGGCGGGCGATCTTCGAGGCGGTAGATTAATTCGCTGGCTGGTTTATGCGCAACCGGTTGCGCATTTTCTGACTCTGCGGTGTTAACGGACATCACAAGCAATCCCAAGGTGGCAAAGCGGGAATTTTATCGGACTGTAGACCAAAAGCAAACGTTTGCCAGCGTTTGCTCATAAAAATTTATACCGTGAATATGCGCAACGAGATAATTAACATTTTGTATGCTAAATCGCATCATTCAGGATACAAAATATCTTTTTCTGTCAATTTTTCCGCCGTTCTGCGTAAAATCCCCCTCTGACTCCTCATGATGAGAAGCTAAAGACACCAGGAATATCGTCGCGTGTGAATGGATCATGCGCCCATAAGGAGCTTTTTATGTTTCATCTCGATACCTTATCGACGCTCGTTGCCGCAACGCTCGTGCTGTTACTCGGCAGAAAACTCGTACAAACCGTTCCCTTCCTTAAGAAATACACTATTCCTGAACCCGTTGCCGGCGGTCTGCTGGTGGCGCTGGCGCTGCTGGCGCTGAAAAAAAGCATGGATATCGAAATTGATTTCGATATGAGTCTGAAAGATCCGCTGATGCTGGCGTTCTTCGCCACCATCGGTCTTAACGCCAACCTCGCCAGCCTGCGGGCCGGCGGCAAGGTGCTGGGCACTTTCCTGATCGTGGTGGTTGGCCTGCTGCTGCTGCAGAACGCCCTCGGTATCGGCATGGCGACGCTGCTGGGGCTGGATCCGCTAATGGGTCTGCTGGCCGGGTCGATTACCTTATCCGGCGGCCACGGCACCGGGGCGGCGTGGAGTAAGCTGTTCGTTGAGCGCTACGGTTTTGCCAACGCCACCGAGGTGGCGATGGCCTGCGCGACTTTCGGCCTGGTGCTGGGCGGCCTGATCGGCGGCCCGGTGGCGCGTTATCTGGTGAAGCACTCTTCCTCACCGGACGGGACACCGGACGATCAGGTGGCGCCAACCGCCTTTGAAAAGCCGGACGTGGGGCGGGTGATCACCTCGCTGGTGCTGATCGAAAGTATCGCCCTGATCGCCATCTGTCTGACGCTGGGCAAGGTGGTTGCGCAACTGCTGGCGGGGAGCGTCTTCGAGCTGCCGACCTTCGTCTGCGTGCTGTTTATCGGCGTGATCCTCAGCAACAGCCTGGCGCTGGCGGGGTTGTATCGGGTGTTCGATCGCGCGGTATCGGTGTTGGGCAACGTCAGCCTGTCGCTGTTCCTCGCCATGGCGCTGATGAGCCTCAAGCTGTGGGAGTTGGCCTCGCTGGCGCTGCCGATGATTATTATCCTGGCGGTGCAGGCGCTGGCGATGGCGCTGTATGCGGTGTTCGTCACCTATCGGATGATGGGCAAAAACTACGATGCCGCGGTGCTGGCAGCCGGGCATTGCGGGTTTGGCCTGGGGGCAACGCCGACGGCGATCGCCAATATGCAGGCGATTACCGACCGTTTCGGGCCATCGCATATGGCCTTCCTGGTAGTGCCGATGGTGGGGGCGTTCTTTATCGATATCGTCAACGCGCTGGTGATTAAGCTGTACCTGCTGCTGCCGATTTTTGGTTGATAAAAAACCCGGAGGCGGTGCTGCGCACCTGTCCGGGCTACAAGATCGTGCTGTTTGGGGTTTTGTAGCCCGGCTAAGGCGTTTACGCCGCAAGCCGGGAATAACTTCACAATCTTACGCTTCGTCGTGCTCTTCCCACGCTAACGCGCGTTTCACCGCTTTCTTCCAGCCGCTGTAACGATAGTTACGCTCAGTAGTTTCAATACCCGGGCGGAATTCGCGCTCAATCACCGCTTTCTCCTGCAGTTCATCCAGATTCTGCCAGAAACCGACCGCCAGACCGGCCAGATAGGCCGCGCCCAGCGCCGTCACTTCGCGTACTTCCGGACGCTCGACACGGGTGCCGAGGATATCGGACTGGAACTGCATCAGGAAGTTGTTAGCCACCGCGCCGCCGTCTACGCGCAGGGCGTGCAGACGAATGCCGGAGTCAGCCTGCATCGCTTCCAGCACGTCGCGGGTCTGAAAGGCGATGGACTCCAGCGTCGCACGGATAATGTGGTTGGAGTTCACGCCGCGGGTGAGGCCGAAAATCGCGCCGCGGGCATACGGGTCCCAGTACGGTGCGCCAAGACCGGTGAACGCGGGTACCACGTACACGCCGTTGGTATCCTTCACTTTGGTGGCGAAGTACTCGGAGTCGAAGGCATCGCTGATGAGCTTCATCTCGTCGCGCAGCCACTGAATAGACGCGCCGGCCATAAACACCGCCCCTTCCAGAGCGTAGTTCACCTCACCGCGCGGGCCGCAGGCGATGGTGGTCAGCAGACCGTGGGTGGAGGTGACCGCTTTTTCGCCGGTATTCATCAGCATAAAGCAGCCGGTGCCGTAGGTGTTTTTCGCCATCCCTTCCTTGACGCACAGCTGGCCGAACAGGGCCGCCTGCTGGTCACCGGCGATCCCGGCGATAGGAATACGGGTCCCGCCTTTACCACCGATGTTGGTCTGGCCGTACACTTCGGAAGACTTGCGCACTTCCGGCAGCATGGCGCGCGGAATGTCCAGCGCGTCGAGCATCTTGTCGTCCCAGTCGAGGTCGTGGATGTTGAACAGCATGGTACGCGAGGCGTTGGTGTAGTCGGTGACGTGCACGCGGCCCTGGGTCATCTTCCAGATAAGCCAGGTATCAACGGTGCCGAACAGCAGCTCGCCGCGCTTCGCACGCTCACGGGAACCTTCGACATGGTCGAGGATCCATTTCACCTTGGTGCCGGAGAAGTACGGGTCCACCACCAGGCCTGTGGCCTTGCGGATATACTCTTCCATCCCGTCACGCTTGAGCTGCTCGCAGATCTCCGCGGTACGGCGGCACTGCCAGACGATAGCGTTGTAGATGGGTTTACCGGTCTCTCGCTCCCACACCACCACGGTCTCACGCTGATTGGTGATGCCGATGGCCGCGATCTGATCGGAGTTGATATCCGCTTTGGCCAGCGCTTCGACCAGCGTCGAGCTTTGGGAAGCCCAGATTTCCATCGGGTCGTGTTCGACCCAGCCTGGCTTAGGATAAATTTGTTCAAATTCTCGCTGGGAGACGCTGACGATATTGGCATCATGATCCATCACAACGGCCCGGGAGCTGGTAGTGCCCTGGTCAAGCGCAACGATATATTTTTTGTCGGTCATAGTCGGTGTCCCGTAGTCAGATTACAGCGAAGCTTTATGTTGAGCGGTGGAAGAGGAGGGGCTCTGTTGCTCTTCCTCCACGCAGGTGTCGCAAGGCAGGTGACGGCCAATCAGCTTACGATAGCTGAATGCGCCCAGCGCCGCGCCGACCACCGGTGCGCACAGCGGCACCAGGAAATAAGGAATATCTTTGCCGCCGGTGAAGGCGACGTCACCCCACCCCGCCAGCCAGGCGAAGGCTTTCGGGCCGATGTCACGCGCCGGGTTCATGGCGAAGCCGGTCAGCGGTCCCATGGAGGCGCCAATCACCGCAATCAGCAGGCCAATCAGCAGAGGGGCCAGCGGGCCGCGCGGTATGCCGTTGCCATCGTCGGTCAGCGCCAGGATGACGCCCATCAGGATAGCGGTAATCACCATCTCTACCGCGAAGGCCTGCACAAAATTGATGTGCGGGTTCGGGTAAGTGGAGAAAATGCCGGCCAGATCGAGGCTTTCCACGCTGCCGCGAATCATATGGTGGGTGGTTTCATAATCGAGGAAAAGATTGTAGTAAAGCCCGTAAACTAATGCCGCAGCGCAAAAGGCGCCAGCGAATTGTGAAATAATAAAAGGAACCACTTTGCGGCCTTCGAAGCAGGCGAACAGCCACAGCGCGATAGTCACCGCTGGGTTAAGGTGCGCACCGGAGACCCCGGCGGTCAGGTAGATCGCCATGGCGACGCCCAGACCCCAGATGATGCTGATTTCCCATTGTCCGAAGCTGGCTCCCGCGACCTTGAGCGCAGCCACGCACCCAACGCCGAAAAAGATCAACAACCCGGTACCGAGGAACTCTGCGATGCACTGGCCTTTTAAGGTTGATGTTTGGCTCATAATCGAATCCTGAAGCGTGGTGATGATTATTGTATGTAGGGTGGTCACAGACGACCATATTGCCATGTAGGCATAGTGTTAATTTATCGTTAACGAGCAAAAACGAGAAATATCGAACTTCAAATGTGTGTGCCTCGTCAAGAAAATGAGCGTTTTCGCGCCATTTGCGCGCATCGAGAGCGCTGCCGGAGCGTTTCACCACGCATTTTGTTAACCATAAAATTAACATTGACCCATGAACTACGAGCGAACTGCGCTGAAAGCACCAGGTAAAGACTGAAAAGTGTTGCAAACCGCAATCTACGCGGCTTGCCGCTGGACAGGGGCGGCGGGGATTCATACAATCGACGATAACACCGCTATGTGCGCTAATTTTCGTTAAGGCGGGACCGCGTATACGAAACACGAGTTTCTATCAACGCCTTGCAAGTTCAGGAGAGGTATGACGATGTCATTAGAAGTGTTTGAGAAATTAGAATCTAAGGTTCAGCAGGCGATTGATACCATCACTCTGTTGCAGATGGAAATCGAAGAGCTGAAAGAAAAGAACAACACCCTGGTGCAGGAAGTTCAGAGCGCGCAGCATGGTCGTGAAGAGCTGGAGCGCGAAAACAGCCAGCTGAAAGAGCAGCAGCAGGGCTGGCAGGAACGTCTGCAGGCGCTGCTGGGTCGCATGGAAGAAGTCTAATCGCTTCGCGCCCTCTCCCGCCCGGGAGGGGGTCATCCTTACTCGCGTCTTTATATCCGCAAGTTATAGCCAATCTTTTTTTATTCTTTAATCATTGAATCGCTTTCTGGCACGCTTAACCCATCACAACACACATAAAGAGAGCGGTGCGATGAATAAGTGGGGCGTAGGGTTAACTCTGTTGCTGGCATCCGCCAGCGTTCTGGCAAAAGACATTCAGCTATTAAACGTATCTTATGATCCAACGCGCGAGCTGTACGAACAGTACAACAAAGCGTTTAGCGCACACTGGAAGCAGGAGACCGGCGACAACGTGGTGATCCGCCAGTCGCATGGTGGCTCTGGCAAACAGGCGACCTCGGTTATTAACGGTATTGAAGCGGATGTGGTCACGCTGGCGCTGGCCTACGATGTCGACGCTATTGCCGAACGCGGCCGCATCGATAAAAACTGGCTGAAACGCCTGCCGGATAACTCCGCGCCGTATACCTCCACCATCGTGTTCCTCGTCCGCAAGGGCAATCCGAAACAGATCCATGACTGGAACGATCTGATCAAACCGGGTGTGTCGGTCATTACCCCGAACCCGAAAAGCTCCGGCGGCGCCCGCTGGAACTACCTGGCAGCCTGGGGCTATGCTCTGCATCAGAATCACGGCGACCAGGCGAAAGCCCAGGAATTCGTCAAGGCGCTGTATAAAAACGTGGAAGTGCTGGACTCCGGCGCGCGCGGTTCGACCAATACCTTCGTAGAACGCGGCATCGGCGACGTACTGATCGCCTGGGAAAACGAAGCGCTGCTGGCGACCAACGAACTGGGCAAAGACAAGTTTGAAATCGTGACCCCAAGTGAGTCGATTCTGGCTGAGCCGACCGTCTCGGTGGTCGACAAAGTGGTGGATAAGAAAGGCACGCGTCAGGTGGCGGAAGCGTACCTGAAGTATCTCTACTCGCCGGAAGGCCAGGAGATTGCGGCGAAGAACTTCTACCGCCCGCGCGATCCGAATGTGGCGAAGAAATATGCTAACGAATTCCCGAAACTGAAGCTGTTTACCATCGATCAGGAGTTCGGCGGCTGGACGAAAGCGCAGAAAGAGCACTTCTCCAACGGCGGCACCTTCGACCAGATTAGCCAGCGTTAATTCTCTTGTCCCTGCTTGCGCTACGCTTAGCAGGGCTACAGTTTTGCGCGGTGCGTAGCCCGGGTAAGGCGTCAGCCGCTACCCGGGATAACGCCCCGTCCACCATCTGTTTTCATTTAGTCATCAAATTACGCTACTCTTCCGCTTCAGGCTTAACAGGGAATGAAAATGAGAAGAGTAAGATACTTTTTGCTGGCGCTGCTGGTGGCGATCCTCGCGGCGCTGGCGGGCGGCTACTACTGGCTGCACTCTGGCAACCCGGACGCATTACGCAAGATTGTCCTGCAGCAGTGCGTACCCCATCAGCAACAGCAGCAAAACCCGTCGCCGTGCGCGGAAGTGAACCTCAAGGGCGGCTATGTGCTGTTTAAAGACCGTAACGGCCCGCTGCAATATTTGCTGATGCCGACCTACCGCATCAACGGCACCGAAAGCCCGCTGCTGCTGGATCCGTTGACGCCGAACTTTTTCTGGCAGGCCTGGCAGGGGCGTGAAATCATGAGCCAGCGCCACGGCGCGCCGGTTCCTGATAACGCGGTATCGCTGGCGATCAACTCGCGCAGTGGACGTACGCAAAACCATTTCCATATTCATATCTCCTGCCTGCGCCCCGATGTGCGCGCGCAGTTAGATAAGGATGCCGCAGCGATCAGCAGCCGCTGGCTGCCGCTACCGGGCGGGCTTCAGGGCCACGAATACCTGGCGCGCCGGGTGACGGAGGCGGAGCTGGCCCAGCGTAGCCCGTTCCTGATGCTGGCGGAAGAGGTGCCGGAGGCGCGTGAACATATGGGACGCTTCGCGCTGGCAATGGCGCAACAGAGCGACGGCTCGCTGGTGCTGCTGGCGACGGAGCGTAACCTGCTGACCCTGAACCGGGCTTCAGCGGAAGAAATTCAGGATCATCGCTGCGCCATCCTTAACGCAAACCACTAGTTCTGGCGTTTACCTGTCTTACCTGTCGTCGTATTCTTGCTGAAAAAAAACGACAGGAGACAGGCATGTCGCTCTGGCTTACCCACCCGCTGTTCCTTCCTTCATTGATTGTCGGCGTCACCATCGTGCTCTGGGCGACGTCGCTGCTGCCGGAATTTATCACCGCGCTGCTGTTCTTCGCAGCGGCGATGATGGCGAAAATCGCTCCGCCGGAGGTGATCTTCGGCGGCTTTGCCTCTTCGGCATTCTGGCTGGTGTTCAGCGGCTTTGTGCTCGGCATCGCCATCCGTAAAACCGGACTGGCGGACCGAGCGGCGCAGGCGCTGTCGGCCAGGCTCACCGACTCCTGGCCGCGGATGGTCGCCAGCGTGGTACTCCTGAGCTACGCCCTGGCGTTCGTGATGCCCTCCAACATGGGGCGCATCGCGCTGCTGATGCCGATCGTGGCGGCGATGGCCCGCCGCGCGGGCATTGCCGACGGCAGCCGCGGCTGGTTCGGCCTGGCGCTGGCGGTGGGGTTCGGCACCTTTCAGCTGTCGGCGACGATTTTGCCCGCCAACGTGCCGAATCTGGTGATGAGTGGCGCGGCGGAAGGCTCGTACGGTATCCATCTGAATTATGTTCCCTATTTACTGCTGCATACGCCGGTGCTTGGCTGGCTGAAAGGGGCGGTGCTGGTGGCGCTGATTTGCTGGCTGTTTCCCGGCAAGCCGCATCCACCGCGCGACCTGGCGCCGCTGCCGCCGATGAGCCGCGACGAGAAACGTCTGGCGTGGCTGCTGGCGGTGGTCCTCTCGCTATGGGTGACCGAGAGCTGGCACGGCGTCGGCCCGGCGTGGACCGGCCTGGCGGCGGCTGTGATCACGCTGCTGCCGCGGGTGGGCTTTATTAACGGCGAGGAGTTTGCCAGCGGGGTGAATATGCGCACCTGCATTTACGTCGCCGGGATTCTGGGGCTAGCGATCGCCGTCACCCAAACCGGGATTGGCGGCGCAGTGGGCAATGCGCTGCTGCAGGTGATGCCCCTGGATAAAGACAATCCTTTCACCAGCTTTCTCGCCCTGACCGGGATAACCAGCGCGCTGAACTTTATTATGACCGCCAACGGCGTGCCGGCGCTCTACACCACCTTTGCCCAGAGCTTTGCCGACGCCACCGGCTTCCCGCTGCTAAGCGTGATTATGATTCAGGTGCTGGGCTATTCCACGCCGCTGCTGCCCTATCAGGCGTCGCCGATCGTGGTGGCGATGGGGTTAGGCAAGGTCCCGGCGAGGGCGGGGATGCAACTGTGTCTGGCGCTGGCGGCGGTGAGTTATCTGATTTTACTGCCGCTGGACTACGCCTGGTATCAGCTGTTGGGGAAACTGTAACGGCAAAAGAAAGCCCGGCTTGCGCTGTGCTAGGCCGGGCTCCCACGTTTTGTCAGTCAACCCGGTCGCGTGTCGCCACCGGGAAAAGCGAATTACGCTTTTTTCGCTGCTTCTGCTGCTTTAACGATCACCGCGAAAGCGTCAGCTTTCAGGGAGGCGCCGCCAACCAGCGCGCCGTCGATGTCCGGCTGGGTGAACAGCTCTGCGGCGTTGCCAGCGTTAACGGAACCGCCGTACTGGATGATCACTTGCTCAGCGATTTTGGCGTCAGCTTTAGCAATGTGGTCACGGATGAATTTGTGCACCGCCTGCGCCTGAGCCGGGGTCGCTGATTTGCCGGTACCGATAGCCCATACTGGTTCGTAAGCGATAACCACGCCTTCGAAAGCGGCAGCGCCCTGGGTTTTCAGCACGGCGTCGATCTGACGCGCGCAAACTTCTTCCGTTTTGCCCGCTTCGTTTTCGGCTTCGGTTTCACCGATGCACAGAACCGGGGTCAGACCCTGCTCTTTCAGCACGGCGAATTTCTTCGCGATCAGCTCGTCGGATTCTTTGTGGTAGGTACGACGCTCGGAGTGGCCGATGATGATGTACTGCGCGCCGATATCTTTCAGCATTTCGGCGGAGGTTTCACCGGTGAATGCGCCGGACAGGTTCACGTCAACGTTCTGCGCGCCCAGGTGAATGTGGCTGCCTTCTGCCGCGCGCTTAGCCAGGTCCAGATACATTTCCGGCGGGGCGATGGCAACTGCACAGCCGCTTACGCCAGCCAGCTCGGTACGCAGGTTCGCAACCAGTTCGTTTACCATGTGGCGGCTGCCGTTCAGTTTCCAGTTACCCATCACTAAAGGATGTCGCATTTTAATTCTCCACGCTACTTAAGCGAATTAAGGAATATAGCCGCCCCAGAGGGCAGCATGGTCTGTGAAACAGTATAGAGACTCGTCACTGGAAAGGCTTTGCTTTTTGTCATTTATTGTTACCTTCCAGCGTTTCAGATAGCGCCAGCTTAATCGGTTCAATGGCGAAGGTCAGGCCCTTTTCCCCATGATCTGCCACCACATAGCGCACGGCGCCTTCGGTATCGGCGAAGTAGCGCTTGCCCTTGCCGGCGGCCAGCAGTTTCTGCAGTTTTTGCTGGCTTTGCGCCTGGCTAAAAGTCGGCACGAAGGCGCGGATCATGGCGCTCATATACTCCAGCGCTTTGGTCCTGGCCGCCTTTTGCTCCGGCCCCTGGATCGGCAGCCAGGTGATCTGCATGGATTTGATCTTCAGCGTGCCGCGCTCCAGCGCGGTGGAGGCATAGAGATTTTCGTTAATTTTGCTGGCGGCGCGGGTCAGGTTAGCCCGATCGCGACTGGTGGCGATGGAACGGAATTCGTTCAGAGGCAGCTTTGGGTTATCGGCGTTGAATTTCTCGCGGAACTGACTGATCGACTGGTCAAAGCTCGGCGCGCCGGCGAGCAGGTAGGGCGCTGCCGCGGTCGTCGATTCGCTCTCTGCGGACAACGCGTGCGGGCCGACGGCAAGGCCCATCAGCCCACTTAACCACAAAATTGTCCACTTCTTCATGCCCGTCGTTCCTTTTTTTGCCTGCTGACGATTAAATCGGGAAGCGCGGCGCTTGTCAAAAAGTCACGACGCCAGGGTAAACTACGCAGACGATGATGATAAGGAAAAACGCATGACCCTACAGCAGTGGTTATTCTCAATTAAAGGGCGCATTGGCCGCCGCGATTTCTGGATCTGGATTGCCATCTGGCTGGTGACCATGAGCGCCCTGTTTACCCTGGCAGGCAGCAATCTGCTCAACCTGCAGACGGCGGCGTTTATTATCGTCTGCCTGCTGTGGCCGACGGCGGCGGTGGTGGTCAAGCGGCTGCACGATCGCGGCAAATCCGGGCTGTGGGCGCTGCTGATGGTTCTGGCGTGGATGCTGCTGGCGGGGAACTGGTCGATGTTGCCGCAGGTCTGGCAGTGGGGCGTCGGGCGCTTTGTGCCGACGCTGATTATCGTCATGATGCTGATCGACCTGGGGGCGTTTGTCGGCACCCAGGGCGAGAATAAGTTCGGCAAGGAGACCCAGGACGTGCGCTGGAAAGCGGACGCCTGATTACCAGTAGTGCTCAGCCGTCATGTGGCCTGGCCGGCGACGCAGATGTTTGGTCATCTGCCGGGTCTCTTTTAACAGCTGTTGGGTATCGCGCACCATTTGCGGGTTGCCGCACAGCATCACATGGCTGGTGTCGGTGGTCATCGGCAGGCCGACGGCCTCTTCCAGCGCGCCGGTTTCAATCAGAAACGGCACCCGGCCGGTCAGCGAGCCTTCCACGGTTTCGCGGCTGACCACCGTCTGGATGCGTAATTTACCGGCGTAGCGCTGCTCCAGTTCGCGCATTAGCGGCAGATAGCTCAGGTCCGCGGCGTAGCGGACGGCGTGGACCAGCACCAGGTTATTAAAGCGCTCAAGGTCCTTGCCTTCCTGCAAAATTGACAGGTACGGCCCCAGCGCAGTGCCGGTCGCCAGCATCCACAGGGTATCGCAATCCGGTACTTCCTCGAGGACGAAGAAACCTGCCGCTTCACTCACCACCAGGACTTCATCGCCCGGCTTCAGCGCCGCCAGACGCGGGCTCAGCTTGCCTTCCGGGACGGTGACCAAATAGAACTCGAGGTCGGGATTGCCGGGGGCGTTGACGTAGGAGTAGGCGCGCTGCACGCGTTCGCCGTCGATTTCCAGCCCGAGCTTGGTAAATTGCCCGGCGGTAAACGGATGAACAGGCGCCCGCACGTATAAACTGAACAAGGCGTCCGTCCAGTACTCCACTTTTGTCACTTTGCCGCTAACCCAGTCCGCCATCGTCTTCTCCTGTTGCCAAGCGATGCCTTATCTTCGGTCCAGACGAGCCAGATTTCCACCCCGAAGGCGCAAGAAAGCTCTATTGATCAAATATAAACGAAGAACAGGGCAACCGCCTGCGGACGGTTGCCTGGGAGAGAAAAAGCGGTATTACAGGATGTGCTGCTGAATGTCCGGATCTTTACGGTCGAGGTAATGAATCGACTGGATACGACGGATAGTGCGCGACTTGCCGCGGATCAGCAGCGTCTCGGTGGTGGCCATGTTGCCCTTGCGGGTGATGCCGTCCAGCAGATCGCCTTTGGTGATCCCGGTGGCGGAGAAGACGACGTTATCGCTGCGCGCCATTTCATCCAGACGCAGCACTTTGCCCGCTTCAATGCCCATGGTTTTGCAGCGCGCCAGCTCATTTTCACCGATGCGGCGGTTCTCTTCGTTATCGCCCTTCACGTGGTGGCGAGCCAGCAGGCGCCCCTGCATATCCCCGTCGAGGGCGCGGATCACCGCGGCGGAAACCACCCCTTCCGGCGCGCCGCCGATGCCGTACAGTACGTCGACTTCGCTATCCGGCATGCAGGTGAGAATAGAGGCCGCGACGTCGCCATCGGGAATAGCGAACACGCGCACGCCCAGCTGCTGCAGCTGGGCAATGACCGCGTCGTGGCGCGGTTTCGCCAGCACGGTGACGGTCAGCTCGCCCAGCGGCTTGTTCAGGGCGCGGGCGATATTGTGCAGGTTCTCTTCCAGCGGCAGATTAAGGTCGATAGCGCCTTTAGCGCCCGGGCCGACGATCAGCTTTTCCATATACATATCCGGCGCGTTGAGGAAGCAGCCCTTATCGCCGACCGCCATCACCGCCAGGGCGTTGGCCTGGCCCATCGCCGTCATGCGGGTGCCTTCGATGGGATCGACGGCGATATCTACCGCATCGCCCTTGCCGGTACCCACTTTTTCGCCGATATAAAGCATCGGCGCTTCATCGATTTCGCCCTCGCCGATGACGATGGTGCCGTCGATATTGACGAGGTTAAGCATAATGCGCATGGCGTTAACCGCTGCGCCGTCGGCGGTATTCTTATCGCCGCGGCCCAGCCATTTATAGCCCGCCAGCGCGGCGGCTTCGGTGACACGCGAAAATTCGATGGCCAGTTCTCGTTTCATAATCCACTCGTTGTGTAGAAAAATTGCCCGCAGCGCGGCAAAAGCGCGCTACGCGTTGGAATAGCGTTCGGTTTCCGGCATCCAGCGCTCGATAAGCGCCTGGGCCTGCAGCGGATAGCGTTCATGAATGTGGCGAGCAATGCGCTGGACATCGGGGATCATCGCCTGATCGCGCAGTAAGTCCGCCACTTTAAATTCGGCGTTGCCGGTCTGGCGGGTGCCGAGCAGCTCGCCGGGACCGCGAATTTCGAGGTCTTTCTGGGCAATGACGAAACCATCGTTGCTGTCGCGCAGGACCTGCAGACGTTTCTGCGCCGTTTTGGAGAGCGGCGATTTATAGAGTAGCACGCAGTGGGAAGCGACCGCGCCGCGACCAACGCGCCCTCTGAGCTGGTGCAGCTGCGCCAGACCCAGACGTTCAGGGTTTTCGATAATCATCAGGCTTGAGTTAGGCACGTCGACGCCGACTTCAATCACCGTGGTGGCTACCAGCAGATGCATCTCGCCCTGCTTGAAGGCCTGCATCACCGCCTGCTTCTCCGCCGGTTTCATCCGCCCGTGGACGAGGCCGATATTGAGCTCCGGCAGCGCCAGTTTGAGCTCTTCCCAGGTGGCTTCCGCCGCCTGGGCTTCCAGCAGATCGGACTCTTCAATCAGCGTACAGACCCAATAGGCCTGGCGACCTTCATGGGTACAGGCGTTGCGCACGCGGTCGATAATATCGCTGCGCCGGGTGTCGGGGATGGCGACGGTGGTCACCGGAGTTCGGCCTGGCGGCAGCTCGTCGATAATCGAGGTGTCCAGATCGGCGTAGGCGGTCATCGCCAGGGTGCGGGGGATCGGCGTGGCGGTCATGATCAGCTGATGCGGGTGGAACCCCTGCTGCTGACCTTTCTCCCACAGCGCCAGCCGCTGATGCACGCCGAAGCGGTGCTGTTCGTCAATAATCACCAGCGCCAGGCCGTTAAACTGCACCTGCTCCTGGAAGATGGCGTGAGTGCCGACAATCATCTGCACTTCGCCGCTGGCGATAGCCTCCTGCTGCGCCTGACGGGCTTTGCCTTTCTGTTTGCCCGCCAGCCAGCCGACTTCTATGCCCAGCGGTTCGAACCAGCTGCGGAAGTTATTGGCATGCTGCTCGGCAAGCAGTTCGGTGGGCGCCATCAGCGCCACCTGTTTGCCGTGGACGATAGCGCGCAAGGCAGCCAGGGCAGCGACCAGCGTTTTACCGGAGCCAACGTCGCCCTGCACCAGGCGCATCATCGGCACGTCCAGCGCCATATCGTGTTCAATCTCGGCGGTAACCCGCGCCTGCGCGCCGGTGGGCTTAAAGGGCAGGGAGGCCAGCAGTTGGTTTTTCAGGGTATCGTTGGCGCCGAGCGGCAGGGCGTGATAGCGCTGGGCGCCTGCCCGCAGCGCCAGCATGCTGAGGTTATGCGCCAGCAGCTCTTCCAGAATCAGACGCTGCTGCGCCGGGTGCTTGCCGCTTTCCAGCTCGCTAAGTTGCAAGGAGGGAGGCGGGCGGTGCAGCGTACGCAGCGCCTCCGGCAGGCTCATCATCCCCTGCGCCAGCTCCGGCGGCAGGAGTTCGCTAATCGCGCAGGTTTCCAGGAGCTCAAGCGCCTGATCGGTGAGCTTGCGCAGGGTCGCCTGCTTGATGCCTTCGGTGGTCGGATAGACTGGGGTTAACGTTTCCTGCAGCTCCGGAGTACTCATATCGCCCTGGACGCGATATTCCGGGTGGATCATCTCGGCGCCGTACTTCCCGCGTTTGGCTTCACCGTAGGCCAGCACCCGACGACCGGTCGCGAGGCTGTTTTTCATCGCCGCGTTGAAGTTGAAAAAGCGCATGGTGAGGATGCCGGTGCCGTCGCTGATCTGGCAGGTCATCATCCGCCGGCCGCCGAAGGTGATATTGCTGTTGAGCACTTCACCTTCCACGGTGGCATAAACTCCGGGAAGCAGCTCGGCTATCGGGTAAAGATGGGTGCGATCTTCGTAGCGTAAAGGCAGGTGCAGCAGCAGATCCTGTACCGTATGCAGGCCAATCTTCGCCAGTTTGCTGCTCTGCGCAGCGCCCACACCGGTGAGTGAACTGAGCGGAACGGCATCTAACAGGCGGCCTGACATTGGGTTTACCTCGCAGCCTGCATGGTGGCCCACCACGCGGCATCGGCTTCCACTTCGCCCTGCTCGTTAACGTGGGGGTAAGGCAGACCTTTTTGTCTGGCGACGCGGGCCAGCACCGGATAGCCGCCTTCGAACAGCAGGCGCTGCTGCTCTTGTGGCGGCAGCATGCTGTTGGCGCGTTGGTACATCCCGGCATTCTGCCGCTGGCGCTGCGCCTCGTAAAGGATCAGCGCCGAGGCGACGGAGACGTTCAGCGACTGCACCATGCCGATCATCGGGATAATGATGTCCTGATCGGCCAGCGCCAGCGCTTCCTGGGTGATGCCGGTTTTTTCCTGACCCATCAGGATGCAGGTTGGACGCGTATAGTCGATTTCACGAAAATCGATGGCTTTGTCGGAAAGGTGAGTGGCAAGAATTTGCATGCCCTGGCCTTTCAGGTGGCCGACGGCATCTGCGATAGTGCGGTGGGTTTTAACCTGCACCCAGCTGTTGCTGCCCGCGGCGGCGGAGGCCATGGTACGCATCCGGCTGCTCGGCCAGACGGCATGCACTTCGTGTACGCCAACGGCATCTGCGGTCCGGATGACCGCAGAGACGTTATGAGGCTTATGGACCTGCTCCATGCAGACCGTCAGGTCAGGCTGACGCCTGGCGAGCATCTCGCAGATACGCTCGTAGCGCTTTGAGTTCATAAAGCTAGTTTCGGTTACGGGTGACTTTAATCACGTCCGGCATGACGCGGATTTTGCGCATGATATTCGCCAGATGCACGCGGTCGCGCGCGGTCAGGCGGATAAAGGCGCTGTATACGCGGCCATCTTTCTCTTCCGTATTCAGGCTCTGGATATTGGAAGACGCGGTGTTGATCGCCGCCGTCAGGTTAGCCAGCGCGCCCTGATGGTTAAACATGTCCACCTTGATTTCGGTGATGAACTCCTGAGCGGTCTCTTTATCCCACTCAACCGCCATAAATTTCTCCGGCTCTTTCTGGTAGCCGCGAATGTTACGACAGGATTCATGGTGGATAACCAGCCCTTTACCCGGGCTGACGTGGGCGATAATCGGGTCACCTGGAATTGGACGACAGCACTTGGCGAAGGTGATCAACACGCCATCGGCGCCTTTGATTGGCAGATGACCGTGGTTCGACGCGTTGGCCGGCACCGGCGCCGCAGCGGCTTCGCCCTGCTGCAGGTTTTTTGCCACCACGACGCTCATGGCGTTGCCCAGACCGATTTCCGCCAGCAGATCGTCAAGCGAGGCCAGCTTCATGCGATCGAGTTCGCGCTGGATATTCTCCGGTGGGATCTCGGCGAGTTTGCGGCTTCCGCCCAGCGCGTGATTGAGCAGACGACGGCCAAGGCTGACCGAATCGTCGCGCTTAAGGTTTTTCAGCAGCTGACGGATCTTGGCGCGCGCTTTCGAACTGACGACAAAGTTCAGCCAGGCGGCGTTCGGGCGAGCGCCCGGCGCGGTGATAATTTCGACAGTCTGACCGCTGGAGAGCGGCTGCGACAGCGGATAGGGCTGACGGTCGACGCGCGCGCCGACGCAGGCATGACCGATATCGGTATGCACCGCGTAGGCGAAGTCCACCGGCGTGGCGCCGGCAGGCAGTTCGACAATGCGCCCTTCCGGGGTGAAAACGTAAATCTCATCGGGGAACAGATCGGATTTTACGCTCTCGATAAATTCAAACGAGCTACCGGCGCTCTGCTGCAGCTCCAGCAGGCTTTGCATCCAGCGCTGAGCGCGGATCTGCGCGGTGGTGCTGCTTTCGCCGCCGTGCTCTTTATAAGCCCAGTGCGCCGCTACCCCCATCTCCGCCATCTGGTCCATGTCTTCGGTACGAATTTGTACCTCGACCGGGACGCCGTGGGGGCCGATCATCGAGGTGTGCAAAGACTGATAGCCGTTAGCTTTCGGAATGGCGATGTAGTCTTTAAAACGACCCGGACGCGGTTTGTAGAGGCTGTGCATCTGGCCGAGCACGCGATAGCAGATATCGGCATCATGGACGATAACGCGGAAGGCGTAGATATCCATGATCGAGTGAAAACGTTGCTCTTTGAGCACCATTTTACAGTAGATGGAGTATAGATGCTTCTCGCGACCGCTGACGCGGCAGGGGATCCCCGCTTCCTGCAAACGCCCTTCGATTTCGGAGAGGATCTTTTGAATCATCTCCTTACGGTTGCCGCGCGCCGCTTTGACCACCTCTTTAATGACGCGGTAGCGATTAGGGTACAGCGCTTCAAAGCCCAGCTCTTCGAGCTCGGTTTTGATGTGATGGATACCTAAACGGTGCGCCAGCGGGCTGTAAATTTCCAGCGTTTCGCGGGCGATGCGTCGGCGTTTATCCGGGCGCAGCGAGCCCAGAGTACGCATGTTGTGGGTGCGGTCGGCAAGCTTGATGAGGATGACGCGGATGTCCTGCACCATCGCCATGATCATTTTGCGAAAGTTTTCGGCCTGCGCCTCTTTCTTATCGCGGAACTTGAGCTTGTCAAGTTTCGACACCCCCTCTACCAGCTCGGCGACGCTTTTACCAAAAAGCTGTTCCATGTCCTGGTAGGTGGCGGGGGTATCTTCAATCACATCATGCAGCAGCGCGGCCATCAGCGTTTCATAGTCGAGCTTCATCTCGGCCAGAATGCAGGCTACCGCGACCGGGTGCGTGATATAGGGTTCACCGCTTGAACGTGTCTGACCCTCGTGAGCGTCACGTGCAACGAGATACGCCTGCCGCAGACGCTTAATCTGGTCTTCCGGCAGGTAGTTTTGAATCAGCTGATTCAGGCTTTCAAACAGATACAAGGGCGACCCGCTGTGTGATTAACGACGACCTTCAGCAATCGCGGTAACGGCTTGTAATTCAGCGGCTTCCTGCTCTTGCTGTTCCTGGCGCTCACGTACGTCGAGGATCTGGTTGTTGATCAGACCTTCTTCGATTTCGCGCAGTGCGATAACGGTGGTTTTATCGTTTTCTTCCGGTACCAGCGGATCCTTTCCGCCAACCTGCATCTGACGAGCGCGACGCGCGGCGACCAGTACCAGGTCAAAACGGTTACCAATTTTCTCTACAGCGTCCTGAACAGTTACGCGTGCCATACTTAAAATGCTCCACAGGTGAAGAAATGACTGGGCATGATACTGAATGTGGGTTCAGTCTGCCAATAGTTTGGTGATTAAAGCGCCATGTCGCTGCTTTTGGCGGCTCATGCGCAGACGTTCAGCGCGGATGATATTTTTCAGGTCGCTCAGGGCGGTGTCAAAATCATCGTTCACAATCAGGTAATCATATTCCGCGTAATGGCTCATTTCCGCAACGGCCTGGGCCATCCGTTTCGCGATCACCTCTTCGCTGTCCTGGCCGCGGCCGCGCAGGCGACGGTCCAGTTCATCTTTTGACGGCGGCAGAATAAAAATACTGCGCGCGCCGGGCATGCTTTTACGGATCTGCTGCGCGCCTTGCCAGTCGATATCGAGGAAGACATCGACGCCGGTCGCCAGCACCTGCTCGATCGCTTTACGCGACGTGCCGTAATAGTTGCCAAAGACCTCTGCATGTTCCAGAAACGCGTTTTCGCCAATCATCGAGCGGAATTCGTCGTGATTCACGAAGAAATAGTGTTCGCCGTGCACTTCACCCGGACGCGGCGCCCGCGTGGTATGGGAGACCGATACCTGGGTGTCATACAACGGTTGGGTTTTTAATAAAGCCTGAATCAGGCTGGATTTACCCGCGCCGCTAGGGGCGGAAACAATATAAAGCGTGCCTTGAGCCATGAGTGTCTTTTGTATGTGGTTATCGAAAGAGGTCCTACATACGAGCCTATTATACACGTCGCCGCGGCGTGACGCAGTCATTGTCACACTTTTTGCCGCTGTTTCTTTCATTTTGCCTGCCGTTTTCCTGAATTCGCCAGCCGTTGCTGCAATGAGGCGTAAATCCTGGAAGGCGCTTCGCAAGGCGAAAAAGCTTCCGTCGCGGCTCGCGGCATTCTGCAGCAGACTCTCCGCCAGGTGATGGAGGAGGGGACTGCAATGCGTAAAGGAGGGTGGTGGCTGGCGTTAGGGATGTTCTCTGCCAGCGCGCTGGCGACGTGTCCGGACTGGCCGCCGGCCAGAGGAAGGCAGGAGACATCACGCCTTCATCAGCAAATTGTCGCCTGGAAAGAGGCTTACTGGCGGCAGGGCGCCAGCGGAGTGAGCGATGACGTTTACGACCAGCTCACCCTGCGCCTGGCGCAGTGGCGACAATGCTTTCCGGGCGCGACGCCTGAGGGTGACGATCTGCCTCCGCCCACCGGCGATGCGCGTCATCCGGTGGCCCATACCGGCGTGCGCAAGCTGGCGGATGAGGACAGCGTTGCCCGCTGGATGAAAAATAAATCCGACCTGTGGATACAGCCTAAAGTGGACGGCGTGGCGGTGACTCTCGTTTATCGCCAGGGGCGTCTGGTTCAGGCCATTAGCCGCGGCGATGGTTTACGCGGTGAGGCATGGACCGCCCGAGCGCGGCAGATCCCGGCGCTGGCGAAAGTGATGACCGGTGAACTGGCCGACAGCGTACTGCTGGGGGAACTGTTTCTGCGCCGGGACGGCCATGTCCAGCAGCAGGCCGGGGGGATGAATGCGCGGGCGAAAGTCGCCGGGTTGATGATGCGAGCCGACGCGGCGGCGGCGCTCAGTCAACTGGACGTTTTTATCTGGGCCTGGCCAGACGGCCCGTCGGATATGCGCCGTCGTCAGCAGCTGCTGGCGCAGGCGGGGTTTAAGTACAGCGGACAATATACCCATCCGGTGTCGCGCATCGAGCAGGTGGCGCAGTGGCGCCAGCGCTGGTATCGCTCGCCGCTGCCCTTCGTCAGCGACGGTGTGATTGTGCGCGAAGGACGCGAGCCGCCGGGGCGAGTCTGGTCGCCCGGAAAGGGCGAGTGGCTGGCAGCCTGGAAATATCCTCCGGCATCGCGGGTGATGCAGGTACGGGCGATCCGTTTCAGTACCGGCCGCAGCGGCAGACTCAACGTGGTGGCCGAGCTTGAGCCCCAGCGGCTGGATGATAAACGCGTGCAGCGGGTTAACGTTGGCTCTGTGTCCCGCTGGCAGATGCTGGATATTGGGGTTGGCGATCAGCTGCAGATCAGTCTGGCAGGGCAGGGTATTCCTCGGGTCGACGCCGTCGTCTGGCGGACGGCCGAGCGCCATAAACCGACGCCGCCGCCGGCGAAATTTAATGCGCTAACCTGCTATTTCGCCACCCCTGAGTGCAGCGAACAGTTTCTTTCCAGGCTGATCTGGTTGTCATCAAAGTCCGCCCTGAATGTCGATGGCGTGGGGGAAAATTTATGGCGCGTCATTCAGCAGCAAAACCCGATGACGCATATCTTTTCCTGGCTGGCGCTTACCGTTGAGCAGCTGCAGGCGGTGCCAGGGATTTCCGCCGCCCGCGGGCAGCACCTCTGGCATCAGTTTGATCTTGTTCGCAAACGACCTTTTATCCGCTGGGTGCTGGCGATGGGGATCCCGGTGCCGCAGGGGGCGCTGGCGCAGCTCGAAAGCGAGAACTGGCATTTGCTGGCGGCAAAAAGTGAAGCGCAATGGCGCACGCTGCCGGGCGTGGGGGAGATCAGAGCCCGCCAGCTGGTGGCTTTCCTGCACCATCCGGACGTGGTGGCGCTGGCGCAATGGCTTAGCGGGCAGCGCATCCCCGGATTTTAAGGCGGTTAGTGGGCGTCATGGGTGTAGTGGAAGACCGGTAGCCCCAGTTTCCAGCGTAGCGCCAGCATGCGGGCGGTAAAGCCGAACAGCAGTGTAGCCAGCACCACCACATCGTGGCTGCTGACGTAATGTTGCAGAGCAATATAGAGTACGGCTGCGGCAAAGGAGATCCCGGCATACAGCTCTTTCTGGAAGACCAGCGGAATGCGTTTGCAGAACATATCGCGCAGTACGCCGCCGAAGACACCGGTGATCACGGCGGCAATAGAGGCGATAACCGGGCCTTCGCCCATGTCCAGGGCGATCTGCGCGCCGATGATGGAAAACACGATCAGCCCCAGCGCGTCCAGCACCAGAAACAGCCGACGAAGGTGCGGCATCACCGGAGCGGCAATGGTCGTGAGGACGGCGGCGACGGCGACAATGATGACATATTCGGGATGCTTCACCCAACCAAGAGGATAGTGCCCCAGCAGGATATCGCGAACGGAACCCCCGCCCAGCGCGGTCGCAGTGGCGATAATGATGACGCCAAACGTATCCATCCGCCGGCGCCCGGCAGCCAGTGCGCCGGTCATGGCTTCCGCGGTGATACCGATTAAATACAGAACATGAAGCAGCATAGATCCCCCCAGGTAATGGCGGGCAGGTTAACGATTTGTGCGCAGGATCACGATTGAGATTTTCTAAAGCGAATCATTTACGCCAGGAAAAATTAATGGAAATAGTATCTGTGATGGCTTGATTTAAAGGTTTATTGATTTTTTAGGGATTTTTATTGATTAGAAAAAGTAATGCTAAGTGAAGCGATGGGTATCACTATCGAAAACACTATGATTACGCAATGTTTAAGTCTCGTCCTTTATTCTTTTATTTTTCCTTTTCAAGGCCTGAGAAAATGAGCGTCGCCGCCGGGAATAAAAATCATCTGATCCGCCTGATAGCCGTGGTATTAACCGGGATTCTGGCCGGTCTGTCCGGCATGGTTTTGGCACTAATTTTACACGCGATTCAGCACCTGGCTTTTGGTTACAGTTATGGGCAGATCGTCGGTTCGGTGTCATTTTTACAGGGCGTCACGGAGTCGTCCTGGCCACGCCGCATCGTGGCAATCGTGGCCGGCGGCGCCGTCGCCGGATTTGGCTGGTGGCTGCTTGGTCGCTATGGGCAGAGGCGGGTTTCCATTGCGGCGGCGGTGGCCAACCCCTGCGCACCCATGCCCGCGGGCACCACGACGATCCACGCGCTGCTGCAGATCGTCACCGTAGCGCTGGGCTCCCCGCTTGGCCGCGAAGTGGCGCCCCGGGAAATGGGCGCGCTGGGGGCGGGGATGGTGGCGCGTAAGCTGCGCCTGCTGGAAGATGAAACCCGCACGCTGATTGCCTGTGGGGCGGGCGCGGGTCTGGCGGCGGTCTATAACGTCCCGCTGGCCGGGGCGTTGTTCAGCCTTGAGGTCATGCTACTGTCGTTTAGCTGGGAAAAAACGCTGGCGGCGATAATGACCTCGGCGATTGCCGCCTGGACGGCCACCCTGGGGTTAGGGGATGAATCGCAATACCATTTTGTTTCCAGCGCACTTCCGCACACCTTTCTCTGGTGGGCGATTCTGGCGGGCCCGATTCTTGGCACCGGCGCCTGGCTCTTTCGCAAAGCGACCAGCGCGGCGCGTTCACGCGCGCGAAGTAACTGGCAGATGCCGGTGTTCTGTCTGCTGGGGTTTTCTCTTCTTGCCATCCTGAGTCTTTATTTCCCCGAGCTTCCGGGCAATGGCAAGGGTCCAATGCAGCTGGCGCTCAGCGACGGGCTGCCTCTCTCCATGGTCGCTGTCCTGTTAGTATTGAAGATGGTGGTGATTCTGGCGGTGCTGCGCGGCGGCGCGGAGGGTGGATTGTTAACCCCAGGGCTGGCGGTGGGCGGATTGGTCAGCCTGCTGCTCTGCGCGCTCTGGCAGCTCGGCTTCCCTGGCGGTGATAAAAGCAGCTTCGCTGTGGTGGGGGCGGCCGCGTTTCTCGCCGCCTCCATGCAGATGCCGCTGACCGCGGTGGCGCTGGTGATGGAGTTTACCCACATGGATCACAGCTATCTGGCTCCGGCGCTGCTGTGCGCGGCAGGGGCGTTTTTAACCTGCCGGGCGCTGGATAAAAAATAGGCTTACCGAGCCGCGGTGAAAGTCAGGGAGGGGCCCGTTGATCCTGAAAGTAAAATCAGCCGCGTTTTTCCCTGATGGTTGCCTCATGGTTAATAAGCCATATTTTTCGTGCAATGCCGCCGCCGTAACCGGTCATCGAACCATCTTTGCCGATAATTCGATGGCACGGGATGATAATCGCGACGCGGTTAGCGCCGTTTGCAGCAGCCACCGCGCGCGTGGCCGTTGGTTTACCTATCTCCATCGCAATCGATTGATAATGCGTCGTCTCACCGAAGCTAACGTGCTGTAAACGGCGCCAGACCGCTCGCTGGAACTCGCTGCCTGGGGTATCAAGCGCCACCTCGAACGATTGACGCTGTCCGGCGAAATACTCCGTTATTTCCTGTTGCGCCTGCCTGGTGTGGGCATTTTCACCTGCGATGATGCTGGCGTTGAGCCGCCGCTGCAGGTCGCTGAATTCTGACTCCAGCGCTCGTCTGTCGACAAACTCCAGCAGACAAATTCCCCGTTGCGTTGCACAAACAAACATTGGCCCTAACGGGGTGGTAAAACGATGAATTAAAACAACCTGGCGTTGTGCGCTGGGTGCGAAACCGGTCAATTTTTTGCAGGTATAGCCGAAGCCGCTTAAGGACTCGTAACCGCTATCGAAAGCGACATCGGTAGTTGAGCGGCCTGCTTTTAATTCCTGAAGCGCCATATTCAAACGCTGCATCCGTTGAAAAGCCTGAAAGGTGATCCCGTGGTTTTGCAGGAACCAGCGGCGAACGCGTTCCGGGCTAATATCGTGCTGACGTAGCTCGCTATCGCTGAGGCGGACCTTTGGAGCTTCTCGCAGCAGGCGGAGCGCTTGTTCAACAAAGGCGGGGGCCGTCCGGGCATTCTCCGTCGGGCGACAGACTTTGCATGGCCGGAAGCCGGCATCCAGCGCGGATTTAAAGTCATTATAAAATTCGACGTTTTCCCGCCGGGGTTTTCGCGCCCGACAGACCGAGATACAAAATACGCCGGTGGTTTTCACGCCGACGAAAAAAACGCCGGTGAATTCCACCGCGCGTTCAAGCAGCGCCTGATACCAGATATCGCACTGCATGCTGTCGGTAATTTTCATGGTCAAAAAACACCTGAGAAAGAGTGTTGGGTTTGCACCTGACATAATAAGTCTTTCAGTCTGGCCTGCGTCGCAGCATAAATAAAATTGCCCATCGAAATTCGTTTTACGCCCAGTGTCGATAAGGTGCTGAAGTCAGCCAGCTCAGGCATACACATTACGTTTAAGGGTAAAGGCACGTGGTGAACGATGGCGGTAATATCCTCCGCGCGGGTGACGCAAGGCACAAAAAAACCGCATGCGCCGTGTTTGGCGTAGAGTTGACCGCGATAGAGCGTTTGAACCAGCGCATCTTGTACGTTGAGAAGAAAGGTATCGGTGCGGACATTAACAAACAGACCTGGACAGGCGCGGGTGATTTCCTGCAGTTTGACGGCAAAGCGCTCCGCATCGTCAAGACGACGCGTACTATCCACCACATGACTATCCTCGAGATTTATTCCACTCACGCCGAGATGCGCCAGACGCCGGATATTATCAATGATGTGGCTGGTTGTCGCGCCGTAGCCCGCCTCTAAATCGACGCTTAACGGCAGTTCGCTAACGGTTTTGATGCGTGAGACGACATAAAACAGCTCGTCAAAACTCATCTCTTCGCCATCTTCATACCCTAACATTGCGGCGATAGCAGCGCTGGAGGATCCCAGCGCCTGATAACCAGCCTGCTGAGCAGCCTGAGCGCTGCTGGCATCCCAGACATTGGCAAGCAACAAAGGTTGGTGTTGCTGGTGAAGCGCATTAAAGTCCATTCTTTTCTCTCGCGGTAGTGTTTTCCTGACTGTGCCGCGTTGTGCTTATTTGCCACAACCGAAAACTGGACGACTATTTTTTATAAGTAGATTCTTATCATTCGCCCGTGAGAGAGATAAATAAAAAGGCCATGATTTATCATGGCCCTGGATACCGAAATACATTAACAAACGAGAAAGCGTTACTCGATATTCTGGATTTGCTCGCGCATTTGCTCGATGAGTACCTTCAGCTCAATCGCGGAATTGGTCACCTCGGCGTTAATCGATTTTGACGCCAGGGTGTTCGATTCACGGTTGAACTCCTGCATCATAAAGTCGAGACGGCGACCCACAGCTTCTTTCTTCTTCAGAATGTTATAGGTCTCTTTAACGTGCGCTTCGAGACGGTCCAGTTCTTCGGCAACGTCGATACGCTGCGCCATCAGCACCAGCTCTTGCTCAAGGCGGTTATTTTCCAGCTGCACTTCCGCATCTTCCAGCTTGGCGACCAGACGCTCGCGCTGCCACTGGAGAATTTCCGGCATATGAGCGCGAACTTTCGCCACTTCGCCGCTCACGCCTTCAAGCCGCTGCTCGATAAGCGCTTTCAGGGCCTGGCCTTCCGTTTCGCGGGCGACGATGAAGTCGTCCAGCGCGCCGTCAAGAGCGGCCAGAATGTCGGCGGCGATGGCGTCGAGATCCTGCTCTTTGGCGGCCATCACGCCCGGCCAGCGCAGGATATCAACCGGGTTGATTTCCCCTTCATCGCTCTGCATTTTCACCCAGTTGGCAGCGTTTACCAGCTGTTTAGCCAGCTTTTCGTTGAGGATGAGTTCACCCTGAGCGCTGGGATCTTGTTCAAAACGCAAGGTGCATTCGACTTTACCGCGAGTCAGGCGGGCGCGAATGCGCTCGCGTACCACGGGCTCCAGACTACGGAACTGCTCCGGCAGGCGGAAGTACGTTTCCAGATAGCGCTGGTTTACCGAGCGCAGCTCCCATGCGGCGCTACCCCAGTCACCCTTGATTTCACGGCGGGCATAGGCGGTCATACTGCGGATCATAGGCGTTCCTGTTTTCGTAATAATGAATGCAAGGATTATAGCCGTGCGGGCGGTGACTTAACAGGAATAGTGATGAAATACTTCAAGGACGATTGTTTTAAGGGATATCGCCGCAAAGTTATTTTCACCAGGGGCTGTAGGTGGGGTTATATATTATGGGAATCCGTAGTTAATATTTTCTGATATTAGATACGGGCATGGAATTCGGATGCCTTTGTACAAATGCATATACCGCCAGACAAGCTATTCTGTGAGTTTTAGGAAGTATAACCACCAGCAATGAGATAGGGTATTACCTTTAAGCATTATGTATGTTTTTTTTGCATTGATTACTATAAATTTATTAAAACTTTGGTGATTGTATTTATGGTGAGAATACTGTTGTATTAATTATATCTAATTGTTTTGTTTTGGCCTTTTTAAGTTTTATGCGGTATTGTCCGACTGAAAGAACGCTAGTATAGTCGTTTAAGATGAGTTCTATAAAAAGGATTTTAATATGGACGCTATCTTTGACAGAGTCGTAAGGGAATTTTTTCCAAATACAACCATACCTTTTTGGAAAAAATGGCTGTTCAGGACGGCATTTGGCAATAAGGTATTTTCTCGCTTAATATATAACGAGCAACTCGTTAATAAAAATGGGGTCGAGTGGGTTAATGCAGTTGTTGAACTCCTTGAGTTGAAATATGAAAGCGAACACCACCAACTTAACAACATACCTGGGCATGGGGCTACGGTTGTTATTTCAAATCATCCGACGGTTATCGATGGACTTAGTTTAATACATATGGTCTCCCGAGTCAGGAGCGATATAAAAATAATAGCCAATCACGTTTTGCCAATTATATTCCCCCAGGTATCGGAACTTACCATTGGAATTGAGAATATGGCCGGTAAGATGAGCCATAAAAAATTCCGCGAGATGAACGATCACCTGCGAAAAGGAGGCGTATTGATTATATGTCCTGCGGGTAAGCTAGCTAACTGGTCTCTTTCCGGGTT
Organism: Klebsiella sp. 64; assembly: GCF_018223915.1. Lineage (NCBI taxonomy): Bacteria > Pseudomonadati > Pseudomonadota > Gammaproteobacteria > Enterobacterales > Enterobacteriaceae > Klebsiella > Klebsiella sp. 64. The sequence continues at coordinate 62,430 of NZ_JAGRQZ010000005.1, forward strand.
ACAGGAGCATAAGTGGAACCCCGGTTTTTTACAGCTTGCTATGAGAAATAATGCAGCATTGGTACCAATTCATATTACGGGAGCAAACAGTAAGATTTATTATCTTACTGCAACATTCTGGCGGCAACTGTCGAATATGATGGTTATTCGTGAAGCTCTCCGCCATCATGGCAAGACCATGAAAATCAATATAGGACAGCAAATAGCCTTATCCTCGTTTAAAGAATACAATAAAGATCTTTCTGCCGCGGCAAATGTATGTCTGACGCACCTCCAGAGTATAGCGAAGAATGGCCCGGCTATGTTAGATACGATTGCGCCGCAAGAATTAGAACCAGGTAAAGAGGAGCTAATTAGCGCAATAGAGGAGTGCGAAATATTAAGGCAGTTTGAAGACGGTAGAAAACTAGTGATATATCGCTGTAATACTAACCGAACCTCACCCATTATTGATGAGTTAGGGCGCTTACGCGAACGCTGTTATCGCGATATTGGTGCCGGAACTGGTAACGACAGAGATAACGATGTTTTTGATGAAAGCTATTATCATATCATTTTATGGGATCCTTCTGATGTGGAAATCCTGGGAGCATATCGTGTTATGCCCGTTGGCGAGCAACTGGCCCAACATGGTGTAACAGGCCTCTATAGCAACAGCTTGTTTAAATACCATGATAATGCCTATTCCTGTTTAGAGAAGTGTGTGGAAATTGGCCGCGGCTTTATTCAGAAACCTTATCAAAAAAGTAAGGTGCTTGATTATTTATGGCAAGGGATATTTGACTTTATAAAAAGATATCCGGACTATAAATACTTGCTGGGTGTGCTGACCATTCCTGGAGCTTTTCCTGAAAAAGTACAGAAACTCATCATCAGTTTCTATAATATATACTTTTCCTCGACAGCTGATTTTTGTACGCCGATAGCATTGTTCACTGCCGAAAATGTACAGGATGATACTCCATTTTGTGGCGAAGATTTTAGAGCAGACTGGAGCATGCTTAATCACCTGCTGAGAGAAGAAGGTTATGAACTTCCCTGGCCTTTTAAACAGAGTGCTAAATGGTTCTCCCCGGGCGGATCGTCGATTCTTGCATTCACAAAAGATGATTCTTTTAATTCGATAGCTGGGTTAAATCTGAGCTCTATAGATAAATTGAATGAAAGCTACGTTAAGCATTATTTAAGAGATTAAACTGACGATGATTGTCCGGTCCTGGAGCGAGCGTGCCTCAATCCAGACCGTAGTGATAAGGGAAATGATATGCGTATGGATGCGTTTTAATGCGAAAGCCAATAAATGTATTTATTATATTGATATCGGTGCTGATACTCACCGGGTGTGATAACAAACCAGATAACATGTTATCCGGTTATTCACATGGAGAATTTGTATACCTTTCATATTCTGGTAATGAAAAAATAGAACGGATCTTGATCAATAAAGGAGATAACGTCGCCGCAGGACAGGAGTTAGTGAAGATTGAGTCCTTCGATGCGCAAAATATTTTCCTGCGCGCTGAGGAAAAGCTATCAGCAGAGAGCGCTCTATTACGAAATCTGGAATCTGGCGAACGGCCTGAAGAGCTGGATATTATACGTTCGCAGATTAAAAAAGCACAATCGGCAGAATCTCAGGTAAAGCGACAGCTTGGGCGATATCGTAATCTTTACGCCAATCATGCCATATCGCTTGCGGAATGGGAGGATATCCGGGATGAATTAACTCAAAAAGGCGCACAGGTTGAAGAGTTAATTAATCAACTCAAAGCACGGCAACTCCCTGCCCGGCAGGATGAGATTAGCAAGCAGCGCTCAATGGTGGCCGCGGCAAAACTCGAACGGGATAAGGCGCTGTGGGATGTCCAGCAAACGACGATTGTTTCTCCGGTCAATGCTAAGGTCTTCGATATTATTTATCGTGCCGGGGAGCGCCCTTCTGCTGGTAAACCAATAATCAGTCTGTTACCTCCTGAGAATATAAAAGTACGCTTCTTTATACCCGAAGCGAAGCTCGGTAAATTTAAAATCGGATCTAAGGTAAAACTTATATGCGATGGTTGCGCTGAGCCCATTGCTGGCATTATTAACTATATCAGCCCTGAGGCCGAGTTTACGCCTCCAGTTATTTATAGTACGAAACGTCGTGAGAAGCTCATTTTTATGGCGGAGGCTATCCCTGCGCTGCAGCAGGCAGGGCGGATGAAAATCGGCCAACCGTTTGATGTGGAGATTATTGGCGATGAATAATCTTTGTATTGATGTAAAAAATCTCAATAAACATTTTGGCGAGCATCACGTCGTAAAGGATTTCTCTTTACAGGTGGCAAAAGGCGAGATCTATGGTTTTCTCGGTCCGAACGGTAGCAGAAAAACGACATCGATTCGAATGATGTGTGGTTTGATTACGCCGGATGCCGGTGAAGGTACTTGTCTGGGTATGGATATCTTTACGCAGCGGGAAAAAATAAAAAAAAAGATAGGCTACATGACCCAGTATTTCTCAATGTGGGGAAATTTAACTATTCGGGAAAACTTACTTTTTATTGCGCGGTTATATAGCCTCGATCAGCGTAGAGATCGGGTTGAACGTGCGCTTTCTGAGTTAGGCCTCACTGCCCGACAGCACCAGCTGGCTAAGGAGCTTTCTGGGGGCTGGAAGCAAAGAATGGCCCTCGCCGCCTGTATGTTGCATGAACCTGTTTTGCTATTTCTGGATGAGCCGACTGCTGGCGTGGATCCCAAGGCGCGGCGAGAGTTCTGGCAAATGCTGCACCAGCTTTCTGACCGGGGGATCTCGATACTGGTGAGCACGCATTATATGGATGAGGCTGAGCGCTGCCATAAGGTTGCCTATCTCTCTTATGGTCGGCTGCTGGCGAATGGCACTATTGCGTCGATTATCGCCTCCCAGAATTTGATCACCATGCGAACCAGCGGCGCCGGTCTGACGCTGCTTGAAAGCCAGCTACAGCGCTTGCCGGATATTGAGCAAACGGTCATTTTTGGCAATCAGCTTTATATTACATCCAGAGATGACGCGAAGTTAAAATCCGCGCTTTTTGCCTTTACGCAACAGGGTTATGAGTTCTGTAAGGTGGATACCAATCTGGAAGATGCATTTACCTACTTGATGAAAAATAATTGTGAAAAAAATTAATTTTAGCTTCTCCGTTACGCGGTGGATTGGCGTGGTTATTAAGGAAATTCACGAGCTACACCGTGATAAAGTCAGCATCAGTATGGTGCTCCTGACACCTCTTTTTCAGCTGATCATTCTTGGCTATGCCATCAATATGGATCCGCATAATCTTCCGACCGCCTTACTAAATTATGATACCGAACGCATGAGTCAAATCTTTGTGACGGAAGCGCAAAATACCGGGTATTTTTCGATGATTCCTGTCGATTCAGAAGAGGCGGCGCAGAAAGCCTTTGTGCGGGGGGATGTCACTTTTATCGTGACGATCCCTGAAGGGTTTACGCGCAAGTTACTGCGTGGAGAAAAGCCACAACTATTGATTCAGGGGGATGCCATCGATCCGATCACCACGGGGAATGCGCTCAGCGCCCTTGTGCAGGTGGCGAAGTCGATGTTTCAGCACGATTTGCCGGGCGACATGCGTGTGGTGCAAAAAGAGGATGATTTCGAGCTTATCATTCATCGCATGTTTAACCCTGAGGGGATAACCCAGTTTAATACTATTCCTGGTATTATGGGGTCGATACTCAGTACAACGTTAATCCTGATGACCGCCCTGTCAATTACCCGCGAGCGAGAAAACGGGGCGTTAGAAAATTTACTGGTCTCTCCGTTGTCCGGGCTTGAGGTCATTATTGGGAAAATAACGCCTTTTGTTATCATTGGTCTGTTTCAGGCGACGTTAATCCTGATTGCCGCCGTTTTGTTGTTCGATATCCCCCTTCACGGTAGCGTCTTCCTACTATTTTTTGTGCTGTTAATTTATGTCTTTCTTTGTCTGTCAATTGGTATCGGTATTTCTGGCTTAGCACAAAACCAGCTGCAGGCGCTGCAAATGTCGTCATTTTATTTCATCCCTTCACTTATGCTGTCCGGATTTGTCAGCCCCTTTATTAGTATGCCAGACTGGGCGAAAGCCATTGGCTCCTGTTTACCGTTGACCTACTTCATCCGCCTGGTTAAGGGCATTATGCTGAAAGGCTATTCAGCAATGGCATTGTTGCCTGACCTCTTGCCGCTGATAGGCCTGGCGGTGATTGTCATTGGTGTGGGGTTGAAATCTTATCGTAAAACGCTGGACTGACATTATCGGCGCGTCCGGCTGGAGTGGGCATAGGCTTTTTGCCATGAAATTCGTATAATGCGCCCTCACATTCGTTTCAAGCCGGAGATTTCTATCATGCGTCCAGCAGGCCGTAGCGCTAATCAGGTGCGTCCCGTCACCCTGACCCGTAATTACACAAAACACGCTGAAGGCTCCGTGCTGGTCGAATTCGGTGATACCAAAGTGCTGTGCACTGCCTCTATTGACGAAGGCGTTCCGCGTTTCCTGAAAGGCCAGGGCCAGGGCTGGATCACCGCTGAATACGGCATGCTGCCGCGTTCTACGCACACGCGTAACGCGCGTGAAGCGGCAAAAGGCAAGCAGGGCGGCCGGACGATGGAAATTCAGCGCCTGATTGCCCGCGCGCTGCGCGCTGCGGTTGACCTGAAAGCGCTGGGCGAATTCACGATTACTCTCGACTGCGATGTACTGCAGGCCGACGGCGGCACCCGCACTGCCTCCATTACCGGTGCCTGCGTGGCGCTGGCCGATGCGCTGAATAAGCTGGTCGCCGCCGGCAAGCTGAAAACCAATCCGATGAAAGGGATGGTGGCCGCGGTCTCCGTCGGTATCGTAAATGGCGAAGCCATCTGCGATCTGGAGTACATCGAAGACTCCGCCGCGGAGACCGACATGAACGTGGTGATGACCGAAGATGGCCGTATTATTGAGGTGCAGGGCACTGCGGAAGGTGAGCCGTTTACCCATGAAGAACTCCTCACTCTCCTGGCGTTAGCCCGAGGGGGGATCGAGTCCATTATCACGACGCAGAAGGCGGCGTTAGAAAATTAATGATTAAGGCGACTGAGAAGTCGCCTTTTTTTTGCGCTTTATCCTTCATCACACCTGCGAAGGGGAGCGCGCAGTCTGACAATGATGAAAAGTACCAAAGGAGCGAATCCATGAAGCCGTATCAGCGCCAGTTTATTGAGTTTGCGCTTAGCAAGCAGGTTCTTAAGTTTGGCGAATTCACGCTGAAATCCGGGCGCAAGAGCCCCTATTTCTTCAACGCCGGCCTGTTTAACACCGGGCGCGATCTGGCTCTGCTGGGCCGTTTTTATGCCGAGGCGCTGGTGGATTCCGGAATTGAGTTTGACCTGCTGTTTGGCCCGGCCTACAAAGGAATCCCAATCGCCACCACCACCGCGGTGGCGTTAGCCGAGCATCATGACCGCGATCTGCCTTACTGCTTTAACCGCAAAGAGGCAAAAACCCATGGCGAAGGCGGCAATCTGGTCGGTAGCCCGCTGCAGGGCCGGGTAATGCTGGTGGATGACGTGATCACCGCCGGTACGGCGATTCGCGAATCCATGGAGATTATCCAGGCCCAGGGCGCGCAGCTGGCGGGCGTTCTGATCTCCCTGGATCGTCAGGAACGCGGCCGCGGCGAGATCTCCGCCATTCAGGAAGTGGAGCGGGATTACGGCTGCCAGGTTATCTCAATCATCACTCTGAAAGAGCTGATTACATATCTGGAAGAGAAACCCGAGATGGCGGAACACCTGGCGTCAGTTCGCGCCTATCGTGAAGCCTACGGCGTCTGATGATGCGCCCGGCAGCCTCGGCTGCCGGATTTCCGCTATATCAGCTTAGCGCCCTGCGCATTGACGTACAGCGAATAGATTGACGTGCTGGACGCCATAAACAGACGATTGCGCTGTTCGCCGCCAAAGCACAAGTTCGCGCAGCGCTCTGGCAGTTTAATGGTGCCGATATGCTTACCCTGTGGGTTGAAGATCCGCACGCCGTCGAGTTCTTCGTTTCCGCTTCCCCATCCGCACCACAGATTGCCGTCTGCGTCGCAGGCGATCCCATCGGCGGTACCGTTCCCACAGTCGAGATATACCCGTTTATTTTTCAGCGTATTGCCTTCCACATCCCACGCCAGAATTAAGCGGTTCGGTGTCGCCCGGCTTTCCACCACGTATAAGGTCTTTTCGTCCGGCGAGAAACACAAACCATTTGGCCCTTTTACGTCGCCCAGTACCACGCTCAGTTTGCGGCTTTCCGGCTCCAGACAATAGACGTTTTGCGGCAATTCTGATGTTGCTTTGTGGCCTTCGTAAAAACCACTGATGCCAAATGGCGGATCGGTAAACCAGATGGTGCCGTCTGACTTCACAACGATATCGTTTGGAGAATTGAGGCGATGACCCTGGTAGCTATCGGCCAGTACGGTAACAGACCCATCGTATTCGGTACGCGTAATGCGGCGGGTGTCGTGCTCGCAACTGATTAAGCGCCCCTGTCTGTCGCGGGCGTGACCATTGCTATAATTGGCCGGGTAGCGAAAGATGCTGGTTTCTCCGCTGACTTCATCCCAGCGCATGATGGCGTTATTCGGAATGTCGCTCCACAGCAGCATTCGCATGTCGCCGAACCAGACCGGGCCTTCCGCCCAGCGGAAGCCGCTGGCGATGCGTTCGACCTTTGCGCTGGCAAGCATATAGCGACGAAAGCTATCATCGACGGCCACGATGCGTGGGTCCGGATAGCGTTCAGAGGGGGCCCATGCTGCGAAGCTTTTTTGACTGACCAGTAGCGATGCGGTTGCCAACCCGCCTATCTTCAGTAAATCCCGCCGTGACGTCGCCATCAAATCTCTCCTTGTCGGGTGGTGTTGGGGGAGGGTGAAATGTTCAGCAAGCTGGATAGTAGGAAAGGAAAGCGGAAACGCGCATTGGGCAATTCAACCAATGGCCCTGGGATTTGCGACAAACTTACGCAGATTGCGAGGAGAATCATGCAGCCTGGCGGCTGCATGTGAGGATTTACTGCAGCTGTGCGGCGACCAGCGGCCAGCGGGCGTCGAAATCATCCGTCGGACGATATTTGAACTCGCTGCGCACAAAGCGCGACAGCATGCCCTCGCAGAAAGCCAGCAGCTGGCTGGCCAGCAGGGTTTCGTCGAGGGTGTAGCCTTCGCCTTCGCGCATTTTTTTCTCGCGCATCACCTGGCGTAGCTGCGCTTCGATGCGCTCAAAAAGCTGGTTGATGCGACCCTGAAGCCGGTCCTGTTCGAACATCAGCGCGTGCCCGGTGAGGATACGCGTCAGCCCAGGATTACGCTCGCCAAAGCCAAGAATCAACAGAACGATCAGGCGCAGGCGCGCGGTGGTGTCCTTTTCATCTTTCAAAATCAAATTGATGCGCGTAATCAGACTGTCTTCAATGAACTCGATCAGGCTGTCAAACATGCGGGTTTTGCTGGGAAAATGGCGATACAGCGCGGCTTCAGAGACGCCGACGGAAGCCGCCAGTTTCGCGGTGGTAATACGCTGACTACCATCGCTGGATTCCAGCATCAGCGCCAGAGATTGAAGTATTTCTTCGCGACGATTCCGTTTCGCAGTTTGCTTTTCTGCCATGTTTTAAAATACCCCTGAAAATAAGCACTTGTCAGGCAGACATCCACAACGCGACCGCAAACCAGGGCTTGCGGTAATGTTATTGCGTTATGCGCGTTGGGATGCAGATTCCGTGTTGCTGGGCTTATTTACGCCCTGAGTGACCGAAGCCGCCTTCGCCGCGGTCGGTGGCATCGAAGGATTCCACCAGGTTAAATTCCGCCTGAACGACCGGCACAAAGACCATCTGTGCGATACGTTCGCCCGGCTCGATAATAAAGCTCTGCTGACCGCGGTTCCAGACGGACACCATCAGCTGCCCCTGGTAATCGGAGTCGATAAGGCCCACCAGGTTGCCCAGGACTACGCCATGCTTATGACCCAGGCCGGAGCGCGGCAGGATCACCGCCGCCAGAGAGGGATCGGCGATATGAATCGCAAGGCCGGTCGGCAACAGCGTGGTTGCGCCCGGCGCCAGCTCTACGGCGTCGTCGAGACAGGCTCGCAGGTCAAGTCCGGCGGAGCCGGAGGTGGCATAGGTCGGCAGCGGAAATTGCTGGCCGACACGCGGGTCCAGAATCTTAACGTCGATTTTTTTCATCATAACGGGTCACGATCTCGTCGAGTAATAATTGGCCCAGGAGTTCCTTGCGCTCAAGTGGTAAGCGCTTTTCCCCATCCTGCCAGAAAAGGTGTAGTGCGTTGCTGTCGCTGTTAAAGCCCTGATTAGGCTGGGAAACATCGTTGGCGCAAATCAGGTCGAGGTTCTTGCGGGCACGTTTTTGCCGCGCATATTCTTCCACATTATTCGTTTCGGCGGCAAACCCAACGACGTAGGGGCGATGTGATTTTAGCGCCGCGACCCCGGCCACGATATCCGGGTTTTTAACCATTTTTATTGTTAATTCATCACCTTGTTTTTTTATTTTATCTTCGGCGATGACGGCGGCGCGGTAATCCGCTACTGCGGCGCAGCCAATAAAAATGTGCTGCTGCTGGGCGCCAGCCTGGACGGCCGCTTCCATCTCCAGCGCGGTAGTGACATCAATGCGCTGCACAAACGGCGGGGTCGGTAGCGATACCGGCCCGCTGATCAAGGTCACGTTCGCGCCCCGCTGCGCTGCGGCGGCGGCAATCGCGAAGCCCATCTTGCCAGAGCTGTGGTTGGTGATATAACGCACCGGATCCAATGGCTCACGGGTCGGGCCCGCGGTAATCATGAGGTTGAGATGTTGCAAATCTTTGACAGGGGAGGCGAAATGCTGCGCGGCCATGTCTACGATAGTTAACGGATCGAGCATTCTCCCCGGGCCGACGTCGCCGCAGGCCTGGCTACCGCTGTCTGGTCCCCATAGCAGCAGCCCGCGGGTAGCGAGCGTCTGCAGATTATGCTGGGTGGCCTGCGCGCGATACATCTGCTGGTTCATGGCGGGCACCACGGCAACCGGGGATGGGGTGGCAAGACAGATCGTCGACACCAGATCGTTGGCCATGCCGGCCGCCACGCGAGCGATTAAATCGGCGGTTGCTGGGGCGAGGATCACCAGGTCGGCCCATTTACCGAGCTCAATATGGCCCATTGCCGCTTCCGCCGCCGGATCGAGCAGGCTGTCGGAAACCGGATAGCCGGATACCGCCTGCAGGCTGAGTGGGGTGATGAACGCTTTTGCCGCCTCCGTCATCGCGACACGCACTTCCGCGCCGCGTTCACGCAGCCGGCGCACCAGTTCCGGGGTTTTATACGCCGCGATGCCGCCGCTGACGCCCAGGACGATTTTTTTACCCGCCAGAGTCATCATGATGTCTTCCTGTTGCCGTAGACCAGAATCCGCGCATCTTATCACAATCCTGCCGCCGTCGTGCCTCTGCCGGGCATTCACTTTGCGAGCGGCTACGCAGGGTGAAAATCGGCGGGTCGGCAGCGCCGTCAGGCTGTGCCAGGATAGGCTGATTCACCCAGGAGGGCGCATGGACGGAATGGAAAATCTGATGCCACGGGAGAAGATGCTGCAATACGGCATCGAAACGCTAACGGATGTTGAGCTGCTGGCGCTGTTTCTGCGCGTCGGCACGCGTCGTCAGGATGTGCTCAGCTATGCCCAGGCGTTACTGCAGCGTTTTGGCTCACTCTACGCTCTGCTTTCCGCTGATAAAGCGCAACTGATTGCTGTAGACGGACTGGGGCTGGCGAAATATGCCCAACTGAAGGGCATTGCCGAGCTGGCGCGACGCTATTTTAGCTCGCAGCTGGTCGAGGAGGCCGCGCTGGTCACGCCCTCGATGACGCGCGAGTTTTTACAAAGCCAGCTGACGGAAGAGGAGCGCGAGATCTTTATGGTGATCTTTTTAGATAATCAGAACCGGGTGTTGAAACATAGTCGTCTTTTTTCTGGTACTCTTAGCCACGTTGAGGTGCATCCGCGAGAAATTGTACGCGAAGCCATCAAAGTGAACGCCGCCGCCGTGATCCTTGCGCATAATCATCCCTCCGGTAGCCCGGAGCCAAGTCAGGCCGACAGACTGATTACCGAAAGGGTGATAAAATGTTGTAGATTCATGGAGATACGCGTGCTTGATCATCTGGTTATCGGCCGCGGTGCGTATGTATCTTTTGCCGAACGTGGCTGGATTTAGCCCCGAACTGGCGATCCTTCGGGATCTTTGTCTGTTCGGGACTTGAGCACATCGCCGAGTCAGCGTATACTACGCCACCTTTGAGAATCTCGGGTTTGGCATTTGGGCCTGGCAGTCGAGAGTTCACATTGAACTGCGATGACCAGGCTGTAAAGCCTGACGAGGCGCCAATACCCCATACGAAGCTCGAGCTAATTTGATTTTTGGAGAATAGACATGTCCCGAGTCTGCCAAGTTACTGGCAAGCGTCCGGTGACCGGTAACAACCGTTCCCACGCACTGAACGCGACTAAACGCCGTTTCCTGCCGAACCTGCACTCTCACCGTTTCTGGGTTGAGAGCGAGAAGCGTTTTGTCACCCTGCGCGTATCTGCTAAAGGTATGCGTGTAATCGATAAGAAAGGCATCGATACAGTTCTGGCTGAACTGCGTGCCCGTGGCGAAAAGTACTAAGTACTTAGAGGAAATAAATCATGGCTAAAGGTATTCGTGAGAAAATCAAGCTGGTTTCTTCCGCTGGTACTGGTCACTTCTACACCACCACGAAGAACAAACGTACCAAACCGGAAAAAATGGAACTGAAAAAGTACGATCCGGTTGTACGTCAGCACGTTATCTACAAAGAAGCTAAAATCAAATAATTTTAGCCTCCTTGTATAAAAACCCCGCTTCGGCGGGGTTTTTTGTTTTTAAAACTCCCCCATATTGCTTTCACATACTCCCTTTTCAGTCACCTGTCCGTGAAGCACAATACGTCGGGTAAACGGAGGAAAATCATGCCTGAATTACCAGAGGTTGAAACCAGCCGTCGCGGCATCGAGCCGCACCTGGTTGGCGCAACCATTCTGCACGCCGTCGTGCGCAACGGACGGCTGCGCTGGCCGGTTTCCGAAGAGATTTATCGCCTGAGCGACGTTCCGGTTCTCAGCGTGCGTCGCCGCGCCAAATACCTGCTTCTGGAGCTGCCGGACGGCTGGATCATCGTCCATCTTGGGATGTCGGGGAGCCTGCGCATCCTGAGCGAAGAGCTGCCTGCTGAAAAACACGATCACGTTGACCTGGTCATGAGTAACGGCAAGGTGTTGCGCTACACCGATCCACGCCGCTTTGGCGCCTGGTTGTGGACCAGAACGCTGGAAGGCCATCCGGTACTGGCCCATCTTGGCCCGGAGCCGCTCAGCGACGCGTTCAACGCCGACTATCTCCAGCAAAAATGCGCGAAGAAGAAAACCGCGATCAAACCCTGGCTGATGGATAACAAGCTGGTGGTGGGCGTGGGGAATATCTACGCCAGTGAATCGCTGTTCTCCGCCGGGATCCATCCTGACCGGCTGGCGTCCTCGCTGTCGCGGGAAGAGTGTGAGCAGCTGGTGAAGGTGATTAAGCTGGTCCTGCTGCGTTCGATAGAGCAGGGCGGCACCACGTTAAAGGATTTCCTGCAAAGCGATGGCAAGCCGGGCTACTTCGCCCAGGAGCTACAGGTCTATGGCCGCAAGGGCGAACCCTGCCGGATCTGCGGCACGCCGGTCGTCGGGACCAAACATGCCCAGCGGGCGACCTTTTATTGCCGCCAGTGTCAGAAATAGTCTCAGGAACAGGAAGGATTGTCGGCCAGGTCAGCGGGCCTGCGGGTGCGCATCTGGTGGGCCGGGGGCGTTTGTAGGCCAGGTCAGCGTAGCGCCATCTGGCACAAAGACCGGGACAGAGCCGGTATGGATAGGCCGGCGGCGCAGCGCCAGCCGACGTGGCTCATGACCCGGCAGATGCGTTACTTCAGCTTATTCAACAGCGCCTGATGCACATTAGCTGGCAGAAAGTGAGAAACGTCGCCCTGGTGGCGCGCCACTTCCTTCACCAGTGAGGAAGAGATAAACGACCACTCTTTGCACGGCATCAGAAACACGCTCTCAAGGGTGGGCATCAGGTGGCGGTTCATATGAGCCAGCTGCATCTCATACTCGAAATCCGCCACCGCCCGCAGGCCGCGGATCAGGATATTGGCCTGCTGCGCGCGCGCGAAATTGGCCATTAAATCACTGAAGCCGATAACCTCCACGTTCACCAGGTGGGCCGTCGCCTGCTCTGCCAGCGCAATGCGCTCATCAAGGCTGAACATCGGCTTTTTACTCGGGCTGGCGGCGATAGCCAGCACCACTTTATCGAACATACTTGCCGCGCGGGTGACAATATCGATATGACCGTTGGTGATGGGGTCGAAGGTACCCGGATAGATCGCTTTTGTGCTCATGATGACTCTTTCTCCGAGTAGCCGTGGCTCAGCGCCCACAGCTCGGTATATTTCGTAAACGTATACTGCGCGTTGACCATCGCCAGTAACCATCCCTGTTTACCGTCCAGCACCCCACCGCGCAATAGCAACGTCTTGAGGAACGCGCCCAGCGTATGGCTGAAAATCCCTGCCATCGAGGTCTTCTTGCCCTTCTGGTGACGCTCAAGCGCCCACGCGGCGGCATACGCCAGCTGTTTTTGCTGGAAGCCAGCGAAGTCGCGGCAGGTCAGGTGCAGGAGATCGCCGGTCAGCGGAATAACCTCGGCGCCCAGGCTATCCAGCGATTCATGGACCAGATTATCGTTATAGCGGTAACGGGCGCGTTCGTACAGGCGCAGGACGCGATCGGGATACCAACCGCTGTGGCGCATAAAGCGTCCGAGAAAATAGTTACGGCGGGCGATGCTGTAGATGGCGCCGCGCTGGGGGGCGTCCAGTACCTTAAGAATAGCCTGCCTGAGTTCTGGCGTGACGCGCTCATCGGTATCGATCATCAACACCCAGTCGCCGGTGGCGTAATCCTGCGCGCGCTGGCGCTGAATGCCATAGCCTCGCCAGTCGGTATGGGTATAGACCTGGGCGCCGAGGCCGCGGGCCAGCTCAACGGTGTTGTCGGTGCTGCCGGAGTCGAGGACGATAATTTCATCCGCCCAGCTAACGGAGCCCAGACAATCCGGCAGCAGGTCGGCGGCGTTTTTAGCGATCATCACCACGGAAAGCCGGTTCGACATTAATGACTCCGCTGCGGCAGGTAAGGTTGCAGTAACTGTAGCAGACGCGACAGCGCGCCCTGGTTCTGATGCAGCACTTCCACCGCGTGACGGCCATACCACAGACGGTAATCTTCATCGGTCAGGAGCGTGGACACCTCCCTGACCAGCGAATCGGCATCGGTAACGGTGATCAGGCCATCGTCCTGCTGCAGCTTGGCGCAGATATCTTTGAAGTTGAAGGTATGCGGACCCATCAGCACCGGAATGGCGTGCGCCGCCGGCTCTAGCGGGTTATGGCCGCCGCGCTCCACCAGGCTGCCGCCGACGAAGGCGAGGTCGGCAATGCCGTAGAGCAGCATCAGCTCGCCCATGGTATCGCCAATGACTACCTGGGTACTGGAGGAGGGGATCTCGCCGGTGCTGCGCAGAGTAAAGCTCATCCCAGCCTTTTGTACCATCTCACGGGCGTCAGGGAAGCGCTCCGGATGGCGGGGAACAAGGATCAGCAGCAGGTTCGGGAAAGTCTCCAGCAGTTTTTTATGCGCCTGGAGGATGATTTGTTCTTCACCGTCGTGGGTGCTGGTGGCAATCCAGACCTTGCGGTGCGGTGCCCATTGCCGACGCAGCGTCACCGCCCGGGCCGCCAGCTCTGGCGTGACGGAGATATCGAATTTAAGGCTGCCGGTGACCGCCAGCTGGTTGCGCTTCAGCCCCAGAGAGAGGAAGCGGTTACCATCTTCTTCATTCTGCGCGGCGATAAGCGTAATGCGGCTCAACAGGCGGCGCATAAAGCCGCCCAGTTTGGCATAGCCTTTGGCGGAACGTTCGGACAGGCGCGCGTTGGCGATCACCAGCGGGATCTTACGCTTATGCAGCGCGGCCACCATATTCGGCCACAGCTCGGTCTCCATAACGATCACCAGCTTCGGCTGAACGGTGTTCAGGAAGCGGTTCATGGCGCCGGGCAGATCGTAGGGCAGATAGACGTGATGAACATCTTTGCCAAACGCCGACATGGCGCGCTCGGAGCCGGTCGGCGTCATGGTGGTGACGGTGATCGGCAGAGAAGGGTAGCGGTGGCGCAGGGCGCGGACCAGCGGAATGGCGGCTAAGGTCTCGCCGACGGAAACGGAGTGCAGCAGAATGCCATCCGGCTCTACCTTGTTCTGACAGAAGCCATAGCGTTCCGCCCAGCGTTTGCGATAGGCAGGAGCCTTACGACTGCGCAGCAGCAGCCGCAGCCACACCAGCGGCTGAATAAGGTAAAGTAGGGTGGTATAAAGCAATTCCAAACTATTTATCCGTTCTCTGTTTTGGCGGGCAAATTCTAAGCATTTAGCCCGCGTAAAGCTATCTCTTTGGCGGAAACAGCGGGTTTTTGGTCTATCCCGCGTGGCGATAACGCTTAATACGCAGATAACGGCGTCCCAGGCGCCAGCGTAAACGGAAAGTACAGGCGTTTTTCCAGATTAACCGCCAGATACCGCGGTCGAAGAATTCGTTAATAATAACATGCTTTTTGGACTCATCTTTCATGCTATCGAAGGTATGGATGATCCCCAGGCCTTCTTTGGCGATCTGCCAGCGACAGGCGGCGATATGGCGTACTTTATCCGGGTAGCGCTGGTTAATCGCCTCCAGCATCTCCAGAATCTTCATATAGTGGCGCGCCGAACGCATCAGCGTGTCGTCGTTGTCCGGCTTATGCGACACCGACTCAGAGTGAATGTAGTAATCATAGAACTGCTGACTGGTGTACTGCACGCGCTCCGCGGCCAGCAGGGCTTCTGTGGTCCATGGGATATCCTGATGGCGCAGGCCAGGCTCGAAATGGAAGTGATGCTGGCGGATAAAGTCGTGACGATAAATATTAAGCCAGGTGACGTGCAGAAACTTCCGCGAGTCCAGGGCCTGCTTAAGCCAGACATGGCCCGGCAGCACATCCGTCGAGGGCAGGCGATCCAGTGGGAAGATCGGGTGGCTCTCGCGGCGCTTTTCGTACACATAGGTGCCGTTGCAGGTAGCGATATCGAGATGTTCTTTCTCGGCCATCTCCAGCAGCGTGCGATACATGCCCGGATAGAGTTTGTCGTCGATATCCGGAAACGCGAGATATTTGCCGCTGGCGGCGGCGAGGCCGGTATTGCGCGCGACCGAGACGCCCTGGTTTTCCTGCTCCAGCACCTGGACGTTCTGCAGCCGCTCCTGCCATTCGGCGATCACCGCCAGGCTGTTGTCTGTCGAACCATCGTTCACCAGGATCAGTTCATAGCTGTCCAGCTGCTGCTGTTCAATGCACTCAAAGAATTGCGCTAGAAATTTCTCACCGTTGTAGACGGCAGCCACGATGCTCAATAAAGGCGTTTGACTCATAAATCTTCGATCCTGGTTAACTAACGGCGTCAGGTGCGCTGCAGCTGACGGTACTGCTGACAAATGGATACGACGCTGAATTTTTCCAGCGCGGCATCGTCGATGGCCGGCGGGTTATGGTAAATGCTTTGCATCGTCTGAGCCAGCGCCGGACTGGTCAGATCCGCCAGACCGCGGGCAAGTTCGCCGGTGAGGATCTCGGTGACGCCGCCGGGGCAGCGGGTGCTGGCGACAGGAGTATGTAACAGCAGCGCCTCCACCACCACATTGCCGAATCCTTCGCTATCGGAGCTCAAAACCAGCATCCGTGCGCCTTTGATCCACGGTAAGGGGTTTTTCTGAAAGCCTTTGAACCACACCCGATCGTCAATGTGCAGCGTTTTTGCCAGCTGGCGCAGGCGCTGCTCTTGCTCCGGTTTTCCCTGGCCTAGCAGCACCAGCGGTGCGTCGATGCCGCTCTGCGCATAGGCTTCAAGCAGGCGGTCGTGACGTTTGCCGGGATGGAAGCGGCCGACGTGAATCAGGTAGTCGCCGTCCGGGCGCTCGCTGTCGGCTTCCGCTCCGGCGCGCAGGGCGGCGATATCGAAGGGATTGTAGATGGTTTTCAGCTGTGCCGGGCGCAGGGCAAACTCTTCCACCAGATCTCGCCCCACCGCGTCGGAAACCGTCACCACGTTGCGACCCTGATAAATTCGCTTAATTTTCTGCTGCTTCATCCAGCGGTCAAAGCCGGTGCGGTGCCCGAGATAGGAGGCCGAAAAGACGCCGTGCAGACAGAACCAGACGTTACGCTCGCGCAGCGCCCGGCTGCGGGCGACGATACGGTCGGTTTTGTGCAGGTTGGAGAGCACAAGGTCAAATTGCCCCTGCTGTTCGGCCCGCACGACTGCGGCGTCCAGCTGGCGGGCGCGGCGGGACAGCTCGGTCAGCTTGCGCCACGGTTTACGGCAGCGATCGGCAACTACCTGGTAGTCGAGCCCCTCGGGCAATGGGTACTCGCAGACATCGCGCAGCGAAATGAGCGACACCCGATCGCCGTCGCGCAGGAACTGTGCCGCCAGGGTCAGGACCACTTTTTCCGCGCCGCCGCCGGGTAAGCCGTCAATCACAAATAAGATGCGCATCGTTATTTCACCAGATCCTGATAAAGAGAAAGCAGCTGGGTTGAGAGTCGCTCGCTGGTGCAGGCCATAATGCGCTCGCGGGCGTGACCGCCTTCCGCGGAGCCCAGCGCGCGCGCGGGCAGGGCCATTACCGCCTGCTGTAGCGCCGGGATATCCAGAGCGTCGCAGACGTAACCATTGTGGCCGTCGACGATAAACTCCGCCCCGCCGCAGCCGGTAGTGGTGATCACCGGCAGACCGCAGGCCATTGCCTCGAGGATGACGTTGGGGAACGGATCGTAGAGGGTCGGCAGCAGCAGACCATCGGCCATTTGATAGAAGGGCAATGTCTCCGACTGCATGCCGAAGAAGCGCACCCGCGCTTCACAGTTCAGGCTCTTCGCCAGCGCCTGATAGCGAGGCTGATCCTTATCTTTGCCGACCACCAGCAGGTAGCGATCGGTGGGGGCGATGGCGCGGATCGCCGCCGCCAGCCCTTTACGTTCAAAGCCGGAGCCGACGTAGATCAAGCAGGTCGCCTGCAGCGGCAGCTGCCATTTGGCGCGTAAGGCGGCAAAGGTCTCTTCGTCCGGCGGCAGGAAGCGCTGGTTGTCAATGGCGTTGTAAATAACGTGGATCTTCTCCGCCGGCAGGCCAAAGTCTTCGATAATCTCGCGCTTGATCATCTCGGCGTTGCAGATCACCCCGCGCAGGTGTGAGTCTTCATACATCTCGCGTTCCGCCTGCATGACGTAGCGGTGGTAACGGTCGGCGAACAGCAGGCGGCTTTTCCAGGCCGGTAAAATGCGCGAGCGCTGCTGCAGCCAGCGGCGATGAACGCCATCGCCAGCGCGGTAGAGATCGCAGCCGGGAATACGTTCATGGCTCTGCACCAGGTCGAAGGACTCGCGCTGCCAGAGCGCGCGCGCGGCGTTGGCAAAGCCGCGCTCGCGGCTGATGCGCCCCCATTTACGTGGGTTACAGATATGGATCTGCCAGTCCGGTTTCACCGGCCCCTGCCATTCGCGGGTGATGACGTTCAGTTGCAGATGACTGCTGTCGAGGGCTTCCAGCGCGCGGGAGACAAACCGTTCTGCGCCGCCGTCCGGGCGGTACTTCTGCCGCACCAGAGCCAGCCTGAATTTACTCATGCCAGTACCTTTTTCGCCGCCGCGATCACGGCGTCGGTAGGAATTAAATCAAGATAACGTTCGTCGGTGTTGGTGTTGATAGCGTCCGGATCGGGCAGCGGACCGAAGTCGCCGGCCCAGATCACCTCGCCTTTCGCCTGCCACGGACGCCAGAAGGTCAGCTTCGAGGGGCCGAACAGGGCGACCAGCGGAGTGCCAAGGGCTGCAGCCATATGCATCGGCACCGAGTCGACGCCGATAAACAACCGGGCATGATCGATCACCGCCGCCAGCTGGCGCAGCGTTAACTGGCCGGCTAAAGAGTGTAGTCGCGCCTGCGGGCAGCCGGCGATGATGGTATCCACCATCTTCTTCTCTCTAGCATCGGGGCCGGAGGTGAGCACCACCGCGTATCCTTCGGCGGACAGCGCGTTGATCAGGGCGCTCATCCGATCTTCGCGCCAGCATTTAAAGAACCAGCGCGACGTCGGCTGGATGACGATGTAGTGTTCCCGGAAGTCCTCCGGCAGCAGGGCGCGGCTGGCGGCCCAGTCTGCTTCGCTGTAGCCCATCCGCGCCGGCGCTTCGTTCAACTGGAGACCGAGCGGAGCGAGAATAGAGAGATTCTGCTGTACCGTATGCAGCTGGTTGTGCTGTTGGGTGGAGGCCAGCGCGGTGTGGCAATAGCGCCAGACCGGGTGGCGGCGCTTCGGAAAATCAAAACCAATCCGCGTCGCGGCGCCGGTCAGTTTGCTGATAACCGCGCTCGGCCACTGGTCGGCCAGGTTAAGCACCATATCGTACCGCTGCTGGCGCAGCGTCTGAATGAGCTGCCATTGCATCTTCAGCTGATACCTTTTTCCCTGCTTTTTCCAGCGGCGATCGAGACCATAAATATGGTGGATATCGGGGTTGGCTGCGAGCATATCCCGGGTCTCTTCATACAACAGGACATCCACGCTGGCGGCGGGGTACTGCTGTTTCAGCGCGTGAATAAGCGGCGTGATCAGCAGCATGTCGCCATGATGGCGCAGCTTAATGACCAGGATCCGCGCCGGGTTCAACGGGCCGCGGGAGAGGGTTTCAGGCGTCATACTCTGTTCTTCATCCAGGATAAGGGTTCCGATTCTAGGGGATCAGACAGATTGAGAGAAGCGTTGTATTGCTCTACCATGACCCGATACGTATGGCCTGAGGACGTTTTCGTGCACAATCCCGCATTTCTCATCACGATTGATACAGAGGGCGATAACCTCTGGCAAAAACATGACAGCATCACCACCGAGAATGCGCGTTATCTTCCGCGTTTTCAGCAGCTTTGCGAAAAGTATGGCTTTAAACCGGTCTATTTGACCAACTATGAAATGGCCATCGACCCCTTTTATATCGAATTCGCCAGAGACGTGATTGCCCGCGGCACCGCGGAAGTCGGCATGCATCTGCATGCGTGGAACAGCCCGCCGACCGAGCCGCTGACTGCAGATGACTGGCGCCATAAGCCTTATCTTATTGAATACAGCGACGCTATGATGCGTGAGAAGGTCGACTATATGACGCGTCTGCTGGAGGATACCTTCCAGACCAAAATGGTTAGCCATCGCGCCGGGCGCTGGGCTTTTGACGAGCGCTATGCGCGTCTGCTGGTGGAGTACGGGTATCAGGTGGATTGCTCGGTGACCCCGCGGGTGAACTGGAAGACCGCCAAGGGGGCGCCGCAGGGCGATGGCGGGACCGATTATCGCCGCTTTCCGCAGCATGCCTATTTCCTCGATGAAAATGACATCAGCCGCGAGGGCCACTCGCCGCTGCTGGAAGTGCCGATGAGCATCCAGTACAAGCACTCAGCGTGGATGAACAGCGTGAAGCAGGGTTACGACCGCCTGCGCGGCAAAGTGCGCTCCCCCTCCGTACACTGGCTGCGACCGATGGGCGGCAATGTGGAGACGATGAAAAAAGTCGTCGAACAAACGTTGACGCAGGGCAATGACTACGTGGAATATATGCTCCACTCTTCAGAGTATATGCCCGGCGGCAGCCCCACGTTCCAGAATGAACGGGATATTGAGCGTTTATACGCTGACCTCGAAGCCTTTTTTAGCTGGCTGGCGCCGCAGGTGAAGGGCATGACGCTGGCAGAATATTACCAGCGGAAAATTACACAGCGCTAACACAGCTCAAGGTACCGTATGCGTATCCTTAAACAATTAACGCGGAAAAAGAATGCTTTTTTCCGCGGCATTAAATTTAATTTAATTAACTATCGATACAGAAATAAGCCGGCGCGTAAAGCCTTCGACCCAGCGGCTGTGCGCCGCGTGCTGCTATTGCGTCTGGATGATAAAGTCGGTGATATGGTGGTCACGACCGGCTGCGCCAGAATACTGGCCGAACGGGGATATCAGGTTTCGGTGTTAACCGGACCAATATGCAGCGAAATATTAGCAGGCTCAGAATTCATTCAGCAAGTATATTTATATCGGCCCCGCATGTCCTTAAATACGTTGCGGGCGGCGGGTTTTGATGCGGTTATCGATTTTGATGACGTGACCAGCTATGAACGCTTTAAATTACTCGCCGATTTACGGGCGACCAGCGTGATTGGTTTTAATAAAGAGCCCTATAAACTTTACGATCACTCAATCGCTTTTTTTGACGGCAACAGCCATATTTCCCTGCGCTATAAGCAGGTGGTGAAGCTGTTTGGCATCGTTGACGACCGCCCGTATCACTATCATCTCCCCGGCTGCCGCCATGAGCGGGAGAAAGTGGCCCGCTTGCTTTCTCAGGCCGGAGAGGTCGAACTGCGTATCGCCATTAACCCTTTTACCGCCTCCGAGGATAAAGACTTCTGTCATCACCAGGTGGCGACCCTGGTCGAGCGGCTACATGCTCTGCCTTACCGGGTCTGTATCGTGATGGTGGGGCGCAGTGAAAAAATCCGCCAGCTGGGGCTGGATATGGCGCTGTACATCGCCGACAGCACCATCAACTCCGCCGTAGAAGTGATCCGCAGCTGTGATTTAGTCATTACGCCGGACACCTCGATCGTGCATATTGCCCGGGCTTTCGATAAGCCGATGGTGGCGGTCTATAACAAACGCAAACTCAAGAATACCGGGCTGCCCGGCTATCACATCTGGGCGCCGGGCTATGACAAGGCGAAGCAGATAGTCTGTGAAGAAGCGAATGTCGCCGATGTGGCGATTGAGTCGGTGTGGCCCGTGATTAAAGAGCAGGCCGACCGGCTGGTCGCCGCCCGCAGTTAATTTAAAAAGTTAATATAAAAAGGGCCGCTGACGGCCCTTTTTGTTAGCGTTTTTCCGCCAACCCTTTGCTGAGCGCAATGCCCAGCGGCAGCCAGAACAGCACCCAGGTTTCCCGGGGATTGCTGATGATAAACATCCCCTGCGAGGCCATAAACACCAGCGCGTAAAACAGGATCGCCAGACTGTAGCGGCTGTCGGTATGGCGCTTGCGCCACGCCTGCCATAGCCCGCAGGCAATGATCGCCAACAGCAGCAGTAACCCCACGATGCCGCCTTTCAGCAGGGCGCCCATATACACGCTGTGGGTGGTGGTGATGTGCTCGCCGCTGTAGTTGATGAAATCCAGTTCATAGCTGAAACCGCGCCCCAGCCACGGCTGGCTGGCCATCTCCGACAGCGTATGGTGCCAGATGCTCAGGCGCAGCCCGCTTTGGGTGCCCAGCTCCTCGAAACGGGCGAGCAGCATGTCGCCCACCGGCGTCATGACCAAAAGCAGCGCTACCAGCACGGCCAGCGCCGCGGCGATCAGCAGGTTGCGGCGGGTGAAGACGTGCAGGTGCAGCGTACAGCCGACCGCCAGCACCAGGGCGATGATCGGCCCGCGGCTTTGGGTGAGCAGCAGCATCACCAGCATGATGACCACCGGCAGATAGAGCCAGTGGCTGGCTTTTTCTTTCAGTAGCATGCCGCAGATTAAAATGCCGATGCCGCAGTAACCGGCAAGGTCGATAACGTTCGTTGGTCCGGGGTTCTCGGGAGAGACCGCTCGTTCGGTGAGAACCAGCGTATGGTCGATAATCAGTGTCCACAGGGAGAGCACGGTGATCCCGCCGACCACCGCCAGCATCGCCAGTCGGCGGGTTCGTCCGTCCCTGAGCAGCATCGTCATCAGCAACAGATACCCGGTCAGATACACGCCGTGGGTGATCGGCGAGTCAATATGCTGCGGCGTATGGCCCCACACATTACTGAGGGCGTAATAGATAAAGAAAGCCGCCAGCAGCGTCCAGGTCTGCCACTGCTCGCGTAACACCCCGGCCAGCGCCTGGCGGTTTTCCTGGCGTACCAGCGACAGCAATAGCAGCAGGATCGATAAATGCAGCAGATTATTGGTCCGGGTGGACATGCAAAAAATCGCGCTGAAAAATAAAAACAAAGGAAAGACAATCGAGTAACCCTGTCTGGCGAAGTTACTCACTTTTAAAGTACTCATTAAACGCAACCTTTTCGAAGATAGTATCCGGCACAGCGCTTTCTGGGGAAAAATTAATCACCCGAATCTGGCGTTGCTGCAGTACCTGCGCGGCATGCGCAAAGGAGGGCATGACGAGGGTATCCACTTTTGTTGCCAGGTAAGAAGGCAATTTTTCTTGTTGTGTTTCGTAGAATCGCGGCTGGTTAAAGTTGGTCATATCCAGGCCGCTCACCAGGATAGTATTGAAGCCCAGCCAGGCGAGAATTTGCAGCGCCCAGTAGACCACCGTGCCGGCATCAAAGATGCCCTGGCGAATATCGGTGCTAAAACAGATATCCGGGCGCTGAGGATGAAAGCACATCGCCGCATTCTGCTGGTAAGTGCGCTTTATCGCTTCGCTGGCGACTTTCGGCTGGTAAATCTTATAGCAACCGTCCTCAATCAACGCCAAACGGCAGCGCAGCGCGTCCCCATAGCGATCGACGATTTTGGCGATCCCGTGCATGGTGGTGAACAGCAAAATATCCGGCTGGCTGACAATGGCGCGGATAATGTCCGGCTTCTTATCGAAAAATTCCATGTCGACGATGGTATAGAGCGAAAAGTGCAGCCGGTCGGCAAGATGCCAGGCGCCATTGACGCCCATCACCGGGATCGTTTTCGACAACAGGGAAAAATCGATATTGCGGGTTGAGGGGCCGGTGGCGGTCAGCAGGACTTCGCCCTGCATACTGTTTTTCAGCGCGCTCAGGCTGACCAGCGGCACCGTTTTCCCTTTATAGCGTAACGCGCTGATTTCGCCGCTTGGCGCGCGCGTAATACGGGTAAAAGGCCACAGATTTTCATTGTGGCGATACGCGCGAGGGCGCGTATAGCGGTAGATCTGCTTAAACAGGGATCCCATCAGAGCAGCCCCTGATTTTGCAGGAGAAGATGAATCCGGCTGGCCGCAATATCGCCGGTGCTGGCGCTGTTTTCCGGCCGCACGATATGCTGGTTTTTACCGTATCCGCCAATCAGCCCCGGGTCGGTCGGGCCGTAGAGCGTAAAGTTCGGTTTATCCAGCGCGGCGGTCAGATGGCTCAGCCCGGTATCGACCGAGACGACGGCCCGGGCGCCGGCCAGAACCTGCGCTACCTGCTCAAGGCTCATGCGCGGCAGCACTTCAACATACTCCCGGCCTTCCGCCAGCCGCTTCGCCCGCGCCTCTTCGTGCGGGGCGCCCCACGGCAGCTTAATGTGGACGCCGCTGTCGGCCAGCAGGTCGAGAAGCTCCTGCCAGCGGGTTTCCGGCCAGTGCTTATCGTCGCGGGTGGTGGCGTGCAGAAACACCAGATAGGGCGCGGCAGCGCTAGCCTCGTGCTGCAGGAAATGGCGCGCAATGGCGTAATCCCCCTGGGTCTGGGGTTTCGCGTAGCCAAGGCTTTTGGCGAACAGCTCACGGGTACGCTCCACCGCGTGCTGCTGTTTCGCGATATGGTGGCGGCGGTTGTAAAACAGGCTCGCCAGCGGCTCGCGGGCCGTTTGCCAGTCCATACCGTGCTTGACGCCGTGCGCCAGGCGAGTAACCAGCGCGGCGCTTTTTACCAGCCCCTGGGCATCGATGATGGCGTCATACTTTACCGCCTGAACGGTCTCGCGAAAGGCTTGACGCTCGGCTTTGATCGGCGCGGAAAACCAGGCTTTGCGCCAGCGGCGGATCGCCACCGGGATCACCCGCTCGACGCTTTTATGCCAGGAGGGGATCTGTGCGAAACCCTCTTCAACCACCCAGTCGAAGCGGATGCCGGGGATAGCCTGCGCGGCGTCGGTTAGCGCGGGCAGCGTGTGCAGCACGTCGCCCATGGAGGAGGTTTTAACGATCAATACCCGCATCCGTTACGCTTCCTCGTGCTCGGTTTTTTCCGCTAACAGTTCGTTCAGCTCTTGCAGGACGCGTTCTGGAGTGATGTCGATCAGGCTCTGATGATAGCCTTCGGCGGCATCGCCTTTGCGCACCTTGTGGTAGCCGGTAATCAGACGGATAACCCGCGCTTTATGCGACAGCGGCGGGGTAAAGTCCGGACTGCTCGGGCCATACAGCGCCACCAGCGGGCGGTCCAGCGCCGCGGCGACGTGCATCAGCCCCGAATCGTTAGTCACTACAGCTTTACAGGCGGCGATCAGAATGACCGCCTGCTCCAGCTGGGTTTCACCCGCCAGATTACGGCACCAGGCCTGCTGCTCGCTGCTGAGGGCGGCGATGATCTCTTTGCCGGCCTCGTTATCTTTCGCCGAGCCGAATAACGCAATCTGATAGCCATCGTCGATAAGCTTTTTCGCCAGCGCAGCATAATGATAGTGCGGCCAGCGTTTGGCCGGGCCGAACTCCGCGCCGGGGCAGAAGCCGACGATCGGCCGATCGTTGGACAGGTTAAAGGCGCTGCAGGCCTGCGACTTTTCCCCTTCGTTGACCTGCAGCTGCGGCCACAGCAGCGGCTGCGGCAGATCTTTGGCGCAGCGCATCACGCCGTTGTCGTAGGCCAGCGCCACGTAGCGTTCCACCATCAGCGGCCAGGCGTCTTTGTCCAGCACTCGGGCGTCGTTGAGCAGGCCGTAGCGCATCTCGCCGCGCCAGCCGGTGCGCAGCGGGATATTGGCAAAGAAAGGGACTAATGCCGATTTAAACGAGTTCGGCAGCACGTAAGCGCGATCGTAGCGACGCTCGCGCAGGCTGTGGCCGAGCTTGCGGCGTTCGCCGATAGCCAGCGCGCCGTGACCCAGCGGCATCGGGATCGCTTCGTTCACTTCCGGCATGCGCGAAAGCAACGGACGGCACCAGGCTGGCGCCATCACGTCGATAATCGCCTGGGGATAGCGCGCCCTGAGCGTACGATAAAGACTTTGCGACATCATCATGTCGCCCACCCAAGACGGGCCTACCACCAATATTTTCATGCTTGTTTCTTACGCGTCGCGGTTTAGCCAGGCCATATATTCCGTTACGCCTTCGGCAACGGTTTTGAACGGTTTGTCATAGCCCGCTTTGCGCAGGTTAGTCAGATCCGCCTGTGTGAACGCCTGGTAGCGGCCTTTCAGTTTGTCCGGGAACGGGATGTACTCGATGCTGCCTTTTTTGTGGTACGCCAGGGTCGCATCGGCGACGGCCTGGAAGGATTCCGCACGGCCGGTGCCGAGGTTGAAGATGCCGGAAACGCCGTTTTCCCAGAACCACAGGTTGACGTCAGCCACGTCCCCCACGTAGACGAAGTCGCGCTTGAAGCCGTCGCTGCCTTCGAACAGTTTCGGGCTTTCGCCATTATTCAGCTGGGTATTGAGGTGGAAAGCGACGCTCGCCATGCTGCCTTTGTGGCCTTCGCGCGGCCCGTAGACGTTGAAGTAGCGGAAGCCGACGATCTGCGAATTGGCTTCCGGCAGGATCTGGCGGACGTATTCGTCGAACAGGAATTTGGAGTAGCCGTAAACGTTCAGCGGCTGTTCGTACTCGCGGGACTCGATGAAGTCGCTGGTGCGTCCGCCATAGGTGGCCGCGGAGGAGGCGTACAGGAACGGGATTTCGCGCTCCAGGCAGTAGTGCAGCAGCTCTTTGGAGTACTGATAGTTGTTGTCCATCATGTACTTACCATCCCACTCGGTAGTGGAAGAGCACGCGCCTTCGTGGAAGATTGCTTCGATTTCACCGAACTCTTCACCCGCCATAATCTGGATCAGAAAGTCTTCTTTATCCATGTAGTCAGCGATGTTCAGGTCAACCAGGTTTACAAACTTGGTGCCGTCTTTCAGATTGTCGACAACCAGAATGTCGGTGATGCCTTTGTCATTCAGCGCTTTAACGATGTTGCTGCCGATAAAGCCTGCGCCGCCGGTAACGATGATCATAACTGTACCTTTGAAGTTGGGAGCCCGGAGACAATCCGGACATGAATGCTCTTATCATATCACCACATGAGCAAGCCTACAGCCATTCGCAGAATAAGGTGCTGGGCTGACGTGATTTATGCTGCAAATAATTCATTCAGGCCTGCATCATCTCGTATCAGCGTATAGCTTTGGGTAATATGTGCCAAATTTTGCCGAATCTGGAGAGTTGCAATGCGTGGTGATTTCTACAAACAGTTAACTAGCAATCTGGAGACCGCTCGGGCCGAAGGGTTGTTCAAAGAAGAGCGCATCATCACCTCGGCGCAGCAGGCGGACATTACCGTCGGCGACAGCCACGTGATTAACTTCTGCGCCAATAACTATCTGGGTCTGGCGAACCACCCGGAACTGATTGCCGCGGCGAAATCCGGCATGGACAGCCACGGTTTCGGGATGGCCTCGGTACGCTTCATCTGCGGCACCCAGGATACGCATAAGCAGCTGGAGAAGAAACTGGCCGATTTCCTCGGTATGGAAGACGCGATCCTCTACTCTTCCTGCTTCGACGCCAACGGCGGCCTGTTTGAAACGCTGCTCGGCCCGGAAGACGCCATTATCTCCGACGCCCTGAACCATGCCTCGATCATCGACGGCGTGCGTCTGTGTAAAGCGAAGCGCTTCCGCTATGCCAACAACGATATGCAAGAGCTGGAGGCGCGTCTGAAAGAAGCTCGCGAGGCCGGCGCGCGTCACGTGCTGATCGCCACCGACGGCGTGTTCTCGATGGATGGCGTGATCGCCAACCTGCAAGGCGTTTGCGACCTGGCGGATAAATACGATGCGCTGGTGATGGTCGATGACTCCCACGCCGTCGGCTTCGTCGGCGAAAACGGCCGCGGCTCCCACGAATACTGCGATGTGATGGGGCGCGTCGATATCATCACCGGCACGTTGGGTAAAGCGCTGGGCGGCGCCTCCGGCGGCTACACCGCCGCGCGCAAAGAGGTGGTTGAGTGGCTGCGCCAGCGCTCCCGTCCGTATCTGTTCTCCAACTCTCTGGCGCCGGCCATCGTGGCCGCCTCCATCAAAGTGCTGGAGATGGTTGAAGAGGGGGCAGACCTGCGCGATCGCCTGTGGGCTAACGCGCGTCTGTTCCGCGAAAAAATGACCGCGGCAGGCTTCACGCTGGCCGGCGCCGACCACGCCATCATTCCGGTGATGCTGGGCGAAGCGGTGGTGGCGCAGAACTTTGCCCGCGAGCTGCAGAAAGAAGGGATCTATGTCACCGGCTTCTTCTATCCGGTGGTACCGAAAGGCCAGGCGCGTATTCGCACCCAGATGTCGGCGGCGCATACCCCTGAACAAATTGAGCGTGCGGTGGAAGCCTTTACCCGCATCGGCAAACAACTGGGCGTCATCGCCTAATAAGGGTATGAGATGAAAGCGTTATCCAAACTGAAAGCGGAAGAAGGCATCTGGATGACCGACGTACCGGAACCGGAAGTCGGCCATAACGATCTGCTGATTAAAATCCGCAAGACCGCCATTTGCGGGACCGACGTGCACATCTACAACTGGGATGAGTGGTCGCAGAAGACCATTCCGGTGCCGATGGTGGTCGGTCACGAATATGTCGGCGAAGTGGTGGGGATTGGTCAGGAAGTGCGCGGCTTTAAGATTGGCGACCGCGTCTCCGGCGAGGGGCATATCACCTGCGGCCACTGCCGTAACTGCCGCGCGGGCCGCACCCATCTGTGCCGCAACACCATAGGCGTGGGCGTCAACCGCCCGGGCTGCTTTGCTGAGTATCTGGTGATCCCGGCCTTTAACGCCTTTAAAATCCCCGACAATATCTCTGATGACCTGGCGTCTATCTTCGACCCGTTCGGCAACGCGGTGCACACCGCGCTCTCCTTCGATCTGGTCGGGGAAGACGTGCTGGTTTCCGGCGCCGGTCCGATTGGCGTGATGGCGGCGGCGGTAGCGAAACACGTCGGCGCGCGTAACGTGGTGATCACCGACGTCAACGAGTACCGTCTTGAGCTGGCGCGCAAAATGGGCGTTACCCGCGCGGTGAACGTGGCCAAAGAGAACCTTAATGACGTGATGGCCGAGCTGGGGATGACCGAAGGTTTCGATGTGGGTCTGGAGATGTCCGGCGCGCCGCCGGCGTTTCGCAGCATGCTGGATACCATGAACCACGGCGGCCGTATCGCGATGCTGGGTATCCCGCCGTCGGATATGTCCATCGACTGGACCAAGGTCATCTTCAAAGGGCTGTTTATCAAAGGTATCTATGGTCGCGAAATGTTCGAAACCTGGTACAAGATGGCGGCGCTGATCCAGTCTGGTCTGGATCTCTCACCGATCATCACCCACCGCTTCGGCATTGATGACTTCCAGAAAGGTTTTGACGCGATGCGCTCCGGCCAGTCCGGTAAAGTGGTTTTGAGCTGGGACTAATCCCCCATGCTGGCGTAAAAATCAGCAAAAAAGGCGCCTGCGGGCGCCTTAATTTAGATTTGGATAACATTTTTAGCCTGCTTAATATTAAGCGCACAATTTCTACATCGATTTTACGGTTATTCGCTTATACAGTGTGTTTAGTCGCAGTTTAACTTTGTAACTATCATGCTTAAACTCTCCGTATGCTTACTGACCTGTAACTCTGCGCGCCTGCTGATGGAGGTGCTGCCGCCTCTGCTGAAGGTGGCCGATGAATGTATCGTCGTCGACTCCGGCAGTACCGACGAAACCGTCGCTATTTGCCAGCAGTTTGGTCTCACCGTCCATCACCATGCCTATAAAGCCCACGGCGCGCAGATGAACTATGCCATCGGACTGGCCAGCCATGACTGGGTGCTGTGCATGGACAGCGACGAAATTCTTGATAATGACGTGGTGGCGGCCATTCAGGCGCTAAAAGCGGGGGAGGAGCCTGAGCCGACCTGCGCCTGGCGTCTGCCGCGCTACTGGTTTGTGCTAGGCAAACAGGTACGGACTATCTACCCCATTTCCTCACCGGATTATCCGGTGCGGCTCTTTAACCGCCAGCAGGCGCGGTTTAACGATCGGCCGGTGGATGACCAGGTGGTCGGACACGCGAGCTCCGTCAGGCTGCCGGGCTTCGTTCGCCACGATACCTTTTATTCGCTGCATGAAGTGTTTAATAAGCTGAACAGCTATACCACCCGGCTGGTGAAGTACCAGCAGATCAAACCTTCGCTGACGCGGGGGATCGTCAGCGCCATTGGCGCTTTCTTTAAGTGGTATCTGTTTAGCGGGGCGTGGCGCTATGGCAAGGTCGGCGTGGTGACCGGCCTGTACGCGACGTTTTACAGCTTTCTGAAATATTTTAAGGCGTGGTACGCCCACGAAGATAACCAGGCGCCCGTCGCGCAAAAGCGAACGGACCCCTGAGTAGTCTAGTTGCCGGGGTTGTCCCAGCCCTGCCATTTGAGGCGATAGTACTGGATCAGCGCGCTCTGGCTGATGCTATCGCTGAGGATAGTGAAGAAGCGACTGGCGTTCACAGGCTCCAGCGGGCGCTTCGGTTTGCAAGACTTCACGCCATGGAACGGATTACGCGGCTTCTGCTGCGTTTGTTGCGCGGGCGGCTGGGCGTAGTTTGGCGTCGAGTTGTCGACCTGCGGCTCGTTGAGCAGGCTGCTCGGGCGCACCAGCGTGATATCCGGCGGCAGGTTATAGACCATCTGCTGCAGCACCCGCACCGTCGTCGGATGCGGATGGCCAATGGCTATCGCCGAACCGTTGCGCCGCGCCAGGGCGATGGCGCGATTGAACTGGTTGCGGATATCGGCTTCATTCTGCGTATCGTCGAGAAACACTTTGCGCTTAATCACCTTCACGCCGGTACCCTGCGCGGCGCGCATGGCCTGGGTGTTGCCGATGGTGACGCTGTCGAGAAAATAGAGATTGTAGCGCTCCAGGGCCTGCATCACCTTCTGCATGCCAAACAGGTTGGAGGTCATCGCGCTGCCCATATGGTTATTCAGCCCGACGGCGTAAGGGACTTTGCCGTAAGCCTCGCGAATAATGCGCTCGATCTCCTCGCTGCTCATTTCGGGACGCAGGGTGTCTTTTTCCAGCGGCTGTTTGCTGAGCGGTGCCATTGGCAGGTGGATGAGCACTTCATGGCCCTGATTATGCGCTTTAGTGGCCATTTCCCGGGCGTGCGGCGCGTTCGGCAGCACGGCGACGGAGATAGTTGCCGGCAGCGCCAGCACCTGATTCTCGGTCTGCGGGCGGTAGCCAAAATCGTCAATAACGATGGAGAGTTTGCCAGCGAACGCTGGCGCCGCCAGAGCCAGCGAACCGGCTACGGCAAGAGCAATTGCGCGAAATTGAAGCAAAACTTATCTTCCCAACCACGGCTGTGGATTGACCGCCTGACCCTGGCGGCGAATTTCGAAATAGAGCGACGGACGGCCCTGACCGCCGCTGCTGCCTACGAGCGCGATAGGCTGGCCGGCACGCACCTGGGTACCAACGCTGACCAGCGCGCTTTGGTTATAGCCATACAGGCTCATGTCGCCTTTGCCATGTTCGACCACCACCACCAGACCATAGCCCTGCAGCCAGTCGGCCAGAATGACCCGACCATCGGCAATGGCTCTGACTTCGGTGCCTTCAGACGCGGCGATAACCATCCCTTTCCAACGTAGTTCACCTTGCAGCTGTTCGCCATATCGATGAAGGAGCGGACCGCGAACCGGCCAGAACGCCTGACCGCGCGGCGAGCCCAGCCCGCCGGTGCGTGACATCAGCGAACGCTCGCTTTCCGTTGGTTTATAGGTGGTGCCTTTGCGCGATGCTTCCTGCTGGCGGTCGCGCACCGCCTGCGCGTCGCGTGCTTCCCGATCGGCTCGGGCTTTGGCGGCAGCCTCCGCCTGGGCGATACGACCGCGTAGGCGCGATTCGTTAGCCCGCAATTCACTTAACTGTTGCTGACCTTGCTGAATGGAGGATTCCAGTCCGGAAAGGGTCTTTTTCCGTTCGTTACGCGCCTGCTCCAGCTTCGCCTGCTGAGCTTTTTGCTCGTAGACCAGCGTCTGCTGCTGGCTCTGCTTCTCTTCGAGCATCGACTTTTGCACCGCCATCTCTTCGCGCGTTTTCTTCAGTTCCGCGATAGTCTCCTGGCGGGCCTGGTTGAAATAGCTGAAATAGACCTGCATCCGCTGATTGCGCTGGCCCTCTTCACCGCTGAGCACCATCTGGATGCCGGTATGCGGCCCCTGGCGGAAAGCGGCATCGAGCTGCGCGGCGAGGTTCCGCTCCTGAGACGCGCGCTGGCGCTCCAGCTTCGCGAGAGCGGCGTTCATCTCGTCAATCTGCTTATTGAGCTGGTTCAGGCTATCCTGGGTTTCGCGCAGTTTGCGGGCCGCGGCGGCGATCGCCTCTTCCTGCGCTTTGAGCTGGGCGAGCAGGCTTGCGCGCTGCTGCTGCTGTTGCTTAATCGCCCGCTGCCTGGCGGCGATGTCGGCCTGGATGGACTTTAGCTGATCGCGATCGTCGGCATGCGCAGATGACGCGCACAGCAATACGCCAGCGCTGAGCGCGCTGGCGTAAAGGACGGATCGAACTGCCGCTGCGATCCATGTAGTTGAATACATCGCCTTTCCCCTCATGGGGAAGGATTATTCCACGATGAACAGCGGCTTGCCAGTCATCTCTTGCGGGATTTCCATTCCCATCAGCGACAGCATGGTCGGGGCGATGTCGGAAAGTTTGCCGCCGTTGACCGCTTTGACCGCTTTATTACCGACGTAGATCAGCGGAACCGGCAGATTGGTATGGGCGGTGTGCGCCTGGCCGGTGGCCGGGTCGCGCATCTGCTCGGCGTTGCCGTGGTCGGCGGTGATCAGCAGCTGGCCGCCAACGGATTCCACCGCCTGAGCCACCTGGTCGATGCAGCGATCCAGCGCTTCAACCGCTTTTACGGCAGCTTCCATCACCCCGGTATGGCCAACCATATCGCCGTTCGGGTAGTTACAGATGATGGTGTCGTATTTTCCGCCTTTGATGGCGGCGACCAGTTTCTCGGTCAGCTCGGCGGAGCTCATTTCCGGCTGCAGATCGTAGGTCGCCACTTTTGGTGAGTTAATCAGAATACTCTCTTCGCCTTTAAACGGCTCTTCTACGCCGCCGTTGAAGAAGAAGGTGACGTGAGCGTATTTCTCGGTTTCGGAGATGCGCAGCTGGGTTTTATCGTGCTTCGCCATCCACTCGCCGAAGGTGTTAGCCAGTGAGGCGGGCGGATAGGCGCAGGCGACTTTGATGTCGGCGGCGTATTCGGTGAGCATCACGAAGTCGAGGTTAACCACTTTCTTACGCGCGAAGCCGTCGAAGTCGGCGTTGACGAAGGCGCGGGTGATTTCACGCGCGCGGTCGGCACGGAAGTTCATGAAGATCAGCGCGTCGCCGTCTTCCATCGCGGCATCGGCCTGGCCGGCGGCGCGAATAACGGTGGCTTTGACGAATTCGTCGTTTTCGTCACGGGCGTAGGCGGCCTGCAGACCCTCGACGGCGGTATCGGCCTGGAATTCGCCTTTCGCCAGGGTCATCAGATCATAAGCTTGTTCCACGCGATCCCAGCGGTTATCGCGGTCCATGGCATAATAGCGGCCAATAATAGACGCGATGCGGCCTTTGCCCAGCGCGGCAAATTTGGCTTCGAATGTCGCCAGCGTTTTTTCCGCGCTGCGCGGCGGCGTATCACGGCCATCAAGGAAGGCGTGCAGATAGATTTTCTCAGCGCCGCGCTCTGCTGCCAGCTCCACCATGGCCATGATGTGATCTTCGTGGCTGTGGACGCCGCCCGGAGACATCAGGCCCATGATGTGGACCGCTTTACCGGCGGCAACCGCTTTGTCGACCGCGGCGGTGAGTACCGGGTTGGCGAAGAAGGTGCGTTCTTTAATTTCAACATCGAGACGGGTCAGGTCCTGGTAGACGATACGACCGGCGCCCAGGTTGACGTGGCCTACTTCGGAGTTCCCCATCTGACGGTCCGGCAGGCCGACTTCCAGGCCAGATGCATCGATCAGGGTATGCGGACGTTTGGCCCACAGGGCGTCCATTACCGGCGTTTTAGCGCTGTAAATGGCGTTATCCTGTTGGTCTTCGCGATAGCCGTAGCCATCCAGAATCACCAGTACCATAGGTTTTTTAGAAACCGACATTGCGACAACCTCATGCTCAAAGACAGAAATTTTGCGTAATTTTACTACAGCTGAATCGTTTAAATCCCCGTGAAAGATCAAAGAAAGGGAAGGGGCGGCGTCAGAGGCGATGATGAAGGCGGCTTTTTTTTCGTGACCGCCCGCAGAAAATACATTACATCGCGCTCACTGGCTGTAATTGCCGCAAGGCACAGGTATACTCCTTTCCTGGTTTTTTTCTCACTTAGTCGGGAGTTGTAACCCCCCATGCAAGAAATTATGCAATTCATCGGCCGTCACCCGGTCCTAAGCATCGCATGGATCGCGCTGCTGGGTGCGGTAGTGTTCACCACCTTCAAGGGGCTGATGTCGAAAGTTAAAGTCATCACCCGTGGTGAAGCGACGCGTCTTATCAATAAAGAAGATGCGGTGGTGGTCGACCTGCGTCAGCGTGACGATTTCCGTAAAGGCCATATTGCCGGCGCTATTAACCTGCTGCCCAGCGATATCAAAGCCAATAACGTCGGCGAGTTGGAAAAACAGAAATCGCAACCCATTATTGTGGTAGACGGTTCCGGCATGCAGGCGCAAGAGCCCGCCAGCGCGCTGAACAAAGCCGGGTTTGAAAAAGTCTTTGTACTGAAAGAGGGCATTGCTGGCTGGAGCGGCGAAAACCTCCCTCTGGTACGCGGCAAATAACTTACCTCGCGTGGTGATGCCGCCGCGTTTTCTCCTTCACGCCTGACGTGAAGGGAACACAGGCTGCGGCGTAAAACCCTCAGGGTAACAACAGGAGTGAAGTCATGGCCAATATTGAGATCTACACCAAAGCGACCTGCCCGTTCTGCATCCGCGCGAAAGCGCTGCTGAACAGCAAAGGCGTAACGTTCCATGAGTTGCCGATCGATGGCGATGCCGCGAAGCGTGAGGAGATGATCCAGCGCAGCGGACGGACGACGGTTCCGCAGATTTTTATTGATGCGCAGCACATTGGCGGCTGTGACGACTTGTATGCGCTTGATTCACGTGGTGGACTTGATCCCCTCTTGCGCTAATTTTTGCGCGCTTTCCCTGGCGGAAGCGCGTATTTAAGGACAACACGAAAGGGTTTTACTATGTCAGAACAAAACAGCACCGAAATGACCTTCCAGATCCAGCGTATCTATACCAAAGATATCTCTTTTGAAGCGCCGAACGCGCCGCAAGTTTTCCAGAAAGACTGGCAGCCGGAAGTTAAACTTGATCTGGATACCGCCTCCACCCAGCTGGCTGAAGGCGTTTATGAAGTGGTGCTGCGTGTGACCGTGACCGCTGCGCTGGGCGAAGAAACCGCGTTCCTCTGTGAAGTACAGCAGGGCGGTATTTTCTCCATCGACGGCATCGAAGGCACCCAGATGGCGCACTGCCTCGGCGCATACTGCCCGAACATTCTGTTCCCGTACGCGCGCGAGTGCATCACCAGCCTGGTTTCCCGCGGCACCTTCCCGCAACTTAACCTTGCGCCAGTGAACTTCGACGCGCTGTTCATGAACTATCTGCAGCAGCAGGCTGGCGAAGGTGCTGAACAACATCAGGATGCCTGATGAACGCACTTAATGCTGCAATGACTGTGATCGGTGCCGGCTCTTACGGCACCGCTCTTGCCATCACCCTGGCAAGAAATGGCCACCACGTTGTGCTCTGGGGCCATGACCCGAAACATATCGCGACGCTGCAACACGATCGCTGTAACGCCGCGTTCCTTCCCGATGTGCCTTTCCCGGATACGCTGCATCTTGAGAGCGACCTGGCCACCGCGCTGGCCGCCAGCCGCGACATCCTTGTCGTGGTGCCGAGCCATGTATTCGGTCAGGTGTTACGCCAGATTAAACCGCTGATGCGTTCCGACGCGCGGCTGGTGTGGGCCACCAAAGGCCTGGAGGCCGAAACCGGCCGTCTGCTGCAGGACGTGGCGCGTGAAGCGCTGGGCGATGATATTCCGCTTGCGGTGATCTCGGGGCCAACCTTCGCCAAAGAGCTGGCCGCCGGCCTGCCGACGGCGATTTCGCTGGCGGCCACGGATCCGCAGTTTGCGGAAGACCTTCAGCGCCTACTGCACTGCGGCAAAAGCTTCCGCGTCTACATCAACCCGGACTTTATCGGCGTGCAGCTCGGCGGCGCGGTGAAAAACGTCATTGCCATCGGGGCAGGTATGTCGGATGGCATCGGCTTCGGCGCCAATGCGCGTACGGCGCTGATTACCCGTGGGCTGGTGGAAATGTCCCGCCTCGGCGCGGCGCTGGGCGCCGATCCGGAAACCTTTATGGGCATGGCCGGCCTCGGTGACCTGGTGCTCACCTGCACCGACAACCAGTCCCGTAACCGTCGCTTCGGCATGATGCTCGGCCAGGGTATGGACGTGCAGAGCGCCCAGGACAAGATTGGCCAGGTGGTTGAAGGCTACCGCAATACCAAGGAAGTTCGCGTTCTGGCACAGCGTTTAGGTGTCGAAATGCCAATAACCGAGGAAATTTATCAGGTATTGTATTGCGGAAAAATTGCGCGCGAGGCAGCATTGACCTTATTGGGTCGCGCCCGCAAGGACGAGCGCAGCAGCAATTAGCTTTCCTTTGTCACCTGAATGACCCTGCCAGCGCAGAACTGGCAGGTCATTACTATATCGCCTGGAGTATGCAATGCCGTGTGAAGAACTGGATATCGTCTGGAATAATATTAAAGCCGAAGCCCGGGCTTTGGCTGACTGTGAGCCGATGCTCGCCAGTTTTTACCACGCAACGCTACTCAAGCATGAAAATCTCGGCAGCGCGCTGAGCTATATGCTGGCCAACAAGCTGGCTTCCCCGATTATGCCGGCGATCGCCATTCGCGAAGTGGTGGAAGAGGCCTACGCCGCCGATCCGGAAATGATCGCCTCCGCCGCCTGCGATATTCAGGCGGTGCGCACGCGCGACCCGGCGGTGGATAAATACTCCACGCCGTTGCTCTATCTGAAGGGTTTCCATGCCTTGCAAGCCTATCGTATCGGCCACTGGCTGTGGACTCAGGGGCGACGCGCGCTGGCGATTTTCCTGCAAAATCAGGTCTCCGTCTCTTTCCAGGTGGATATCCACCCGGCGGCGAAAATCGGCCGCGGGATCATGCTCGACCATGCCACCGGCATTGTGGTCGGCGAAACGGCGGTGATTGAAGATGACGTCTCTATTCTGCAGTCGGTCACCCTCGGCGGGACCGGTAAAACCAGCGGCGACCGTCATCCGAAAATTCGCGAAGGCGTAATGATTGGCGCCGGGGCGAAGATCCTCGGCAATATTGAAGTCGGGCGTGGCGCGAAGATTGGCGCCGGTTCGGTGGTATTGCAGCCGGTTCCGCCGCACACCACCGCGGCGGGCGTACCGGCGCGTATCGTCGGCAAGCCGGAGAGCGACAAGCCGGCGATGGATATGGATCAGCATTTCAATGGCATCCACCACACCTTCGAGTACGGCGATGGGATTTGATGTATTGCCATTTGCCGCTGCTAAGCACAGAAATGTAGCCCGGATAAGGCGCAACGCGCCGTAATCCGGGAACCGCTCAGGTTAGCTGCGCAAGACCGCGCCAGGATACCCCAGCTGGCGCCAGGCTTCATACACCACCACCGACACCGCGTTTGACAGGTTCATACTGCGGCTGTCCGGCATCATCGGAATACGGATTTTCTGCTCCGGCGGCAGGGCATCGAGGATGCTGGCCGGCAGACCGCGGGTTTCCGGGCCAAACATCAAGAAATCGCCGTCCTGATAGCTCACTGCGCTGTGCGCAGGCGTGCCTTTGGTGGTCAGGGCGAACAGACGCTGCGGCTGCGCGCTGGCGACAAACGCCGCGTAATCCGCATGGCGCTGCACGGCAGTGAACTCGTGATAGTCCAGTCCGGCGCGTCTCAGGCGTTTATCGTCCCAGGTGAAGCCCATCGGCTCAATGATATGCAGACTGAAGCCCGTGTTGGCGCACAGGCGGATAATATTCCCGGTGTTCGGCGGGATCTCTGGTTCGAATAACACGATGTTCAGCATACTGCCCCCTTAATTGCGGGGGGCAGAATAGCAGATATTTGGCGAACCCTCACCCTGAGGGAGAGGGGCGGCGTAAGGGAAAACGTGGAGAATTACGCGGCGTTATTCTGCTTCAGCGCATCGAAGGTCTGCAGCGCTTCGGCGTTCTGCACCAGCGAATCACGGCTGATTTCACGGATACTTTTCGCCCCGGTGAGGGTCATCGCCACTTTCATCTCTTTCTCGATGAGGTTCAGCAGATTCGCCACGCCCTGCTTACCGTGGGTCGCCAGGGCGTACAGGTAAGCGCGGCCCAGCAGTACGCTGTCGGCGCCCAGGGCGATCATCCGCACCACGTCGAGCCCGTTGCGGATGCCGCTGTCTGCGAGAATAGTGATGTCGCCTTTCACCGCGTCGGCAATTGCCGGCAGGGCGCGGGCCGAGGAGAGCACGCCATCGAGCTGGCGGCCGCCGTGGTTGGAGACGACAATGCCGTCAGCGCCGAAGCGCACCGCGTCGCGGGCGTCCTCCGGATCGAGGATCCCTTTGATCACCATCGGACCGTCCCAGAAATCGCGGATCCACTCCAGGTCTTTCCATGAAATCGACGGATCGAAGTTATTCGCCAGCCAGCCAATGTAATCCTCAAGCCCGGTCGGTTTGCCGAGATAGGCGGAGATATTGCCCAGATCGTGCGGGCGACCGTTAAGGCCGACGTCCCACGCCCACTGCGGATGGGTGACGGCCTGCCAGTAGCGGCGCAGGGCGGCGTTCGGGCCGCTCATGCCGGAATGGGCGTCGCGGTAGCGGGCGCCGGGAGTCGGCATATCGACGGTAAAGACCAGCGTCGAGCAGCCGGCGGCTTTGGCGCGCTCCAGCGCATTGCGCATAAAGCCGCGGTCGCGCAGGACATACAGCTGGAACCACATCGGGCGCTTGATGGTCGGGGCGACCTCTTCGATCGGGCAGACGGAAACGGTAGAGAGGGTGAACGGAATGCCTTTGTCGTCCGCCGCGCCGGCGGCCTGCACTTCGCCGCGGCGGGCGTACATCCCGCACAGCCCGACCGGCGCCAACGCCGTCGGCATCGCCAGCTTCTCGTTGAATAACGTCGTTTCCAGACTCAGGTCCGACATATTGCGCAAAATACGCTGGCGCAAGGCTACATCGGAAAGGTCCTCGACGTTGCGGCGCAGGGTATGTTCGGCGTAGGCGCCGCCGTCAATATAGTGGAACAGAAACGGCGGCAGGATACGCTGTGCGGCGGCGCGATAGTCGCTGGCGGCGGAAATAATCATCACGAGTTCTCCCTGGAATTTTCATTGTGGTCACCGGGCAGGCGGGTAATTCGCGCCTGGCGGGCCTGGTCTTCATCAAAACGTTTGATGGTGGCGTGGACAAAGCCTAAGTGGCCCATCATCGCCTGGCGCGCCGCCTCGGCGTCGCCGGCGACAATCGCCTCCATGACGGCCTGGTGCTGTTCGGTCAGGCGGGCAAACACCGGCGGCACCTGATACATGCGCTGGCGGCTCTGCTTAACGGAGGAGTGCAGCAGGTCGAAAAAGCCGCGCATGGTTTGCAGGAGCACCACGTTATGCGAGGCTTCGGCGATCGCCAGGTGAAAGCGGACATCCGCCTGCGAGGCGATATCCGGGTCTTCACTCTGGGTCGCTTCAAAGCACAGACGAATTTTTTCTTTATCGGCGTCGGTGGCGCGCATCGCCGCGTGCCACGCGGTGCTGGCTTCGATGGCGTGGCGAGCTTCGAGGATATCGAAGCTGTAGTCCGGGTCATCGGCCAGCAGCGTCTTCAGCGGCTGGACGATGTTTTGCTCTGACCACGGCTCATGCTGAAAGCGGACGAAGGTGCCGCCGCCGCGACGGCTCAACAGCACCCCTTCATTGACCAGCATCGCCAGCGCTTCGCGCAGGGAATTGCGTGAGACGCCGAGCTGGGCGGCGAGCTGGCGCTCGGCGGGCAGTCGCATGCCCGCCTCCAGCTGTTGTTCTTCAATCAGCGCCCGGACGCGACGCGCCACGTCGTCGGCCAGGCGTTTAGGCATCACTATCACGGGATCATCCAGGTTAAAACGTAGGCCTGCAGCGTGGTGATCAGCCCCACCATGCAGGTGAAGATCAGGCTATGTTTGACGGTAAAGCGGAACAGATCCGACTCTTTGCCCACCAGGCCTACCGCGGCGCAGGCGATGGCGATCGACTGCGGGGAAATCATCTTGCCGGTAACGCCGCCGGTGGTATTGGCCGCGACCAGCAGAATATCGGAGACGCCAATCTGCTGCGCCGCCGTTGCCTGCAGCGCGGCGAACAGGGCGTTAGACGAGGTGTCCGAACCGGTCAGGAATACCCCCAGCCAGCCAAGGAACGGCGAGAAGAAGGTAAACGCGTGGCCGGTATGGGCCAGCGCCAGGGCCAGGGTCGACGACAGCCCGGAATAGTTAGAGATAAAGGCGAACGCCAGCACCATGCCGATAGAGTAGATCGGCAGCGCCAGATCCTTCAGCGTCCCGGCGAAGGTGGTCAGCGCATCTTTCGGCTTCATGCGCAGCCAGACGATGGACAGCAGGGCGGCGAACAGAATGGCGGTGCCGGTTGCCGACAGCCAGTCGAATTTATACACCGCGGCGTAGGGCGTCGCGGCGCTAACCACCGGCGGCATACGGGCAACCATTTTGTC
Organism: Klebsiella sp. 64; assembly: GCF_018223915.1. Lineage (NCBI taxonomy): Bacteria > Pseudomonadati > Pseudomonadota > Gammaproteobacteria > Enterobacterales > Enterobacteriaceae > Klebsiella > Klebsiella sp. 64. Next base: position 102,555 of record NZ_JAGRQZ010000005.1, read on the forward strand.
GAGGAATGGTACCGAAATATTGATAACGAAGTCATACATCGCGCCGCCAGGAGCGAACAGCGCTTTGAATGGCGGCACGCTCCACAGGGTCACGGTGGCGGTCAGGAACAGGAACGGCGACCAGGCGCGGATCACTTGTCCCGCCGTGTAGCGTGTGCGGGCCAGCGTCATATCCACCTGCGAGGCGCCGAGATCGCCGAAGCGGAAGATGCGTACCGGCTGCCAGCGTTTGAGGAACAGGGTCAGACAGACCAGGGAGACCAGCGACGAGATGATATCCGGCAGCTCCGGGCCAAGGAAGTTAGAGCTGAGGTACTGGGCAATAGCGAACGAACCGCCTGCGACTATCACCGCCGGCCAGGTCTCTTTAATGCCGCGCCAGCCGTCCATAATCGCCATGATCCAGAACAGCACGATAATGGTCAGGAACGGCAGCTGGCGGCCCACCATCTGGCCGATGGCGAAGCTATCGATACCGGTCACCTGGCCGGCGACCAGAATCGGGATGCCCATCGCGCCGAAGGCCACCGGCGCGGTGTTGACGATCAGGCACAGGCCAGCCGCATACAGCGGGTTAAACCCGAGACCAACCAGCAGCGCGGCGGTAATCGCCACCGGTGCGCCGAAACCCGCCGCCCCTTCGAGAAAGGCGCCGAACGAGAAGCCGACGATCAGCATCTGCAGGCGCTGGTCCGGCGTAATCGACAGAATCGATGAGCGGATGATGTCGAACTGTCCGGTCTTCACCGAGATTTTATAGACGAAGACCGCGGCGATAATAATCCACGCGATAGGCCACAGGCCGTAGAAGAAGCCGTAGACCACCGAGGCTAAGGCGCGGTCCACCGGCATTTTATAGAACAGTAAGGCAACGACCAGCGCGATTGCGACGGTCCAGGTGGCAGCGATGTAGCCTTTCAGTTTGAGCTTAATCAGCGCAAAAAAGAAAAACAGAATCGGTAGCGATGCGATAAGACTGGATAGCCAGATATTACCGGCGGGATCGTAGTTTTGTTGCCAGAGATTCATGCAGGGTCTCCATCGGGCCGCCAGGAGAGGAGGGCTGAGTCTGCGCTCATTGCCGATCCCACCAAAAGTAAAATTGGCCCGGCCAATTAAGGGTATCAGGGTTGATGACAATGAATGGTTAATCAGATGTTACTCTTAAGCAACGTGTTTGTGATGGGTTTTGACGGATTTGTGAACTGCCAGGGGGTGGATGAAATTATTGGTTGGACCAATCGACCCGGCTGAAGGTAAAAATGTGGGGGAGTGAAGACAGAATAGCCCTCTCCGTACGGAGAGGACTGGGGATCAAAATTCGCTGCGGGCGAAACCGGTCATCTCTTTCAGACCCATTTCCCGGCCCAGGGCGGTCATCGGATGGACAACCACCAGGCCGCGAACGCTTTTCTTCAGCTTGCCCATATCGGCCTGCTCTTTTTTGGTAATCGCGCGGCGGAACGGCAGGCTCATCAGTTTCTGCGCCTCTTTGCTCAGCTTCTGGCTCTGGACGGAACGCAGACGTTCAATCTCCGTTTCCAGAGTGGCTTTTTCTTTTTCCAGTTCAGCATATTTATCGGCGGCTTCCACCAGCGACAGCTCGGCCTGCTGGTGGCGGATGGCGTCGAGACGATCGCTCAGACGCTTGATTTCATTCTTTTCGACTTCTTTCATGGTGATTTGATCTGTTAATAAAGGGGCTTCATTCGCCTATAGTATGTGCCGTGACCGCTATTGTTGATAGCTATTTATCAAAAATTCGCCGTTTGTCGCCCGCGGAATGCAATATCATTTATCGCTAATAATTTGAATTTTATTAATATTCCTCCTAATACCCGTTCTAATTTCATTTCTGTGAAGCCTGTCGGCAGATAAGCACGTTTTCCTTAACCCACGCTGGTGAATTGGCTAATGCTTAATCAGATTATTCCCAAAAGGAGGACGTGATGGCAAAGATCGGCGACGGCGTACCACGTTTAATCGACAAAGCGGTTGATTTTATGGCTTCCAGTCAGGCGTTTATGGAGTATTTGAAAAAGTCTCCGCGTCTGCAGCATGTACCGCGAGACATTCCTCAGGATAAGGAAGCGTTGTTCCTGCAGCGTCTGGAATATTATCGTCAGCTTTACCGGCCGACCTGCGACCAGACGGAACCGGAATCAGAGCGTTGATTTCTGAAAGGCTTTTTTTAAGCTGATTCGTGAAATCAGCTCAGTCAGGGACAGCACCATCGTTGAGCGCACCATCTGCTGGTAACGCAGTTTCTGCATTGCCAGCAGTTCGGCATCGCTGTCATCAAATTGCGGCGTTGGCGGCAGGGCGGCGACGCAGTGCAGCTCGCCGAACGGACCGATAATTTCGTCGTCGGTAAAGCTGTACTCATTGCCGTCGTGGTTAAGCTCTTCGCGCAGGGCCATCAGCAGCTCAGCGTCTTCATATTCGGCACGACTTATCACCCCAAGGCCATAAATCAGCTTCAGGCGTACAGAGAGATCGCCGAGCGGCCCGCTGCCCTCCAGCAAGGGCTCGACGGCGTATTTCACCGCGTAGTCGTCTTTACGGAACACCTGAAGCACCAGAATATTGACCGCTTCCGTTAACAGCTCGACGGTGGCGATCAGGAAGCTTCGTACGGTTTTGCCAGCATTCAGACGCTCAAGCACACGGTTTTCAAATGCTTGTGTTTCTTCCATCATTGCCTGCATATCTGACAGGAGTCGTAATGGGCGCGACGTCGGCCGCGCCAGGTTGTGCATCATTTTTCCGCGTTGTAGTCGTTAACGGCCTCCGCGACGACATCACTTGCGGCATCCAGGCCGGAAATCTGCGCCAGCGCGGCCTGCGGCCCCTTGTCGGCGATCAGTGCCGCCAGCTCCTGCGCCTGCGGATCGTCTTCGCTACGGAAATGCATCGCCGCCGCAATCCCTTTCACCAGGTTGCGGTGCGGCAGCCCGTATTCCAGTGTACCCAGCAGCGGCTTAATTAAACGGTCGCCAGCGCTCAGTTTGCGCAGCGGCTGACGGCCAACGCGCTCAACATCGTCTTTCAGGTACGGGTTCTCGAAACGGCCAAGTATTTTCTGGATATAAGCCGCGTGCTTCTGCGGGTCAAAGGCGTAACGTTTGATCAGCACCGCGCCGCTCTCTTCCATCGCGCCCTGCACGACGGCACGAATTTTCTCGTCGAGGATCGCGTCGCGAATCGTCTGATGGCCCGCCAGTTTTCCGAGGTAGGCGGTTATAGCATGCCCGGTGTTCAAGGTGAAGAGCTTGCGTTCGACAAATGCCATCAGGTTATCAGTTAATTCCATCCCCGGGATAGTCGGCAGCGCGCCCTTGAACTGAGTCTTATCGACAATCCATTCGCTAAAGGTTTCCACGGTGACTTCCAGCGGGTCATGAGTGGCGGAAGCCGATGGCGGCACAATACGGTCAACGGCAGAGTCGACAAAGCCGATATGCGCTTCCACCCAGGCTTTATGTTCTTCCGCCAGCGCGTTAAACACGTGGCCTTTTAACTGCGTGGTGCCGCGCACCATATTTTCGCAGGCGATGATGTTCAGGGGGCGTTCGGTGCCCTGCGCTTTGCGCTGCGCCAGCCCTTTGGCGATCGCTGGCGCGATGCGCTCGAGCACGACGGGACCGACGGCGGTGGTGACCAGATCCACTTCAGCGATCAGGTCCACAACCTCATCGCCGATGCTGCTGACGGCATTGACGCCGGAGACGGTGTCCACCTGCTCATTCTCACCGACGACGTGAACCTGATAGCTATGACGGGCATTCAGGGCATCAAGTACGGTCTGATTGACATCGGCAAACGTCAGTTCGATGCCCGCGTCGGCCAGCAATTTACCGATAAAGCCACGTCCGATATTACCTGCGCCAAAATGTAATGCTTTCATAGTATTAACCTTCAATTAATGTTTTCACCTGAGAGGGCTGGGGTGAGGCCTTTCCCCTCACCCCAACCCTCTCCCAAAGGAGAGGGTTGGATAGCGCTGATTATTTATTTAACAGTGCCAGAACTTCGTCGACGCTGGTGGTTTTCGCCAGGCGCTCAATCACGGTTTCGTCATCCAGGGCGTTAGTCAGACTGGTGATAACCTGAATGTGCTCGTTATTACGAGCGGCGATGCCGATGACCAGACGCGCGACTTCATCTTCTTCTTCACCGAAGCGCACGCCTTCCGGGTACTGGCAGAAGACGACGCCGGTTTTCAGCACGCGGTCCTTCGCTTCGATGGTGCCGTGCGGTACCGCAATGGACTCGCCGAGATAGGTCGAGGTCAGTTTTTCGCGGTCCAGCATCGCCTGCACATATTCCGGCTCAACGTAACCGCCTTTCACCAGCTGCTCACCGGCGAAGCGAATCGCTTCTTCTTTGGTGGCTGCTTTGCGACCGAGGAAGATGTTATCCGCGCCCAGCTGGAACAGGTTGTTGTTAGTATCGTCAAAGCTGTCTTTCAGGCTATCGGTGACTTTGACTTCGTTGTCGATGTGGCGCTGGGCCGCGACCAGGCGCTCGGTCAGGCTGGTGTACAGACCGCTGTCGAGGAAGTTGGTCAGCGAAATATGCTGCGCCTGCGGCACCTGGCGCATGGCGCGCTCGGTAAGGTCGCGGTGGGTGATGACCAGGTCAACATCCGGCGGCAGGTTATTGATTGCGCTGTTGGTGACCGAGATGTTGCTCAGCCCGGCATCCTGCACTTTCTTGCGCAGTACCCCGGCGCCCATAGCGCTGGAACCCATCCCGGCGTCGCAGGCGACGATGATTTTACGCACATGGCTCAGGTCGTTGGTGACATTACCGGCCGCCAGCGGGCTGGCGCCTTTGGATTCCGCTTTCATGTCATGCATACGACGCGTTGCGGCTTCGATATCGTCTTCTTCTTTAACTTTGCTGGTCTTGAGCAGAACCGCAGAGACCACGAAGGAGACCGCCATCGCTGCGATAATCGCGGCGATGTTAGCGAAGTAGGCGCCTTTCGGCGTCATCGCCAGTACCGCCAGGATAGAGCCTGGGGAAGCCGGGGAAACCAGACCGCCATTGAGGATAGTCAGGGTGAAGACACCGGTCATCCCGCCGAGGATAACGGCCAGGATCAGGCGCGGGTTCATCAGTACGTACGGGAAGTAGATTTCATGGATACCACCCAGGAAGTGGATGATAGCAGCCCCGCCTGCAGACTGTTTTGCGCTGCCGCGGCCAAAGAACATGTACGCCAGCAGAACGCCCATCCCTGGACCCGGGTTAGCTTCAATCAGGAAGAAGATGGATTTACCCAGCTCGTGGGACTGCTGAATACCCAGCGGCGAGAAGATACCGTGGTTGATGGCGTTGTTAAGGAACAGGATTTTTGCCGGTTCGACGAAGATAGACGCCAGCGGTAGCATGTCGTGCGCCACCATAAAGTTAACGCCAGCTGCCAGAATTTTCGACAGAACTTCGACCGCCGGGCCAATGCCGAGGAAGGCCAGAATGGCGAGGATCATCCCGATGATGCCGGCGGAGAAGTTATTCACCAGCATTTCAAAACCGGATTTGATCTTACCGTCTACCCAGTTATCGAACTTCTTGATGCAGTAGCCGCCCAGCGGGCCGGCAATCATTGAGCCGAGGAACATCGGCATATCCGCGCCGACGATAACGCCCATGGTGGTGATCGCCCCGACCACGCCACCACGTTCGCCGCCGACTAATTTACCGCCGGTGTAACCGATCAGCAGCGGCAGCAGGTAGGTGATCATCGGACCGACCAGCTTCGCCAGCGTTTCGTTTGGCAACCACCCTGTCGGAATGAAAAGCGCGGTGATGATACCCCACGCGATAAACGCGCCGATATTCGGCATCACCATATTGCTGAGGAAACGACCAAAGCTTTGCACTTTGATCTTGATATCGGATGACATAAAACACCCCTTCTTCTGTTTTGCGTAGCGCGCAGGCTTAAAGCCCGAGGTTTGTTGTTAATGTGGCGGCAGAGGTAGCCGGGCCCTGATTGATAGTGCGAAATCTGGCACTGAATCGTTTAGCTGTCCAGCCAGCGCCCTTTTATGTGATTTGGATCACATGAATATAGGGGGCTAAGAGGGTTTTTTAGTGATGATGATCACAAAATTACTGTGTAAAAAAACAACACAGCGCCTTTTTAGCCGCTGATCTGCCTTTATGTGTGATATTTGTCACATTTTTGTTTCGTGTTTTTGTTGTTTGTTTGTGATTTTGATCACAAAGAATTTCGCGAGGGGTTTACGCCGCTGTGATCTCGGCCCGGTTTTGCGGCCAGGGCGAGATGGCTCTGTAACTAAGCAACCTTAACTGCCGAATAACTTTTTTACGCCGGATGGCAAAAATGAAAGGCGTGAATTATGCTCAAAATAGCGGCCCGAATGTCAGTGGGTCGTGAATAAAATTCATATAAATTATTAGCGTAAAGCCGAGGGAATTATGTTTCTCAATTATTTTGCGCTGGGCGTTCTGATCTTCGTTTTTCTGGTCATTTTTTATGGGATTATCATTATTCACGATATTCCTTATTTGATCGCCAAAAAACGCAACCACCCTCATTCCGATGCTATTCATGTCGCCGGATGGGTCAGTCTTTTTACTCTCCACGTCATCTGGCCGTTTTTATGGATTTGGGCCACGTTGTACCAGCCTGAGCGCGGCTGGGGCATGCAGCATAAGGCGAATACGGCCCCTGACGAACCTGAAAAAGAGACCGATATACAACAGCTTCGCCAACGACTGAGCGACCTTGAACACCAGGTGGCGGCCATCCAGCGGCCGCAGTCCACCTCTGCGGCGGAGAAATAATCTATGGATCTGTTGATAATTTTGACCTACGTGGCCATCGCCTGGTCGATATTTAAAATCTTCAAAATACCGGTAAATAAATGGACGGTACCTACCGCGGCGCTGGGGGGCGTATTTATTGTTAGCGCGCTTATTTTATTAATGAACTATAACCACCCTTACACCTTTCTGGCGCAAAAGGCGGTGATATCTATTCCTATTACGCCGCAGGTTACCGGAGTGGTTAACAGCGTCACCGACAAAGCGAATCAGCGCGTCAAAAAGGGTGAGGTGCTTTTTACTATTGACCCGGCGCGCTATCAGGCGCGGGTCGACCGTCTGCAGGCCGACCTGGTGACGGCGCTGCACAGTATTAACACCCTCAAAGCGCAGCTCTCTGAAGCCCAGGCCAACACCACCCGCGTGTCGGCGGAACGCGATCGCTTATACAAGGACTATCAGCGCTACCTGAAAGGGAGCCAGGCGCGGGTGAACCCGTTCTCGGAAAGCGACATCGATAACGCCAGGCAGAATTACCTTGCCCAGGACGCGCTGGTCAAGGCGTCGGTGGCGGAGCAGGCGCAGATCCAGAGCCAGCTGGACAGCATGATCAACGGCGAGCAGTCGCAAGTGGCCAGCCTGCGCGCCCAGCTGGCGGAGGCGAAATATAATCTCGATCAGACCACCGTGCGGGCGCCAAGCGATGGGTATATCACCCAGGTGCTGATCCGTCCGGGGACCTATGCCGCCTCGCTGCCGCTGCGTCCGGTGATGGTGTTTATCCCCGAGCAAAAACGGCTGATCGTCGCCCAGTTTCGGCAAAATTCCCTGTTAAGGCTGGAGAAAGGCGACGACGCGGAAGCGGTGTTTAACGCCCTGCCCGGACAGGTATTCCACGGCAAACTGGTGAGCATTTTACCGGTGGTGCCGGGGGGAACCTATCAGGCGCAGGGGGCGTTGCAGTCGCTGACCGTGACGCCGGGCAGCGATGGCGTGCTGGCGACCATTGAGCTCGATCCGAATGCCGAAATCGATGCACTACCCGATGGCATCTATGCGCAGGTGGCGGTCTACTCCGACCATTTCGCCCACGTTTCGGTGATGCGTAAAGTGCTGCTGCGGATGACCAGCTGGATGCACTACCTCTATCTCGACCATTAATGCGATCGGCGGCAGGTTGAGCGGGATGCTCACCTGCCTTTTACCTCGCCCTGAGCCATACTCATATCTTTGTTGGCGATAATTTGTTGGCGATAAGGAGCAGGCTATGAAACTGATCGGCAGCTACACCAGTCCCTTTGTGCGCAAAATATCGGTGATCCTGCTGGAAAAGCGCATCCCTTTTGAGTTTGTCAACGAATCCCCCTACAGCGAAAGCAACGGTGTGGCGCGCTATAACCCGCTGGGCAAGGTACCGGCGCTGGTGACGGACGACGGTGAGTGCTGGTTTGACTCCCCGGTCATCGCCCAGTATCTGGAGCTGCTGGGCGTGGCGCCGCCGATGATCCCCGCCGACCCCAGAGCCGCTCTCAGGATGCGCCAGCTTGAGGCGCTGGCAGATGGGGTGATGGAGGCCGCCCAGGCGCTGGTGCGCGAAAAAGCTCGCCCTGCGGCCCAACAGTCAGAGCAAGAGCTGCTCCGCCAGCGGGAGAAAGTGGCGCGCGGCCTCGACAGGCTGGAAGCCTGCGCGGCGGACGGAACGCTACGCGGTGACGAGGTCAATCTGGCGACCATCTCTACGGCCTGCGCCATTGCCTACCTGAACTTTCGCCGGGTGGCGCCGGGCTGGTGCGCCACCCGGCCGCAGTTGGTGAAGTTGGTGGATGCGCTGTTCCAGCGCGCCAGCTTTGCGCGCACCGAACCGCCGCGGACTTGACCCAGGCAGGTAACAGTTTGCGCAAGGAGGCGTTACAATCGCCGCTGATTGTTGACTCCCTCTCCCGTCGGGAGGGGGGAAAATAACTTACCGCCAGGCCCATTCATGACTACCGAAATTCGTGCGCTTTATACCCGGCTTCCGGCCATTGACCGCTTACTCCGCGACCCCGCTTTTTCCTCCCTGCTGGCGCAGCACGGCCATTCGCAGGTGGTGACGCAGCTGCGCCAGATGCTGGACGAGGCGCGGGAACAGATCCGCCAGTGTCAGACACTGCCTGACTGGAGCCATGACTGGCTGCACGCCTGTGAGCAGCGGCTCACCGCCGGCCAGCGGAGCGCCCTGCGTCCGGTGTTTAATCTCACCGGTACGGTATTGCATACCAATCTGGGGCGCGCCATCCAGGCGGAGTCGGCCGTGGAGGCGGTTGCCAGCGCGATGCGCGCGCCGGTGACGCTCGAATATGATCTCGACGACGCCGGGCGCGGCCATCGCGATCGCGCCATTGCCGATCTGCTGTGCCAGATCACCGGCGCGGAAGATGCCTGTATCGTGAACAACAACGCGGCGGCCGTTCTGCTGATGCTGGCGGCCACCGCCAGCGGCCGCGAAGTGGTGGTTTCCCGCGGCGAACTGGTGGAGATCGGCGGCGCATTTCGCATTCCTGATGTGATGCGTCAGGCGGGTTGTCAGCTGCACGAAGTGGGTACCACCAACCGCACCCATGCCAAAGATTATCGCCAGGCGGTGAATGACAATACCGCGCTGCTGATGAAGGTCCACACCAGCAACTACAGTATTGAGGGCTTTACCAAAGCCGTCGACGAAGCGGAGCTGGCGGCCATTGGTCGCGAACTGGATGTTCCGGTGGTAGCCGACCTGGGCAGCGGGTCGCTGGTGGATCTCAGTCAGTATGGCCTGCCAAAGGAGCCGATGCCGCAGGAGATGATCGCCGCCGGGGTGAGCCTGGTCAGTTTCTCCGGCGACAAGCTGCTCGGTGGCCCGCAGGCCGGGATTATCGTCGGCAAACGCGCGCTGATTGCCCAGCTGCAAAGCCACCCGCTGAAGCGGGCCCTGCGCGCCGATAAAATGACCCTCGCGGCGCTGGAGGCTACGCTGCGCCTCTATCAGCACCCGGAGGCGCTGAGGGAGAAATTGCCGACGCTGCGCCTGCTCACCCGTCCGGCGGAGGAGATCCGCCGGCTGGCTGAACGCCTGCAGCCTGACCTGGCGGCACACTATGCTGATTTTGCCGTCAGCGTGGCAGCCTGCCAGTCGCAGATTGGCAGCGGCTCGTTACCCGTCGACCGCCTGCCCAGCGCGGCGTTGACCTTTACCCCGCATGACGGCCGCGGTAGCCGGCTGGAGGCGCTGGCGGCCCGCTGGCGCGCGCTGCCGTGTCCGGTGATTGGCCGCATTTATGACGGTCGGCTCTGGCTGGACCTGCGCTGTCTGGAAGATGAAACCCGCTTTATGGAGATGTTGTTACGATGATTATTGCCACCGCTGGACATGTTGACCACGGCAAAACGACGCTGCTGCAGGCGATAACCGGCGTGAATGCCGATCGTTTGCCGGAAGAGAAAGCGCGGGGAATGACGATCGATCTCGGCTATGCCTACTGGCCGCAGCCGGACGGGCGGGTGCTGGGATTTATTGACGTTCCCGGGCACGAAAAGTTTTTGTCCAACATGCTGGCGGGGGTGGGGGGTATTGACCATGCGCTGCTGGTGGTGGCCTGCGATGACGGGGTGATGGCGCAAACCCGCGAACACCTGGCGATCCTGCAGTTGACCGGAAAGCCGACGCTGACCGTGGCGCTGACCAAAACGGACCGCGTGGCGGCCGCCAGGGTGGCGGAGGTTCAGGCTGAGGTCGAGCAGACCCTGGGCGAGCTGGGCTTTGACGCCGTCGCTTTCTTTCCCACCGCGGCGGCGGAAAACATCGGTATTGCGGAACTGCGCAGCCATCTGCTGCAGCTTGCGGAGCGCCCCCGCCCGCAGCAGCAGCGGTTTCGCCTGGCGCTGGATCGCGCTTTTACCGTCAAAGGCGCGGGGCTGGTGGTCACCGGGACGGCGCTCTCCGGCGAAGTACGGGTCGGGGATACCCTGTGGCTTACCGGCGTCAACACGCCGATGCGCGTCCGCGGCCTGCATGCCCAGAATCAAGCGGTTGAGCAGGCGCACGCCGGACAGCGCATTGCGCTGAATATTGTCGGCGATGCGCAAAAAGAGGCAGTGCACCGCGGCGACTGGCTGCTCTCCTCACCACCGCCGGAGCCAGCAGAACGGGTGATTGTCGAGCTGCAGTGCCATACGCCGCTCAGCCAGTGGCAGCCGCTGCATATTCACCATGCTGCCAGCCACATTACCGGCCGGGTGTCGCTCCTTGAGGGCAACCTGGCGGAGCTGGTGCTGGATACTCCGCTGTGGCTGGCGGATAACGACCGGCTGGTGCTCCGCGATATCTCTGCTCGCTTGACGCTGGCGGGCGCACGGGTGGTGACGCTGGATCCTCCGCGTCGCGGCAAACGTAAACCGGAATATCTGCAGTGGCTGCACGCCCTGGCAGCGGTCGGCGCTGACGATGCGCAGGCGCTGGAGCTGCATCTGCAGCGGGATGCCGTCCGGCTTGAGCACTTCGCCTGGGCGCGGCAGCTCAGCGAAGCCGGAATGGCGGCCCTGATCCAGCGACCGGACTATCTGCAGGCCGGACAGCGCCTGCTTAGCGCGCCGCTTGCCGCCCGCTGGCAGCGAAAATTGCTGGATGCCCTTGCGCGCTACCATGAGCAGCATCGAGACGAGCCGGGCCCTGGCCGGGAGCGCCTGCGCCGCATCGCGCTGCCGATGGAAGATGAAGCGCTGGTGCTGCTGCTGATTGAGCAGATGCGCGAGAGCGGCTTAGTCCACAGCCATCACGGCTGGCTGCATTTGCCGGAGCATAAAGCCGGGTTTACCGACGAGCAGCAGGCGGTCTGGCAGAAGGTGGAGACTCTGTTCGGCGACGATCCGTGGTGGGTGCGCGATCTTGCGCGCGAAGTCCATGTTGAAGAGTCACTGATGCGCGCGGTGCTGCGCCAGGCGGCGCAGCAGGGGATGATTACCGCGATCGTCAAGGATCGTTACTACCGCAACGATCGCATTGTGCAGTTCGCCCAGCGGGTGCGCGAGCTGGATCGGCTGCGCGGTTCAACCTGCGCGGCGGATTTCCGCGATACCTTAAACGTAGGGCGGAAGCTGGCGATCCAGATCCTGGAGTATTTCGATCGGATTGGCTTCACCCGCCGTCGCGGCAACGATCATATCCTGCGCGATAAGGCATTGTTCCGGTAATCATTAACGTCGGCTCCCCGGCGGACTTCGTGCCGGGGAGCTGGCGAAAAGAACTTGTTAAAACCACTACGTGAGACCGCCGAAGCAATTTCGCGTGAGCTGGGTTTCACGGTGCGTGAAGCGTCAGGCAAATGACCACATCCTGCCGGCCATCTGACAAAAAACAGCGCTGATTCCATTCAGGATCAAAGCGCGGGCAGGGGATATTCTGGCACCCTGCGGTTTTATCCCCAGGGAGCAGAGGATGAACCAGTTTCTTATTGCCAATGCCCAGCGGTGCATCGGCTGTCGTACCTGCGAAGTGGCCTGCGCGGTGGCGCACCAGCAGGCGCAGGATGTCGCCGCCCTGTCGACGAACCATTTCGCGCCGCGTATCCGGGTGGTGAAAAGCGGTGACATATCGACGGCGATGGCCTGTCGGCAGTGCGAGGATGCGCCCTGCGCCAGCGTTTGCCCACAGGGGGCGATTCAGCGCGACAATGACGTCTGGTGGGTCGACCAGCGGCGCTGCATCGGCTGCAAAAGCTGCATGGTGGCCTGCCCGTACGGCGCGATGACCGTTACGGTAATGAACCAGCAGGCGCAGGCGTTGAAATGCGATCTATGCCATCACCGCGCCGAAGGACCGGCCTGCGTGGCCGCCTGCCCGACGCAGGCGCTGCGGGTGATGGTTCCCGCGGAGCTGGAAGCGCTATGCGCGCAAAAACGCCAGCGGCTGGCGCTGGCGTGAATGGGGTCGCTGACGAACGTTACCCGCCCGCGGCGTCCGAGACTATGCTTCCTGTTCGCGCCAGGCAAATTCAACCTCTTCGGCGAGGATTTTCACTCCGGCTTCGATTTTTTGCGGGTCCGGTACATAGTTCATGCGCATACACTGGTGGGTGTGCGGCCACGGTTTATCCAGACCAGGGAAGAAGTAATCCCCCGGCACCATCAGCACGCCGCGCTTTTTCAGCCGCTGATACAGCAGCTCGGTGGAGATCGGCAGATCCTTAAACCACAGCCAGAGGAAGATTGCCCCCTCCGGTTTGTGAATAAGGCAGCGCTCCTCCGGCAGATAGCGGCGAATAATGGCGATGGTTTCCTGCACCCGCTGGTAATAGAAGGGCTTGATCACCGTCTCTGACAGGCGCAGCAGATCCTGTCGTTTAATCATTTCGCACATCATTGCCGGCCCGATGCCGCCAGGGGCGAGGCTAATAATGCCGTTCATGTTGCTGATGGCGGTGATGATTTTTTCGTTGGCGATGATAATCCCGCAGCGGCTGCCCGGCAGGCCCAGCTTGGACAGGCTCATACACAGCACGATGTTCGGATTCCACAGCGGTCGGGCGTCGCTAAAGATAATGCCCGGGAACGGTACACCGTAGGCGTTATCAATCACCAGCGGGACCCCGTGCTGATTCGCCAGCGCATCCAGTTTGATCAGCTCTTCATCAGTGATGACGTTGCCGGTCGGGTTGGTGGGGCGCGAGACGCAGATCATCCCGGTCTCTTCCGTCACCTGCAGATGCTCAAAATCAACATGGTACTTAAACTGGCCTTCCGGCAGCAGTTCGATGTTCGGCCGGGTGGCAACGAACAGATCCTCTTCCAGACCGGCATCGGCGTAGCCGATATATTCCGGCGTCAGTGGGAACAGTACCTTACGGGTGGTGCCATCTGCCCGACGGCCTGCAAACAGATTAAATAAGTAGAAAAATGCGCTCTGACTGCCGTTTGTTAGCGCAATATTCTGTGGTTCGATCTCCCAGCCCAGCTCGTCGCGCAGCATGTTCGCCAGCAGAGCCAGCAGCTCGCTTTTGCCCTGTGGACCATCATAATTACAAAGCGCATCAAGGGCTTTGCCATTATCCAGCATGTCGGCCAGCAGCTGCTGGAAGTAGTCATTCATTTCCGGGATCTGAGCGGGGTTGCCGCCGCCCAGCATAATAGCGCCCGGCGTGCGCAGACCGTCATTAAGGTCTTCCATCAAGCGGGTGATGCCTGAATGACGGGTGAATTTGTCGCCGAAAAGGGAAAATGTCATCGCGAATAGTCTATCGGTGGTTCTGGAAAGTGGCTAACCATAACGCCAGCGCTGGCGTGGTGCAAATCGGCGGGAGGAGGCGGGTTTTTATCTTTATCCTGTATATTGCTATTTTGTTAGCATTTTGTTCTAAATGGTGGCTCCCCGCAGGGCGGAGAGCCACATGTGGATTACTGCTGCTGGCCGGCCCAGATGACCATCACTTTGTCTTCACCGCTCTCACGCACGAACCCGTAACCACGCGACATCGACAGCGTTGTCTGTTTGCCCATGCCGATTGCCGGATGGCGAGCGCGGAACTGGCCGATCTTCTGCCAGTGGGTAACGCTGCGGGCCGCCTTGCCGTTGACATCCTGCCAGTTCATCTCCGAGCGGGTACCCTGCAGCGGGTCCGAGCCGGTGGGGCCGAACGGGCGCGATGATTCGTCGCCATAGAAAATCTGCACGGCGCCAGGGGCCAGCAGCAGTAGCTCCGCCGCGGTGGTGCCGCCTTCGCGGAACAGCCGCGTATCGTGCGAGGAGAGGTAGCTCAGGACGTTAAAGCTCTGCAGCTTGTCCGCCATTTGCTGCCAGGTGAGGTCAATATTGGCCATACAGGTCGCCGCTTTCGCCGCCTGGTCCTGGTAGTCGAAATTGATCATCGCATCAAAACCGTGGCGATAATAATCGCTCTGCATCACTCCATGTCCCCAGGCTTCGCCGGTCATCCAGAACGGCGCCGCATCCAGCGCTTTATCCGGATTGGCTTTCTTCCACTCCGCCAGCGCGGCGGTGGCCTGGGTTTTTAACTGCTGCCAGGCGTCCATCTCCACATGTTTGGCGGTATCGACGCGGAAGCCATCGATGCCGTAGTCACGTACCCACTGGCTCAGCCAGTGTGTCAGATAGTCGCGCGGCGTATAGCCCGGGATCGCTTTCGCTGCGGTGTCTGGTTTATGGTTATAGAAGTTCGGCAGGCCTGAGACCTCCTTCGATTCGGTTTTCAGGTCCGGCAGGAAGGCCAGCGACATGGTGAGATCGTCATAGCCCGGATTGTCGTAATCGCCGATATCGGTGCGGATCCACTTCTTACCCCACCATTTCTCCCACCCGGCTTTGTCGCTGAAGTTGATATAGTCGTTAAAGCTGTGCCAGGTCTGTCCCGCGCCCGGCTTCCAGTCCGTCCAGCGCTCGCCGAGAGTTTTTTTCAGCTCATCGCCTTGCAGATACAGGGAGCCGAACTGGAACTCCTGCATGTCGGCCAGGGTGGCGTAGCCGGCATGGTTCATCACCACGTCGAACAGAATACGTATTCCGCGCTTATGCGCTTCATCCACCAGTCGGCGGAGATCCGCTTCGGTCCCCATGTTGGCGTCCAGTTTCGACCAGTCCTGGGTGTAATAGCCGTGATAAGCGTAGTGAGGGAAATCGCCCTTCGTGCCGCCGCCGACCCAGCCGTGGATCTGCTCGAGCGGGGAGCTGATCCACAGGGCGTTAACTCCCATCTGCTGCAGATAATCCAGCTTGCTGGTTAATCCCTGCAGGTCGCCGCCGTGGAAGGTGCCGATCTCCTGCATGCCGTCTTTATGGCGACCATAGCTGTTGTCGTTGGCCGGGTTACCGTTTACGAAGCGATCGGTCAGGACGAAGTAGACGGTGGCATTGTGCCAGTCAAACGGCGCCGGGGCGGCCGTCTCGGCGCGCTCAAGCAGCAGCAGACCATTGCTGCCGAAGGCGGGCTGCAGGGTGATTTTGCCGCCGCTGACGGTCGCGACATTGCCGCTGTAGAAATCGCGGACCTTGCTGCCCTCGGCGAAGGTTTTGCTGACGTCGATGGTCAGAGGTTTTCCGTCCCACTTCGGACACTGGCGGATCTGCGGCGCCGCGGCGCTGGTCTCTTTTTCCTCCAGCGAAATCATCATCGTTGGCGTGCCGGAACGGGTATCCACCTCCAGGGTATACAGACCCTGGCGGAAGATGCGCCATTGCGGCGGTGTGCCGCGACAGGGCTCCATGGACAGCATCTGGTTGAGCTTAATGCCGCCGGAAGGCTGCCAGCACTGCTGGTCAAAATTTAGCTGCAGGGGACGTGTACCCTTCTCAACCACTTTCTGGCTGATGAATCGGCCGGTCCCTTCTTCGGTAAAAGCAGGAAAGTCGGTGGTAGTCCAGGCGGCAAAAGCCATCCCAGGCACGAATAACGTGGCAAGCGCAGCGAGTTTCATTGCGAGATCCTGTGAGCGGTTTTTATCTAGTGTGCCTTGTCGCCGCGCGGGTGAACTCCTCCTGACGCGCGTTTTACCAGGAGGATGAAAAGGGGTGAGTGACACCGCTCAAAAAATAGGCTAAAAATGAGACGAAGCTAGCATTTTCGCGCTGGCGATGCGCCGCAGAAACCGATTTCAGATGACAGCAATTCGGAATTGGACTATTTCTGTTGATGCCCTCAGTGCGTATTTTTGATACTATTAGCGATTCAGCTATCGTTTTTTTGTGAAAAACAAGGTGTTGGAATGCATATATCCGACCAGGAGACCTGATGATATCGAATCCCATACGACGATATGGGGCCGCCATACTTATGTTACTAACCTGCATCTTTTCAGGTAGTGTGTTGGCGACAACGCACACAGCAACAAAGAGTCATAAAGCCCCAACGGTAAAGAAGATAAGTAGTACTAAGGTAAGCAGTAAACAAGAGTATTCTCGCAATAGTGTAAAGAGCAGTTCACTTCCTGACTTGCGAAAATACCCTTCCGGGACACCAAGGAAAAAAGCGTTTCTCCGGACGGTCATGCCTTATATTACCAAGCAGAATCAGGCGATTACTGCGGATCGTAACTGGCTTATTTCCAAGCAGTACGATGCTCGCTGGTCACCGACTGAGAAGGCGCGCCTGAAGGATATCGCTTCCCGTTATAAGGTGAAGTGGTCAGGCAATACGCGTCATGTGCCCTGGAACGCGCTGCTTGAGCGTGTCGACATTATTCCGAACAGCATGGTGGCGACCATGGCGGCGGCGGAAAGTGGCTGGGGTACCTCCAGGCTGGCGCGCGAGAATAACAACCTGTTCGGCATGAAGTGCGGCGCCGGTCGCTGCCGCGGCGCGATGAAAGGTTACTCGCAGTTTGAGTCGGTAGAGCAGTCGGTGCAGGCTTACGTAACAAACCTGAACACCCACCCGGCCTATTCTTCTTTCCGCAAGTCGCGCCTGCAGCTGCGCAAGGCGGATCAGGAAGTAACTGCCAGCACCATGATCCATAAGCTGAAGGGGTATTCGACCAAAGGGTCGAGCTACAACAACTATCTCTTCGCGATGTATCAGGACAATCAGCGGCTCATCGCCGCCCATCTGTAATCCGGATGCCCGGCCTTGTCGCCGGGCATTTTTTTACCCTACAGCATCACCTCGCTGTGCCGATCGCGGTACTCCTTCGGCGTCACGTCGTACTCCTTCTTAAACACCGAATAGAAATATTGCAGCGATGGATAGCCGCACATCTGCGAAATCTCATTGATCGACAGACTAGTTGACACCAGCAGGCTGCGCGCCTTTTCCAGTTTTTCGCTGTGAATCACCGTGTGGATGGTCTCCCCGACCTCCTCTTTGAAGCGTTTTTCCAGATTAGAGCGAGAGATGCCCACGGCGTCGAGCACCTGTTCCACCTTGATGCCTTTGCAGGCATTGTTGCGAATGTAATGCATCGCCTGTATCACGGAGGGATCGTTTAACGACCGGTAGTCGGTGGATCGTCGCTCAACGACGCGCATCGGCGGGATCAGCTGGCGCTGCAGCGGGAGGGCCTCGTTATTCAACAGCCGGTGGAGTAATTTTGCCGCCTGATAACCCATCTGGCGGGTGCCCTGGGCGACAGAGGAGAGGGCGACGCGAGAGAGATAGCGGGTTAGCTCCTCGTTATCGATGCCGATAACGCACAGTTTCTCTGGCACCGGGATATGCAGTAGCTCGCAGGCCTGCAGGACGTGGCGGGCACGGGCGTCGGTGACGGCGATGATGCCGGTTTGCGGCGGCAGGGTTTGCAGCCAGTCGGCGAGCCGGTTTTGCGCGTGCTGCCAGTTCTCCGGCGCTGTCTCCAGCCCCTGGTAGACCACGCCGCGATACTTCTCCTTCGCGACCAGCTGGCAGAAGGCATACTCGCGCTCTACCGCCCAGCGTTTACCGCTGGAGGTGGGGAGTCCGTAAAACGCGAAGCGGTGCACCCCTTTTTCCTTCAAATGGAGAAAAGCGCTTTCCACCAGCGCGGCGTTGTCGGTGGCGATATAGTGGACCGGCGGGTACTGCTCTGGCTGATGATAAGATCCGCCGACGCCGACGATGGGCACGTGGACATCGGCCAGCAGCTTTTCGATTTCGGGATCGTCATAGTCGGCGATAACGCCATCGCCCAACCACTCTTTGATGTTTTCGATGCGTGCCCGAAAGTCCTCTTCAATAAAGATATCCCATTCCAACTGGGAGGCCTGCAGATACTCGCCGACACCTTCAACTACCTGGCGGTCATAAGCTTTGTTGGCGTTAAATAACAGCGTAATACGGTGACGCTTTTCAAACATAGATAATGTTCCTGCTCTAACCCCGGTCATACCCCTTCATTCAAGATGTTGCCGATGGCCTGACTTACCACTCATCCCGGCCACGTACGCCGGTACGCGGCCGGGGGCGCCGTCTGCAACCCGAATGATGTTGGGTATACACTACCGGCTAATGCCCGAGATATTTCAAGCGCCTTATGGCGAAGTTTGGCGGTAGCGCAAAGAATTCAGACATTCTTCAGAGAGTCTCTCCTTATGCGCGCCGCTTGGTGGCAGAGTCCATCCACACCGCCAGCAGCAAAATGGCGCCTTTAACGATATATTGCCAGAAGGTGGCGACGTCCATCATGCTCATACCGTTATCCAGGGCCGACATAATAAACGCCCCCATTACCGCCCCGGCGACGCTGCCGATGCCGCCCGCCAGGCTGGTGCCGCCGATGACGCAGGCGGCGATGGCGTCCAGTTCGGCGATATTGCCCGCCGAAGGCGACCCCGCGCCGAGCCGTGAGCTGAGGATTAGCCCGGCAATGGCGACCATCAGGCCGTTAATGGCAAACACCGCCAGCTTGGTACGCTCGACGTTAATCCCGGACAGACGGGCCGCCTCCAGGTTGCCGCCGATGGCGTAGATGCGGCGACCAAAGGCGGTGCGGGTGGCCATAAACAGGCCCGCCAGCAGCAGGGCGGCGAGGATCAGCACCGGGGTTGGTACGCCGCGATAGTCATTGAGCAGCCAGATTGCGCCCAGCACAATCACCGCGGTAATGGCCTGGCGGCCGACGGCGGCGGTGGAGGACGAGGTCGCCAGACCTAACGCCTGCCGGCGCATCCGCCCGCGCCACTGCCAGACGATAAACACCGCCATGCCGACAACGCCGATGCCGAAGCCGATGCCGTCTGGCAGGTAGCTTTGGCCGATCTGCGACATCGCCGGACTGGTGGGCGAGACGGTGGTCCCGTTGGTGATGCCGATCAGAATGCCGCGAAACGCCAGCATCCCGGCAAGGGTGACGATAAACGAGGGCACTTTGCGATAGGCTACCCACCATCCGTTCCACGCCCCGAGCAGCAGGCCCATCACCAGTGTCACCAGAATGGTGAGCGGCAGCGGCCAGCCGAGCCAGACGTCAAAGATCGCCGCAGCGCCGCCCAGCAGCCCCATCATCGAGCCAACGGAGAGGTCGATTTCTGCCGAAATAATCACAAACACCATGCCGACGGCGAGGATGCCGGTGATGGCCGTCTGCCGCAGCAGGTTGGAGATATTGCGTGCGCTCAGGTAGGCGCCATCGGTAACCCAGGTGAAAAACAGCATAATGACGACGATGGCGGCGATCATCACGAAGACCTGGAGATTCAGCCCCTTCAGCGCCGGCAGGGCCGCGGGGGCGGTTGGGGTGAGTTTGATTTCAGACGACGTGTTCTTCGACATGGCGTTCGCTCCTCAGCGCGGCTTCCATCACCTGTTCCTGGGTCAGATGTTGATTAACCAAATTGGCTTTTAGTCTGCCTTCGTGCATGACCAGCACCCGATCGCTGAGACCGAGCACCTCGGGCAGTTCGGATGAAATGACAATGACCGCGATGCCCTGCTGCACCAGCTGGTTAATCAGTTTATAAATTTCATACTTCGCCCCGATATCGATGCCACGGGTGGGTTCGTCGAGGATCAGAATGCGCGGATTGAGCAGCAGACAGCGCGCCAGAATCGCCTTTTGCTGGTTGCCGCCGCTCAGACGGCCAATCGCCAGCTCCGGCGAGGAGGTTTTAATTTTCAAACGCTGAATGGACTGCTGAATGCAGTGCTGCTCGGCGGCGTCGTCCAGGCTACTCATTGCGCCGGTGAACTGGTTGAGCGCCGCGAGGGTAATGTTTTTGCCCACCGCCATCACCGGCACGATGCCGTCTTTTTTGCGGTCTTCCGGCACCATGGCGATGCCGTGGGCAATGGCCTGCTGGCAGTTAGAGATGCTCACCGGCTGGCCATCAATAAAGATCTCCCCTTGCCAGCGCCCCGGCCAGACGCCGAACAGGCACTGTACCGCCTCGGTACGTCCGGCGCCGACCAGCCCGGCGATACCGAGGATTTCTCCGCGACGCAGGGAAAATGAGACGTCATTGACCCGTTTAATATGGCGGTTTACCGGGTGCCAGGCGGTTAAATGTTCAACCCGCAGGATCTCCTCGCCGTGGGCGTGCGGCTCGCTGGGATAGAGCGCGGTGAGCTCGCGGCCGACCATCATGGTGATGATATCGTCTTCGCTCATGCCGCTGGCATCGCGGGTGCCGATGTGCTGGCCGTCGCGGATCACGCAGATCGTATCGGAGATCGCTTTGACCTCATTGAGCTTATGCGAGATATAGATGCAGGCGATATCGTGGTTTTGCAGATCGCGAACGATCGCCAGCAGCGTCGCGGTTTCTTGTTCGGTTAAGGAGGCGGTCGGTTCGTCGAGGATCAGCAGGCGAACCTGTTTATTCAGCGCCTTGGCGATCTCCACCAACTGCTGCTGACCAAGGCCGAGGTCGCCGACGCGGGTATCGGGGGAAATGGGCAGATTGACCTGCGCCAACAGCTTCTGACAGCGCAGCGTCATGGTTTCATAATCCAGCAGACCATGGCGGGATATCTCGGCGCCGAGGAAAATATTCTCCAGCACGGTGAGATGTTTCACCAGCGCCAGCTCCTGATGAATAATGGCGATGCCTTTGCGTTCGGTATCGCGAATATGGTTTGCCTGCAGCGTTTCGCCGGCAAAAATAATCTCGCCCTCATAGCTTCCGTGCGGATAGATACCGCACAGCACCTTCATCAGCGTCGATTTCCCCGACCCATTTTCACCGCATAACGAGACCACCTCGCCTGCGTTCAGGCGCAGGCTGACGTTATCCACGGCTTTAACAGCGCCGAAGGTTTTGGTGATGTTCTTCATTTCGAGTAGCCAGGTCATAAAGACTCCGCAACAGTGATATCCGGCGGGATGAAAATGACGCCCCGCAGCGGGGCGTCAGCCATTACAGTTCACTCTTTTTATGGAAACCGTCTTTAATCACCGTGGCGTCGATATTCTCTTTATTCACCTCAATTGGCGTTAACAGGCGCGAAGGGACGTCTTTTAAGCCGTTATTCAGCGTGGTATCGGCCTTCGGCTGCTTATCGTTACCCAGCTCAACGGCGATTTCAGCGGCGTTGGTGGCCAGGGTGGTTATCGGTTTATAGACGGTCATCGTCTGGGTACCGGAAATAATGCGCTTCACGCCCGCCAGGTCAGCATCCTGACCGGAGATCGCCACTTTGCCGGCCAGCCCCTGGGCGGTTAAGGCCTGGATGGCGCCGCCGGCGGTGGCGTCATTGGAGGCGACCACGGCATCGATCTTGTTATTATTCGCCGTTAGCGCGTTTTCCATTATTTTCAGCGCGTTCTCCGGCAGCCAGCCGTCAACCCACTGATCGCCGACAATCTTAATTTTGCCATCATCGACATACGGCTTGAGAACCTTCATCTGTCCGGCGCGGAACAGTTTAGCGTTATTATCCACCGGCGAACCGCCCATCAGGAAATAATTACCCTGCGGCACTTTGTCGACCAGACTTTGCGCCTGCATTTCACCAACTTTTTCATTATCGAAAGATATATAGAAATCAATGTCGGCATTATTAATCATACGGTCATAGGCCAGGACTTTAATACCTTCCTGCTTGGCTTCTTTAATAACGTTACTGAGTACCTGGCCGTTATAAGGAATAATGACTAACACATCGACGCCGCGGTTGATCATGTTTTCAATTTGCGACATCTGCGTTTCTTCATTGCCATTAGCGGACTGGACAAAAACTTTGGCGCCTAAGGATTCCGCTTTATTGACGAAAATATCACGGTCTTTCTGCCAGCGCTCCAGACGCAGATCGTCGATGGCCATGCCAATCTTCACTTCTTTCGCCATCCCCGCCATGCTGGCGAGCAGGAGGGAGCTGGCGCAAAGCGTAAGGCAAAGGTTCTTTATCTTCATAATAACGATACCTTTTTTGTAAGGGTAGGTAAGACGAACGGAAAATAATGTTTGATACATGAGGTTGCGGATACGTTACAGATTCTTAACGCGGAAAGCAGGGCTGGCAATTACCGGTTCTTATTTTGCCGTTATGAAATTTCGTTTAATGTGCAAATTATGACGGCGATCGTATTTTATTCATGCACGCTCTTATTATTGCACTGGACTGTCTCTGACAAAGCGGCGCAACGGCGACTGGATATTATTTTTGCGAGCTGGCGCACGTTTGTGGATTCTCTCAATGGCGGTGTGAAATAACGTAATTGAGGAAAATGAAAGCGAAATTCTATATTGGCTTAAACCCGTCATACTTCAAGTTGTAGGTGGGTTGGTGACATTCGTTGCTCCGCCCCCGGTTACCGGGGACTCGCGCTCCTGCCGCCTTCCTGCAACTCGAATTATTTAGGGTATCTGATTGGTTATTCGCCGCATCTCTGAATATGGAGTTCTCTATGCAGACCTATTTCGATCAACTCGATCGCGTTCGTTACGAAGGCCCGAAATCCACTAACCCGCTGGCTTTCCGTCATTACAACCCGGATGAACTGGTGCTGGGCAAACGGATGGAAGATCATCTGCGTTTTGCGGCCTGTTACTGGCACACCTTCTGCTGGAATGGCGCCGATATGTTTGGCGTGGGCTCCTTTGATCGTCCCTGGCAGCAGCCTGGCGACGCCCTGGAGATGGCCAAACGCAAAGCCGATGTGGCGTTCGAATTCTTCCATAAACTCAACGTGCCTTACTACTGCTTCCACGACGTTGACGTCTCGCCGGAAGGCGCTTCGCTCAAGGAGTACAGCAATAACTTCGCCCGGATGGTCGAGGTGCTGGCTGAGAAACAGCAGCAGAGCGGCGTGAAGCTTCTGTGGGGGACCGCAAACTGCTTTACCAACCCGCGCTACGGCGCCGGCGCGGCCACCAACCCGGATCCGGAAGTATTTAGCTGGGCGGCCACCCAGGTGGTCACCGCCATGAATGCCACCCATCAACTGGGCGGTGAAAACTATGTGCTGTGGGGCGGTCGCGAGGGCTATGAAACCCTGCTGAATACCGACCTGCGCCAGGAGCGTGAGCAGATTGGCCGCTTTATGCAGCTGGTGGTGGAGCATAAGCATAAAATCGGCTTTAAAGGCACGCTGCTGATTGAGCCCAAACCGCAGGAGCCGACCAAGCATCAGTATGACTATGATGCCTCTACCGTTTACGGCTTCCTCAAACAGTTTGGTCTGGAAAAAGAGATTAAACTGAATATTGAAGCTAACCATGCCACGCTCGCCGGCCATTCGTTCCATCATGAAATTGCGACGGCCATTGCGCTGGGGCTGTTCGGCTCCGTTGACGCCAACCGCGGCGATCCGCAGCTGGGCTGGGATACCGACCAGTTCCCGAACAGCGTCGAAGAGAACGCGCTGGTGATGTATGAAATCCTCAAAGCGGGCGGCTTCACCACCGGCGGGCTCAACTTTGATGCGAAAGTGCGCCGGCAGAGCACCGACAAATACGATCTGTTCTATGGTCATATTGGCGCGATGGATACCATGGCGCTGTCGCTGAAGGTCGCGGCGCGGATGATCGAGGACGGCGAACTGGATAAGCGCGTGGCCAGACGCTACGCCGGCTGGAACGGTGAGCTGGGGCAGCAGATCCTTAACGGGCAGATGACCCTGAGCGATATTGCCCAGTATGCCGCTCAGCATCAGCTGGCGCCGCAGCATCGCAGCGGCCAGCAGGAACAACTGGAAAACCTGGTCAACCATTATCTGTTTGACAAGTAATCATGCGGCGGCGCCCGGGGTGACCGGCGCCGCAACCAGGATGCTCTGTTCGCGCCACGCTCAGCCGTGGCGCGCGTTTAAGGAGAGGGAGTATGTATATCGGCATCGATCTGGGGACGTCGGGCGTCAAAGCCATCCTGCTCAATGAGCAGGGTGAGGTAGTGGCATCGCATACCGAAAAACTCACCGTCTCGCGTCCGCATCCGCTGTGGTCGGAGCAAGATCCCGAACAGTGGTGGCTGGCGACAGACACGGCGATGAAAGCCCTGGGCGCGCAGCATAGCCTGCGCGACGTGAAGGCGCTGGGCATTGCCGGGCAGATGCACGGCGCCACCCTACTGGATAAATCGTTACAGGTGTTGCGTCCGGCCATTTTATGGAATGACGGCCGCTGCGCCGAAGAGTGCCAGCTGCTGGAAGACAAAGTCAGCGCTTCCCGGCAGATCACCGGCAACCTGATGATGCCGGGCTTTACGGCGCCGAAGCTCTTATGGGTACAGCGCCACGAGGCGGCAGTGTTCAGCCAGGTCGATAAAGTGCTGCTGCCCAAGGATTATCTGCGCCTGCGCATGACCGGCGAGCTCGCCAGCGATATGTCTGACGCCGCCGGCACGATGTGGCTGGACGTCGCCCGGCGCGACTGGAGCGACGAGATGCTCGCCGCCTGCGATCTCAGTCGGGATGCGATGCCGGCGCTGTTCGAAGGCAGCGACGTCACCGGGCAACTGCGACCTGAGGTGGCGCAGGCGTGGAATATGCCGCCGGCGCTGGTGGTGGGCGGCGGGGGCGACAACGCCGCGGGCGCGGTCGGGGTCGGCATGGCCGATGCCGGTCAGGCGATGCTGTCGCTGGGTACGTCAGGCGTCTACTTCGCCGTCAGTGAAGGGTTCCTTAGCAAACCCGAAAGCGCGGTGCACAGCTTCTGCCATGCCCTGCCGGGCCGCTGGCATTTGATGTCGGTGATGCTCAGCGCGGCCTCCTGTCTGGACTGGGCGGCAAAATTAACCGGTCTCGCCAGCGTGCCGGCGCTGATCGCGGCGGCGCAGACGGCGGATGAAAGCGCCGGTCCGGTGTGGTTCCTGCCCTATCTGTCTGGCGAACGCACGCCGCACAACAACCCGCAGGCTAAGGGCGTCTTTTTTGGCCTGACGCATCAGCATGGGCCGGCAGAGCTGGCGCGGGCGGTGCTGGAGGGGGTGGGCTATGCGCTGGCGGATGGTATGGACGTGGTGCACGCCTGCGGCATCAAGCCGCAGAGCATCACGCTTATCGGCGGCGGGGCGCGCAGCGCTTACTGGCGGCAAATGCTGGCGGATATCAGCGGCCTGCAGCTCGATTACCGTACCGGGGGCGATGTCGGCCCGGCGCTGGGGGCGGCCAGGCTGGCGCAGCTGGCGGTTCACGACGAGGCAGACCGCCCCGGGCTGCTGAAGCCGCTGCCGCTTGAACAAGCCCATCGCCCGGACGATCGCCGTGTGGCCCACTATGCGCCGCAGCGGGAAACCTTCCGCCAGATTTATCAGCAACTGAAACCGCTGATGTCTTAGCCTCAGTCCGTCCGGCAGCGCCGGGCGGATTCCCTTCCTGAATGTCCCGGCTACATCCATCCATAAATGCGTATTTATTTATTCCGAAATCTCCGCTTTGTCGTACGTAATCTGAGGCATCGACGAGGGAGTCGGTCATAATCAGCCCCTGTCGACCAGGGAGGTGAGATGATCACAAAACGCAATATTGCCAGGGGGATGATGGCGACAGGATCGCTGGTTTATCTGCTCGGTATCTGGCGGACCTGCCCGCTGTTCAGCGGCAAAGGGTATTTTCTCGGCGTGCTGGTGATGGGGATGTTTGCTGTTCTCGCCCATCAGCGCGCCAGTCAGTGGCAGGAACAGGACGACGGTTTTATTGCCTTATGCCGGATGGTGCTGCTGCTATCGGTCGGCCTGCTGCTGGTCGGCGCCTGGTATGTACCGGCAGACTGGCATGAAAAAGCCGTCTATATCGCGGCATGGTTTGTCTGCTTATATGGCGCATCGGCAACCCCCGAACGGACCCGCATCGCCCGCGCGATGCAAAAAACGGAATAAGCGCCGCCCCGAGGCGCGTAAAAGGTAAAAAGTGATGGAAAACAAGCACGCGACGTATTCTCCTGCGTTTCATTTGATCTCCTGGATTGCCCTGATCGGCGGCATCGTCACCTATCTGGTGGGGCTGTGGAATGCCGATATGCAGTTGAATGAGAAAGGCTATTATTTTGCCGTCCTGGTACTGGGGCTGTTTGCCGCGGCATCTTATCAAAAGACGGTGCGCGATAAGTATGAAGCCATTCCGACCACCGCGCTGTACTACACCACCTGTCTGGTGGTCTTCGTTATCGCTGTAGGTCTGCTGGTTATCGGACTGTGGAATGCCACTCTGCTGCTCAGCGAGAAAGGGTTCTATGGGCTGGCGTATTTTTTGAGCCTGTTTGGCGCTGTTGCGGTACAGAAAAACGTGCGTGATGTCTGGGACCCGACGCGCTTACGGGAACCTCTCAGCGTGACGGAAGAGGGGCCTGAGACGTAAGTCGGGCCCCCCCGGGCGGCGGACCGTTAGCTGACCAGCCGGCGGCTATCAATCCGCTGCACCAGGCCTGACAGCAGCAGGCTGCCGAGCAGGGCGGCGCTAAATATCCACACAATATCCAGCAGCGGCCAGCGGGATAGCTCCAGATGGCTGGCGCGCAGCGCATGCACTATCAGGGCATGAAAGCCGTAGATCCCCAGCGAATGTCGCGCAATGCAGGCGATACCGGGCAGGGGACGCGCGTTAAGCCAGTTTTTGGCCAGCGTCAGCAGGGTGACCGCGCAAACAAACACCGCCGGTCCGCAGTAGAGATACCAGGTGTCGCCGAAGTCTCCGCGCCAGCGCAGCTCATGCAGCGTGCCGCGGGAAATGACCCACACGGCGGCGATGAACAGCGCGGCGCAGAGCGGTGTTAGCCATTTTTTATCGGTGTCCAGGGTGCCAATGGCTCTGCCCAGCACGCCGTAGAGCACGTAGTAGAAGGTGTCGCCGTTGATATAAAGGTTGACTGGCAGCCACTCAATCCCGGCGGCTTTAACGCTGACCATATTGGGGTTGGCCAGAATGCCGAGGATCGCCATCAGCGCCAGCAGCATTGTGCTACTGGTGGACTTAACCTGAAGCAGCGGCGAGAGCAGGTAGATGACGGCGATAGCAAAGAAAAACCACAGGTGGTAGAAGACGGGCTTCTGCAGCAAATTCTTTAACGACAGCTCGACGTTGATATGGGTAAACAGCGTGATATACAGCAGAGATAGCGCGCTATAGAACGCAATGCACAGGCCAATCCGCCAGAAATGGCGCGGCTGGGCGCTGCGTTCCCCAAAAAAGAGGTAGCCCGAGATCATAAAAAACAGCGGCACGCTGACGCGGGAGGCGGAATTGAGCAGATTGGCGATATCCCATTGCAGCAGGGTAATCGCATGGGGGTGAGTGATATACCAGCTGGTGCTGTGGATCATCACCACCATCATGCAGGCGATGCCGCGCAGGTTGGTGATCCAGTGTATCTTTTCTTGCATCAGTCCCTCAATGTCTGCTGGCGAAATAAGATATGACCTGCCCGGTTTCCCGGTGTCGCAATAGATTAGTCTGAGTTTTCGGTCACAGACTTGTCGCAGTTTCATGATATTCGCAAAATACCTGTAATACTGAATCTTTAGGATAACAACTTGCTAACAAGTCGGTGGAGGAGAACGTGGTGAAAGGTGTTGTTTCCGTCATGCTGGTGCTGCTCCTCGCGGGCTGCAGCGAGACCGTCTCCCCGCCGACGCAAAAAGCGCAGCGCGCTCGTATTACGCCGCAAACCACGCTCAATATGGCGCAGCTTTGCAAGGATCAGGCGGCTATCCGCTATAACACGCAAACGCAGCTCGTTGGCGTGAACCACTTTGAACAATTCCAGGCGAGCTATGAGCTTTCTGGCCGTACCGGCAAGAATGAGCGTTTCATCTGTTCCTTTGACCCGGACGGCCAGTTTATGCATCTTTCGATGCGCTGAATCGACCCCGCCTGGCGTAAATTTCGTCCGTTTTCCTGAAACAACGCCGTTTCGTACTGTATATCTCGCAGCCAGCGGGTATACTGACTCCTTCCTTTAAATCCACACGTATCCAGCACGAAATCATATGCAAAAGTTTGATACCAGGACCTTCCAGGGCCTGATCCTGACCTTACAGGATTACTGGGCTCGTCAGGGCTGCACCATTGTTCAACCACTGGACATGGAAGTCGGCGCCGGCACCTCTCACCCGATGACCTGCCTGCGCGCGTTAGGACCGGAGCCGATGGCGACCGCCTACGTGCAGCCTTCCCGTCGTCCAACCGATGGCCGCTATGGCGAAAACCCGAACCGTTTACAGCACTACTATCAGTTCCAGGTGGTGATTAAACCCTCTCCGGACAACATCCAGGAGCTGTACCTCGGGTCGCTGAAAGAGCTGGGTATGGACCCGACTATTCACGACATTCGCTTTGTCGAAGACAACTGGGAAAACCCGACGCTGGGCGCCTGGGGTCTGGGCTGGGAAGTGTGGCTCAACGGCATGGAAGTGACGCAGTTCACCTACTTCCAGCAGGTCGGCGGCCTCGAGTGTAAGCCGGTGACCGGCGAGATCACCTACGGTCTGGAGCGTCTGGCGATGTACATCCAGGGTGTGGACAGCGTCTATGACCTGGTCTGGAGCGATGGCCCGCTGGGGAAAACCACCTACGGCGACGTGTTCCACCAGAACGAAGTGGAGCAGTCCACCTATAACTTCGAATATGCCGACGTCGACTTCCTGTTCACCTGCTTCGAACAGTATGAGAAAGAGGCCCAGCAGCTGCTGGCGCTGGAGACCCCACTGCCGCTGCCGGCCTACGAGCGTATTCTGAAAGCGGCTCACAGCTTCAACCTGCTGGATGCGCGTAAAGCCATCTCCGTCACCGAGCGTCAGCGCTATATCCTGCGCATTCGCACCCTGACTAAAGCAGTGGCGGAAGCGTACTACGCTTCCCGTGAAGCGCTCGGCTTCCCGATGTGCAACAAGAATAAATAAGAGGCGGCCATGTCTGAGAATACTTTTCTGGTGGAAATCGGCACTGAAGAGCTGCCACCAAAAGCGCTGCGCAGCCTGGCGGAATCTTTTGCTGCGAATGTGACCGCGGAGCTGGATAACGCTGGCCTTGCGCACGGTAAAGTGGAATGGTTTGCCGCCCCGCGTCGTCTGGCGCTGAAGGTGGCCAACCTGGCGGCGGCGCAAGCCGATCGCGAAGTGGAAAAACGCGGCCCGGCTATTGCTCAGGCGTTCGATGCCGAAGGCAAGCCAAGCAAAGCGGCCGAAGGCTGGGCGCGCGGCTGCGGTATCACCGTCGATCAGGCCGAACGTCTGACCACGGACAAAGGCGAGTGGCTGCTGTATCGCGCCCATGTGAAGGGTGAAAGCACCGAAGCGCTGCTGCCGAACATGATTGCCAGCTCGCTGGCGAAGCTACCGATCCCGAAACTGATGCGCTGGGGCGCGTCTGACGTCCACTTCGTGCGTCCGGTACACACGGTGACTTTGCTGCTGGGTGACAAAGTGATCCCGGCCACTATCCTCGGTATTCCGTCCGATCGCGTGATTCGCGGGCATCGCTTTATGGGCGAGCCGGAGTTCACCATCGACCATGCCGACCAGTACCCGCAGATCCTGCTGGAGCGCGGTAAAGTCATCGCCGATTACGAACAGCGTAAAGCCAAAATCAAAGCTGATGCGCAAGAGGCGGCGCGTAAGATCGGCGGTCAAGCCGATCTGAGCGAAAGCCTGCTGGAAGAGGTCACCTCGCTGGTGGAATGGCCGGTGGTGCTGACGGCGAAGTTCGAAGAAAAATTCCTCGCGGTGCCGTCTGAAGCGCTGGTTTACACCATGAAGGGCGACCAGAAGTACTTCCCGGTCTACGACAACGCCGGCAAACTGCTGCCGAACTTTATCTTCGTGGCCAACATCGAGTCCAAAGATCCGCAGCAGATCATCTCCGGTAACGAGAAGGTGGTCCGTCCGCGTCTGGCCGATGCCGAGTTCTTCTTCAATACCGACCGTAAAAAACGTCTGGAAGATAACCTGCCGCGTCTGGAAACCGTGCTGTTCCAGCAGCAGCTGGGCACCCTGCGCGACAAGACCGATCGCATCCAGGCGCTGGCGGGCTGGATTGCCGAACAGATTGGCGCTGACGTGAACCACGCAACCCGCGCGGGCCTGCTGTCCAAGTGCGACCTGATGACCAACATGGTCTTCGAGTTCACCGACACCCAGGGCGTGATGGGGATGCACTACGCGCGCCATGACGGCGAAGCGGAAGACGTGGCCGTGGCGCTGAACGAGCAGTATCAGCCGCGATTTGCTGGCGACGCGCTGCCATCTAATCCGGTGGCCTGCGCGGTAGCGATTGCCGATAAGATGGACACCCTGGCGGGTATCTTTGGTATCGGTCAGCATCCGAAAGGCGATAAAGACCCGTTTGCGCTGCGTCGCGCCGCGCTGGGCGTGCTGCGTATCATCGTTGAGAAGAACCTGGATCTCGATCTGCAGACGCTGACCGAAGAAGCGGTTCGTCTGTACGGTGAGAAGCTGACCAACGCCAACGTGGTTGATGATGTGATCGACTTTATGCTGGGCCGCTTCCGTGCCTGGTATCAGGACGAAGGCTACGGCGTCGACACGATCCAGGCGGTACTGGCGCGTCGTCCAACCCGCCCGGCGGATTTCGATGCGCGTATGAAGGCGGTATCGCACTTCCGTACTCTGGAAGAGTCCTCCGCGCTGGCGGCGGCAAACAAACGTGTCTCTAACATCCTCGCGAAATCCGATGAGACGCTGAACGACATCGTTCACGCTTCGGTGCTGAAAGAAGCGGCGGAAATTAAGCTGGCGGGTAATCTGGTGGTGCTGCGCGACAAGCTGCAGCCGTATTTCGCCGCAGGCCGTTATCAGGATGCGCTGATTGAGCTGGCCGCGCTGCGCGAGCCGGTGGATGAGTTCTTCGAGAACGTGATGGTTAACGCTGAAGACAAAGATGTTCGCATCAACCGTCTGACGCTGCTGTCCAAACTGCGTGAACTGTTCCTGCAGGTCGCGGATATTTCTCTGCTGCAGTAAGCGTATCGGAAATAATAAAAGACCTGCCTCAGGGCAGGTTTTTTTATACGTGAAATATGAATAGGTGAACCGTTAATAATTCTGCCATTGATATCTTCATTATTTGCATTCATCGAGAAGAAAAGTTTTAGGAATATATAAACATAATTCCGAGAGGTATTTACGCTAGAATGGCGGCGGGTGCTTGAGACTGTGTGTCTCAGGTATTCAGCGGGAGACAGACAGAGAAAAGCCCCACCTGATAGTAATCAAAGTGAGGCTCCCCTATGCATGAACACCATAAGAGTAGCCTCTTACTTGTTGAAAATCAACACTGGAGGCGAGGAATGCCGCAAAAGTATCTGTTGTTTGGCTTAGTAGTGATTTGCTTCACTATTTTATTATTGACCTGGATGGTTCGTGATTCGCTATGTGAATTACAGCGCAGGCAGGGAAATATTGAGCTGGTGGCATTCTTAGCCTGTGATATTAAACAGTAAGAGCATCTGGTGGGGATCTATCCCCACCATGCTTGCGGTGTCAGGCATTCTCAATGCACCCTTTCATTGTTCACCAAATAAATCCTTTGCCTCCTGATATCAGGAGGCCTTTTTATTTTTACACGGTCGTTGAATTAAACGGGCTTGAAATTCATAGCGGAGTGTGGCTATCCTATGTCCCGACGAATCCCTCGTCTCACCGGAGCGCGCCCCACAAATGAACAAACACGACTGATGAATTTCACGCCTTACCTCGCAGACGTTGCGGGTAGGGGAGTATTGATTTCATTCAGGAGTGCTTATGGCTCATTGCGCCCACATCCCCGCTTTTGTTTTACATCAGGTCACCTGTCAGTTTGCGACGGGGCAGACCCTGTTTGGTCCGCTCAGCGTCTCGCTGGAACCGTCCCTTTGCGGCCTGGTCGGCCGGAACGGCGTCGGCAAGACGCGTCTGCTGCGTCTGCTGGCGGGCCTTGATTCTCCTGCCGGCGGCCATATTGAGCGCGCCGCCGCCGTTGCCTGGGTAGCGCAGCAGCCGACGCTCACGCCGGAGACCACCCTCGCTACGCTGCTGGGCTATGCGTCGGTTTTTGCCGCCTTGTCTCGCCTTGAACAGGGCCAAGGGCTGGCCGACGATTTCGATCTGTTAGATGGTCACTGGGATCTCACCGATCGCCTGAGTTTAGCGTTCCGTGAAGCCGATCTCCCGCCGTTCTCTGCCGATCGCCCCGCGTTTTCACTCAGCGGCGGCGAGCGGATGAAGGCTCTGCTGTGCGGCGCCTTCGTCTCGGGCGCCGATTATCTGCTGCTGGATGAGCCTACCAACCATCTGGACCGCCAGGGGCGGGAGTGGCTCTATCACCAACTGGAAAGCTGGCAGGGCGGGGCTCTGATCGCCAGCCACGACCGCGAGCTGCTGACGCGGATGCCGAGGATTATTGAGCTGACGCCGACGGCGCTGCGCAGCTACGGCGGCAACTATGCTGAATATCAGCGCCAGCGTATGGCGGAGCAGCAGGCCGCGCGCGCGGCGCTGGAGCATGCCGTGACCGACCGACGGCGCACCCGCGCGCGAATGCAAAAGGAGCATGACGCCGCCCAGCGGCGCTCGGCTCAGACGCTGCGTACCGTTGATACGCTAAATATCGCCTCCTTCGAACGCGTGAAGTACAAAGGCGCGGCAAAAGAGCGCCCGGGAGCGCTGCGCCGTCAGCATCGTGAACAGAACAGCAGTCTGAATGCCGCCGTGCAGCAGGCGCGGGAGCGGATAGAAGACGACAATCCGGTGATGTTCACCCTGCCGGGTAGCGAAGTGGCCGCCGGCAAGCAGGTGCTGGTGGTGGAGTCATTACAGCTCGACCATGCGCCGGCTGCGCCGCTGAACTGGCGTATCGATGGTCCGATGCGCATCGCGCTAAAGGGGCCAAACGGCTGTGGCAAAACCACTTTGCTGAAAACGCTGTTGGGGCTGGAGCAGGCCGCGTCAGGCGATGTCCGGCTTTCGGTGAGCGCCGCTTACCTCGATCAACATCTGACGCAGCTGGATTTATCCCTGTCGGTAATGGCGCACCTGAGCCTGGAAGATACCCCGTTGGATGAGGGCCTCCTGCGCACCCGCCTGGCGCAGCTCCAGCTGGGCGCGGATAAGGTCACTCTGCCGCTGTCGGCGCTCAGCGGCGGCGAGCGCCTGAAAGCGGCGCTGGCGTGCGTGCTCTGGCGACGCGAGCCTGCCCAACTGCTTTTGTTGGATGAGCCGACCAACCATCTCGATTTAGCATCGACGCAGGCTATTGAAAGCGCGCTGGCGGCGTTTCCCGGCGCGATGCTGGTGGTGTCGCATGATGAGGCGTTTTTACAAGGTCTGAAGCTGACCCATAGTCTGGCGTGGCGGGAGACGGGCTGGCACTTTTCCCTGCTCTGAATGCCCAGTAGCCGCCATCTTATGCTGGCGGCTACTGGCGACAGATAAAAAAAATCCCCGCCATCAGGCAGGGATTCTCGATTCTTAGCGGCTTGAACTTACAGAGAAGTTACGTTGCCAGCTGCCGGGCCTTTAGCGCCGCTTTCGATGGTGAAGGATACTTTCTGACCTTCGTCCAGGGATTTGTAGCCATCGTTCTGGATAGCAGAGAAGTGTACGAACACGTCTTTAGAGCCATCGTCAGGAGTGATGAAGCCGAAGCCTTTGTCAGCGTTGAACCATTTTACGATACCAGTCATTTTACCGGACATAGTGAATTACCTTTAAAAAAATAAGTGAGCCTTGCGGCGTAGGGGTCTGGACTACAGATTTAAAGCGATAAAGGGAAAGTTCACTACGGGGGTATCTTTGGATAACCTTAGAAGGACTGCTCTATTCGACTGCTCTGTGGTCTGTACATCAAACCTGCGAGCATTAACGCACGTTCAGCACCTGATAGCAAACTTTTTTTACGGTGCAGCGGCAAAAGCTCCCTTACTGGCCTTTGCCGCTGCGCGCGAGATTAATCGAGTAATTGTCGTGAAAGCTGTGGATTGGCCTGAATCAGGCGCATCAATTTCAGCTCGGTGGGAGACGGTCTGACCCGTCTCGACTCCCACTCTCTTACCATGGCGACGCTCACGCCCATGACGTTGGCAAAGTCGTCAATCTTAAGTCCAGTGCCTTTACGCAGCTGTTCAAATTCACTAAATACAGTGGACTTACGGTTTGAGGTAAGTTTCTGATTATCATCCTTAAAAACGATGTGTTCCAGGCTGCTCAGCAGTTCAAACACGGGATCTTTATATTCCATTGAGAACTCCTTTTATCACACAGCGGAAAAGATTTTTCTATAGCTCATTAAGAATAGTCAGAAAATGGCGCAAGGGATGGTAACGTCGGTGATTATTTGCCAACAGGCTATCGAATCTGCCCCGACAGCCAAACGGCAGCGTAGCCTAAAAGAATGATTATTAACGCGATGAGGTGGCTTCGAAAATTTTTGTAAACGGATAAGAAAAAAGCGGCAAAGCCGGCGCGGGGCGCCGGCTTATAGGGTTAGGCTTTCTGCAGGCTTCTCGCCTCATCTGTCGTCGCCGGCACGGATTTACTGACCCGGTACTTGATCAGCAGCGCAAAGGCTGACAGGAACGCCGGGATGGCCAGCAGGGTGAAGATGGTTTCAAAGGAGAGCTGAGCCTGCATCAGGAAGGCGCCGCTGAACGCGCCGAGGATGCCGCCGAAGCGGCCGATACCCAGCATCCAGGCGACGCCGGTGGCGCGCCCCTGCGTCGGATAGAAGCCAGCCGCCAGCGCCGGCATCGACGACTGCGCGCCGTTCATAATGCTGCCGGCGATAAAGACCATCACTCCCATTAGCGCCAGGCTGCTGGTGGAGAAGCCCACCAGGCAGACAAAAACGCCGGTCAGCAGCCAGCCGACGGCCACCACTTTATTGGGGTTAATCTTGTCCATCAGGGCGCCGAGGATCAGCACGCCAATCCCGCCGCCGAGCGGGAACAGGGCGGTGATAATTGAGGCCTGACTCATCGAGGCACCGGTTTCACGGATGAGCAGCGGCAGCCAGCTGGTCAGCAGATAGAAAATCAGCAGGCCCATAAAGTAGGTCAGGCACAGCATCACGGTACCCACCGCGTAGCGAGGGGAGAAAATGACGCCGATCGCGGATTTCTCTTTCACCTGGCCTGCTTCGCGTAGTACAAATTCCACTGCCTTCGGCAGCGGTGCGATACGGCGCAGGATAGCAGCAATGCGCTGCGCCGGGTGCTGCTTCACCACCAGATAGCGGACGGACTCTGGCAGCAGGAATATTAATGCCACCGCCAGCAGGAGGGGCATCACGCCGCCCAGCACCAGCACGCTCTGCCAGCCATAGTGCGGGATCATCCAGGCGGATAAAAAGCCGCCCAGCGAAGATCCCATCGGAAAGCCGACAAACATCAGGTTCACCAGCAGCGCCCGACGGCGCTCCGGCGCATATTCACTCATTAGCGTCGCGGCATTCGGCATCGCCGCGCCAAGGCCCAGACCGGTCAGGAAGCGCAGCAGCGTCAGCTGATTAAGGCTGGTGGCGAAGGCGGTGAGCAGGCTGAATCCGCCGAACACCACGATCGACATGATCAGCACTTTTTTGCGGCCGATGCGGTCAGCCAGCGGCCCTGCGGTTAAGGCGCCGACCGCCAGACCCACCAGCGCGGCGCTCATCACCGGGCCGAGAGCCGATTTTTCCACGCCCCACTCTTGCACCAGGTCGGAGGCGATGAACCCGATAATTGCGGTATCGAACCCGTCCATCGCGACGGTGATAAAGCAGAGCGCAAGGATCATCCACTGGTAGCGGGTGAAGGGGTGCTCGTTGATAAAGGCCTGAATGTCGATGGTTGTCTTAGTCATACGGCTTTCCTGGCAGACTGAGCGAGGGACAGAGGTTTATTATTATCGTCGCCTTCGCGTCGTTGAGTTTGATTTGTGCGATAATCGAACATATCGCCGTTAATCGCTCATTCATCAAATCATTGAAGTGCGAGGCAGGCAATCCAGACGCGTGCCAAAGCGTGCGATTATCGTCCGCTTTAAGGCGCAGTGCCGGGTTGTGGCTTTTTATTTATATTAATATCAATGACTTATTAAGTTCTGGCCCACCTGATCTTAAGACCATATTTGTGATGCGCATAACAGACGTTCTACAGCGCGACGATGGCGTGCAAAATGGTGTTTTTCCCGCGTAAGATTAGCAGGAAAGGGTATCCTGCGAGGCCGAGCTGGACTATCCTTGTCAGCGTCTGGCACGTGTGTGCCGTTGTGCGCTTTTTTTGGCTGAAAGGAGTAAAAAAATGGCGACAGGAAAGTCCTGCTCTCGCTGGTTTGCGGCTATGGCGGCCTTATTGATGGTGGTTAGCCTGAGTGGGTGTTTTGATAAAGAGGGCGATCAGCGCAAAGCGTTTATCGACTTCCTGCAGAATACGGCGATGCGTAGCGGTGAACGTCTGCCGACGCTGACCGCCGATCAGAAAAAACAGTTTGGGCCTTTTGTCTCTGACTACGCGGTGATCTACGGTTACTCGCAGCAGGTGAGCCAGGCGATGGACGCTGGTCTGCGCCCGGTGGTGGACAGCGTCAATGCGATCCGCGTCCCGCAGGATTATATGACCCAGCGTGAGCCGCTGCGTCAGGCGAACGGCGCGCTGGGCGTGCTCAGCCAGCAGCTGCAGAATGCGAAAATGCAGGCCGATGCCGCGCATGGCGCGCTGAAGCAGGCTGACGATCTCAAGCCGGTCTTCGATCAGGTTTACGCCAAGGTGGTGACGGCGCCAGCCGACGCGCTGCAGCCGCTGATCCCGGCCGCGCAGATCTTTACCCAGCAGCTGGTTCAGGTTGGGGATTTTGTCGCTCAGCAGGGGACGCAGGTGAGCTTTGTCGCCAACGGCATTCAGTTCCCGACCTCCCAGCAGGCCAGCCAGTACAATGCGCTGATTGGGCCGCTGGCGGCGCAGCATCAGGCGTTTAATCAGGCATGGACGGCGGCGGTGAACGCCACCCGTTAATGCTTCATCTGGCTGACGTTGGCTGCGGCGAACGGGCAGGATGATGGACAGGATGCAAAAAGAACCCGGGGAGGGCGGTTGCCGCCGTTACCCGGGTTTTTTTATGGCTTATTTTACCTGCGGATTGACGCAGTTTTTCTCTACGTTGCCGTTCAGGGCGTCGATCAGGTTGTCCACCGCACAGGCCGCCATGTTGTAGCGCGTCTCATGGGTGGCGGAGCCGATATGCGGCAGCGCGACGACGTTCGGCAGGCTCAGCAGCGGTGAGTCCTTGGCCAGCGGTTCGTGTTCGAACACATCGAGACCGGCAGCGTGGATCTCACCGTTCTGCAGGGCGGCGATCAGCGCCTGCTCGTCCACTACCGGGCCACGCCCGGCGTTAATGAAGATGGCGGAAGATTTCATTTTGGCAAACTGCGCCTGACCGAACAGATGGTGAGTCTCTTCGCTCAGGGGCAGGATCAGGCAGACAAAGTCAGCCTCCTGCAGCAGGGTATCGAGATCGCAATAGCGGGCATTGAAGCGTTCTTCCGCCTGCGGATGCTGGCGACGCGCGTTATACAGGATTGGCATGCCGAACCCGAAGTGGGCGCGCTGCGCCAGCGCCATACCGATGCGGCCCATGCCGACGATGCCTAAGGTTTTATGGTGAACATCCGTGCCGAACCAGTCCGGACCAATGCTCTTCGTCCATTCACCCGCTTTGACGCGCTCCGCCACTTCCACCACCCGGCGCGCGGTACTCAGCACCAGCGCCATGACCGTATCGGCGACGGTCTCGGTCAGCACGGTCGGGGTATGCATCAGCAGCACCCGGCGGGCGTTCAGCGCCTCGACGTCGAAGTTGTCATAGCCAACGGAAACGGTGGAGGTCGCACGCAGCTTCGGCATCTTCTCCAGCAGCGCGGCGTCAACCTTTTCGCTGGAGCCCAGCAGGCCTTCAGCCTGGGCGAAGGCCTCAGCGTGCTGCGAAACGGTCTCCGGCCGCAGGTTTTTCACCTGAGTGACGGAAAAGTGCTCCTCCAGACGCTGTAGCAGGTCGTCGGGAAGCGTTTTATAGAGAATGACAGACGGCTTCATGCGAATCTCCGTAGTATGAGTCGTTCAGGCGTGATGAGCGCCAAGTGGAAGGTTTTGATTATTAGCAGGCTTAACAATCAAAGTCAGCCATACTGAGGCGAAAAGCGCTACCCCCATAAAAATATAGGACGCTGCGGGGCTGCCGGTGGCGCCGTTCAGGTAGCCGACAAACCACGAGCCGCAGAAGGAGCCCAGGGCGCCCATGCTGTTGATCAGCGCCATGGCGCCCCCGGCGACGTTGCGCGGCAGCATTTCCGGAATAATGGCGAAGAAGGGGCCGTAAGGCGCATACATTGCCGCCCCGGCTACCACCAGCAGGGTGTAGGAGACCCAGAAGTGGTTGGCGCCGACCGCCCAGGAACCGATGAAGGCCAGTCCGCCAATCAGCAGCAGCGGCCAGACGAACAGCTTACGGTTTTGCAGTTTATCCGAGGCCCAGGAGACGACGATCATGGCGATGGTGGCCGCCAGGTACGGGACAGAAGAGAGCCAGCCCACTTCCACCATCCCCATATTTTCACCGCCGCTGCGGATAATCGACGGCAGCCACAGTACAAAGCCGTATACGCCGATACTCCAGGCAAAATACTGCGCGCAGAGCAGGATCACGTTGCGGGAGCGGAAGGCTTCGCCATAGTTACGCACCGCTTTGATGCCTTGCTGTTCACGATCCAGTTGTTCCTGCAGCGCCGCTTTTTCACTCTCCGCCAGCCAGGACACCTGCGACGGCTTATCTTTCACCAGCACCCACCAGCAGAAGGCCCAGATCACCGCCGGCACCCCTTCGATGATGAACATTTCCCGCCAGCCGAAGGCCTGAATCAGGTAGCCGGAGACTACCGACATCCACAGGACCGTCACCGGGTTACCGAGGATCAGGAAGGTGTTGGCGCGAGAGCGCTCTGATTTGGTGAACCAGTTGCTGATATAGATAAGCATCGCCGGCATCACCGCGGCTTCGACGACGCCGAGGATAAAGCGGATCGCCGCCAGCGCCGGGATATTATGCACAATACCGGTCAGGGAGGCGCAACCGCCCCACAGGATCAGGCAGATAAAGATCAGTTTGCGAACGCTGCGGCGCTCCGCATAGATAGCGCCGGGGATCTGGAAGAAGAAGTAGCCGAGGAAGAACAGCGCCCCCAGCAGGGAGGAGATCCCCTTGGTGATGCCCAGGTCTTCGGTAATGCCTGCCGCGGAGGCGAAGCTGAAGTTGGCGCGGTCGAGGTACGCCAGGCTATACGTGATAAACACGATAGGCATGATGTACCACCAGCGTTTCGTTGCATTTGTTGAGCTATTCATAGGCTTGCCTCTGTCAATGAGGAGACATACGTCCGTCGAAACGGACGCTGCTGTGCCGCGCTGCAGGTAGGGTACAGGACGGCTGTTATCGTTGCGTAGAAAAGTTACTCGCCCAGCGCGTCGCGAGTGGGCAGCCCCTCGCTGTCGCCCTGGACCTGAATCGCCAGCGAACCGATTTTATTGCCGCGGTTCACCGCCTGAAGCAGGGTTTTGCCTTCCAGCAGGGCGCTAATCACCCCGACGGCAAAGCCGTCGCCGGCGCCGACGGTATCGACGACGTTATCGACTTTAATGGCATCGACCGTTCCCTGTTCGCCGCTGGCGCTCTTGAACCAGGCGCCGTCGCAGCCGGTTTTAATGACTACCGCCTTGACGCCGCGGGAGAGATAGAAATCGGCAATCCCTTCCGGGGTCTGCTGGCCGGTAAGAATCACGCCCTCTTTTAAGCCTGGCAAAACCCAGTCAGCCTGGAAGGCGAGACGGTTGAGTTTCTCCACCATCTCGGCTTCGCTTTTCCACAGCACCGGGCGCAGATTGGGGTCGAAAGAGAGGGTTTTTCCTTCGGCTTTCATTACCTTCGCCGCATGCTCCAGCAACGCGTAAGAGCTCTCAGAAAGGGCCGCCGCGACGCCGCTCAGGTGCAGATGGCGGGCGCTGGTGAAGTAGTCGGCGCGAAAATCGTCCGGCGAAAGATGGCTGGCTGCGGATCCTTTGCGGAAATACTCCACAATGGGATCGGTTCCATTTTCGACTTTCGATTTCATCTGGAAACCGGTAGCGAAGCGGTTGTCGATGGCCACAGCGTGGCTATCGATCCCCTCTTTCGCCAGCGATTGCAGTACGAAGCGGCCAAAGCTGTCGTTGCCGACGCGGCTCACCCAGCCGACTTTCAGACCCAGGCGCGCCAGGCCGGTGGCGACGTTCAGCTCGGCGCCGGCGACACGTTTCATGAAATGCTCCACCTCGGCCAGATCCCCGGTTTCGGTGGCGACAAACATGGCCATAGCTTCGCCGATGGTGATGACATCTAAATTTTCCACGACTTAATCCTCGCGTAACAGGTTGACGTAGCGGCGGGTCACGGCCGTCAGGTCATGGCCAGTCAGCGGAAACTCGATTCCACGCGGCGCGTCGGCGGGAAGATTATCGAGCAGGGCCAGCCAGCGTTCGGCGGCCTGATCCGGCGGTACAGCGCGGAATTTCTCATGATGAGGCTCCGCCGCTTTAACATGAATATAGCTGACTGCCGGCGCAAGATGACGTGCCGCCTCTTCCGGCGAATCGCCAACCCACAGCCAGTTGCCCATATCAAACGTTAAGGTGATCGGCAGCTGATGGACCCGGCAGGCGGCTTTGAAGCGCTGCATCGGCGCCAGCTGGCCGCAGTCGGTCTGGTCATTCTCTACCACCAACGCCATGCCGCTGTCGCTGAGGATATCGCGCAGCTCATCCAACTGCTGATTGTGGAGGAAATGGCCAAGGGAGAGCTTCAGCCACAGAGCGTTCAGAGTTTGCGCTTCCGCGAGCAGCGTCGGGAGATCCGGGTTAAGCTCGCCGTTGTCGGTGAACAGCGCCTGCGGCGCGGAGTAGCAGGCCAGCAGGCCGTGGCGCTCAATGGTGGCCGCCAGCGAGGGCAGAGCGTTGAGCTCTTCCGCGCTGCACAGCTCGCGGCGGATTTCGACGCCGTCCGCGCCGGCGTTGGCGATAAACGGCAGGACGGCGGCCTGCCCGCCTAAGGATTTAACATGGTCATTACCATACGCAGCGGTAACGACAATAATTTTTCTGGCCATCGCGCTCTTACTCCCGGCGTTTGTTGCTTAATCTCCTTAATACGCTAGATGGTATCGGTTCCATAAGAAAGGGCGAGATGTTTAATTTATGATCGGCATCACGAAGGATCGTTAACGGGAGGTTGATCCGCGGACGATAAGCTCGCCGGAAAATACCCGTTCGCGGATGGGGTCGTTAGTGCCGGCAATGCGCCGAATAACCTGTTCGACCGCCGCGTAGCCGATCTGCCACGTCGGCTGTTTGAGGGTGGTAATACCGACGCCGGCCAGCTCCGCCCACTCCAGTTCGTCGAAGCCCAGCAGGCCGATATCGCTCCCCCAGATCAGGCCGACGCGCTTCAGGGCGCGGGCTACCTGCAGCGTCAGCGCGCCGTTGGCGGAGATGACCGCTTTGCGCATCCCGCGGTGGCGGGCATGGAACTGACGCAGGACGTTGTCCAGCATCGCGCCGTCGTTAAGCTGCACCTCGGCGTTTTCGGCCACCACGCCGTGGTGGCGGGCAAGCGTGGCGCGAAAGGCGCTCAGGCGCTCGCGACGGGTATTCACCGAGCCCAGCGGTTCGCTGAGAAACAGGATGGCCTCGAATCCTTTTTCCACCAGATGTTCGGTGGCGGTGGTGGCGGCCTGGGCGTTATCAAGCCCGACCACATCGCAGGCGAAGTCGGGGATTTTACGGTCAATCAGCACCATCGGCAGGGCCGACTGCTGCAGGCGGTTCAGGCCATCCTCCCGCATACCGACTGCGTTGACCACGATGCCTTCCACCTGGTAGCTGCGCAGCAGGTCCAGGTAGTGCAGCTCCTGATCGAGCTCGTTATTGGTATTACACACCAGCAGGGTGAAGCCCTTTTCCCGGCAGGCTGCTTCAATGCCGCTCATGACGTTGACCGAGTAGGGATTGGTGATATCGGCGATGATCAGGCCGATGAGGCGGGTTCGGCCGTGTTTGAGGCCGCGGGCCATCAGGCTGGGGCGGTAGTCGAGTTCGGCAATGGCTTTTTCAATACGTGATAACAGGTCGTCGGAAAGCAGATGCTTCTCGCCGTTAAGATAACGTGAAATGCTGGTTTTGCCGGTCTTTGCGGCTTTCGCCACATCGCTGATAGTTGCACGCGCCGCTTTCGCCATGGTGGCTTCCTTTGCTGAAAATCTGCCAACACCTTAGCGCGAAAAATAGCGATATCAAGCATTTTGCCCGGCAGAGCGGCTGCCGGGCGACATGAGGTTGCGCTTACTGCAGCGGGCTGAGGGTAATTTCCACGCGACGGTTCTGCGCTTTGCCTTCCGCTGTGCTGTTGCTGGCGATAGGGTTCGCCGGGCCCATGCCGGTGGTGCGAATGCGATTGGCCGCCACGCCCTGGGTGATGAGCGCGCTGGCGACGCTGTCCGCACGCTGTTGCGACAGACGCATATTCAGATCCTTGCTGCCGGTGCTGTCGGTATAGCCGACCACGTTAACGGCGGTTTTCTCATACTCTTTCAGCACCATGGCCACGCCGGTCAGGGTGTTGGCGCCGGCCGGCTTCAGGTTGGCGCTATTGCTGTCGAAGGTGACGTTATTCGGCATGTTCAGCACGATATTGTCGCCATTTCGCGTCACGCTGACCCCGGTTCCCTGCATTTTGTCGCGCAGCTTCGCTTCCTGCACGTCCATGTAGTAACCAATGCCGCCGCCGAGCGCCGCGCCGGCCGCTGCGCCAATCAGCGCGCCTTTGCCGCGGTCATGTTTGGAAGAGGAGAGCGCGCCGACGCCAGCGCCCACTAAGGAGCCAATACCTGCGCCAATACCGGATTTGCCTGCTTCACGTTCACCGGTATAGGGGTTGGTGGTGCAGCCAGAAATGGCCAGAGTGCCGCTGACCAGCGCCGCAATCATAAGTACGCGTTTTTTCATTTAATATCCTTAATCCTTTTTATTCTTTGTCACAGCGAACGTGACGGTTGATTATGACGCGCGATTACGGAGAAAATTCCCCGGATACCATCTCTTTTTGTAAATAACATTGAACGGTTGCCCATCACGCCGTCATGACACCTGCATTCGCTGACCAGGAGCCGCCCTTGCCAACC
Source organism: Klebsiella sp. 64 (assembly GCF_018223915.1). Lineage (NCBI taxonomy): Bacteria > Pseudomonadati > Pseudomonadota > Gammaproteobacteria > Enterobacterales > Enterobacteriaceae > Klebsiella > Klebsiella sp. 64. Next base: position 146,394 of record NZ_JAGRQZ010000005.1, read on the forward strand.
TCATCTGCAACCAAAACCATCTTAACCGCCGCCCACTGGGGACCGATGCTGGTGGAAACGGACGGGGAAAACGTCCTCTCTTCCCGCGGCGCGCTGGCGACACCGTTTGCCAACTCGCTGCAAACGGCAGTGCGCGATCAGGTGCACAGCAAAACCCGCGTGCGCTATCCAATGGTGCGTAAAGGCTTCCTTGCTTCACCGGACAAGCCCCAGGGGGTCCGCGGTCAGGATGAATTCGTGCGGGTGAGCTGGGAGCAGGCGCTGGATCTGATCGATGCCCAGCATCGGCGGATCCGCGACAGCTACGGTCCGGCCTCCATTTTTGCCGGCTCCTACGGCTGGCGCTCTAACGGCGTATTGCATAAGGCGGCGACGCTGCTGCAGCGCTATATGAGCCTGGCGGGCGGCTATACCGGCCATCTTGGCGATTACTCCACCGGCGCGGCGCAGGCGATCATGCCTTATGTCGTTGGCGGCAATGAGGTGTATCAGCAGCAGACCAGTTGGCCGCTGGTGCTCGAGCACAGCGAAGTGGTGGTGCTGTGGAGCGCCAACCCGCTGAACACGCTGAAAATTGCCTGGAATGCCTCCGACGAGCAAGGGATCCCGTGGTTTGATCGGCTGCGCCAGAGCGGTAAGCGGCTGATCTGCATCGATCCGATGCGATCGGAAACCGTCGATTTCTTTGGCGATTCGATGGAGTGGATCGCGCCGCATATGGGCACCGACGTCGCGCTGATGCTGGGGATCGCCCATACGCTGGTGGAAAATGACTGGCAGGATGATGCGTTTCTTACCCGCTGCACCAGCGGCTACGATATTTTTGCCCGCTATCTGACCGGTGAAAGCGACGGCGTAGCGAAAACCGCTGACTGGGCAGCAGCGATCTGCGGCGTTAAAGCAGATAAAATCCGCGAACTGGCGAAACTTTTCCACGAAAATACCACTATGCTGATGGCCGGCTGGGGCATGCAGCGTCAGCAGTATGGCGAGCAGAAACACTGGATGCTGGTCACTCTGGCCGCCATGCTGGGACAGATCGGCACCCCCGGTGGCGGATTTGGTCTTTCCTACCATTTTGCCAACGGCGGCAACCCGACCCGCCGCGCGGCGGTGCTGGGCTCGATGCAGGGGAGCGTGGCCGGAGGCGTGGACGCGGTGGAGAAGATCCCGGTCGCACGAATTGTCGAGGCGCTGGAGAATCCGGGGGCGGAGTATCAGCACAACGGCATGGCGCGGCGCTTTCCCGATATTCGCTTTATCTGGTGGGCCGGCGGCGCCAACTTTACTCATCATCAGGACACCAACCGACTGATTCAGGCGTGGCAGAAACCGGAGCTTATCGTTATTTCCGAATGCTTCTGGACCGCCGCCGCGCGCCATGCCGATATCGTCCTGCCGGCGACCACCTCGTTTGAGCGCAACGATCTGACCATGACCGGGGACTACAGTAACCAGCATCTGGTGCCGATGAAGCAGGTAGTTGCCCCGCGAGATGAAGCGCGCGACGATTTCGCGGTCTTTGCCGACCTCAGCGAACGCTGGGAGGCGGGTGGCCGCGAACGCTTCACCGAAGGGAAGAGTGATTTGCAGTGGCTGGAGACTTTCTATCAGATGGCCGCCCGGCGCGGCGCCCAGCAGCAGGTGACGCTGCCGCCATTTGCCGAATTCTGGCAGGCTAACCAGCTGATTGAGATGCCGGAGGAGCCGGAGAATGCCCGTTTTGCGCGTTTCGCCGCCTTCCGCGCCGATCCCCAGGCCAACCCGCTGAAAACGGCGAGCGGTAAAATAGAGATCCACTCGCCGACCATCGCCGCTTTTGGTTACGCCGACTGTCCACCGCATCCGATGTGGCTGGAGCCCGACGAGTGGCATGGCAACGCAGAGGCGGGGCAGCTGCAGCTGCTGTCGGCCCATCCGGCCCACCGTCTGCACAGTCAACTGAACCACACCGCGCTGCGCGAGCGCTATGCCGTCGCCGGGCGCGAACCGGTGACTATTGATCCGCAGGATGCGCAGGCGCGCGGGATTGTCGATGGCGATTTGGTGCGGGTATGGAACGCCCGCGGTCAGGTGCTGGCCGGCGCCGTGGTGACGGAGGGGATCCGCCCGGGGGTGATTTGCCTGCATGAAGGAGCGTGGCCCGACCTGGATCCGCAGGTCGGCATCTGCAAAAACGGGGCGGTGAACGTCTTAACCAAAGATATTCCGACATCCCGGCTGGGCAACGGCTGTGCCGGGAACACCGCCCTGGCGTGGCTGGAGAAATATACCGGCCCGGCGCTGCCGCTTACGGCATTTGATCCGCCGGCCAACGCATAATCCACGTCGGGTGCTGAGTATCGTCCTGCCATGCGCAGTCTTCAATCCGGAAGCCCTGCGCATGGTAGAAACTCACCGCCGATTCGTTCTTCTGATAAACCTCAAGGCTCAGCCAGGCGTAGTGCTGTTTGACTTCATCCAGCAGCGCCCGGCCAATACCCTGGCGGGTGGCGCCCGGCGCGACAAACAGCGCGCCGACGAAACGGGAGTCCAGCACGCTGACAAAGCCTTTTAACTCGCCATCCTGCTCCCAGACCCAGGTGCTGGCGGCGGGAAGATAGACATCCCGTACTACCGCGACGCTGTCGCGCCAGTAGCTTTCGCTGATAAAAGGATGGGCATGAATCGTGCTGTCCAGCCACAGCGCCAGCAGCGGCGCGGTATCTTCAGTGTCCCACTTGCGGATCATCCTGACCTCCAGGGTGACAGAAGCAGCCGGTGACATGGTCGTTGACCAGCCCACAGGCCTGCATAAAGGAATAACAGATTGTCGAGCCGACAAACTTAAAGCCGCGTTTTTTCAATGCCTTCGACAGCGCATCGGAGGCCGGCGTCGTGGTGGGAATTTCCGCCAGCGTCGCAGCGCGGGTCACATGTGGCGCATTGTCGACGAAGGACCAGACAAAATCAGTGAACGACTCGCCATTTTCTTCCATCGCCAGATAGGCGCGGGCGTTGCCGATAATGGCCTGGATTTTTCCCCGATGGCGAATGATGCCGGTATCCTGCAGGAGTCGCTCGATATCGTCATCACCCATCGCCGCCACGCGCACCGGATCGAACTGGTGAAAAGCCTGGCGGTAGTTCTGCCGTTTTTTTAACACCGTGATCCACGATAAACCGGCCTGCTGGCCCTCAAGGCAGATCATTTCAAACAGCTGGCGACCCTCTTTTTGCGCCACACCCCATTCGGTATCGTGATACTCGATGTATAACGGATCCTGACTCACCCATCCGCAACGCTGCATAGCTGTTTCTCCCTCTGCGCTAAAAAAGTGGACGCCCGCCTTGACGGCTGAAAGATAAAGATAATAGTTAATACAGGGAAATCGTATCCCCACTAAAAACACAGCAATATTGCCGATTCGGCTCTTTTCTGGAGTCGCATTAATGATAATAAAGAAATGCAATGGCCTCCGGGGGTTCTTGATCCCGGCGAGCGTATCCGTCTGGGTGTCATGTGTCTCTGGAGCGAATGCCTGGCAACAGGAATATATCGCTATCGATACAAAAAGTAATACGTCGGAACGCTATACATGGGATAGCGATCACCAACCACGTTATGAAGATATTCTCGCCGAGCGGATGAAGTCCTCTGAGACGCCCGGCGGGCTGGCGTTAAACCAGGGGCTGGCGCCGCCGGACAGCGGCCGCGGCCTGAGCGTTGGCTGGAATTATCCGCTGGCAAACGGCGTAACCTCCGGGCCGGTGGCCAGCCTGCGCAGCGACGTCACCGCGCCGACGGTGAGAAGCGCAGGCGAGGCGGGCTACGTTAACACGCTCGGCTGGCGCATGGATTATCAGGCGCTGTGGGGCGTGCATCCCTGGGCGCAGGTGAGCTATAACCAGTCGCTCGCCAGCGATGTCTGGGCGCCGATGACCCGTGCCAGGGAGGGAGGCTGGAGCGATGTCACCCTGGGCGCTGATATGCGGTTGGGATCCCACGTGGCGGCATGGGCAACGCTGTCGCAGGCGGATAACCTGCCGTCAGGGGAAAATACGCTCTATTTGATGGGGGTCAGCGCCAATTTTTAATCGGGAATTGTTACGCATTTGAAACGATGTGGTTATTGTTAAATCTCAGCAATGGCGCATTTCTGTGAGATAGCGCACACTAACTTTTTGCCTGTAATTTACGGAATGAATGTTATGCAATGCCATTCATTCCAACATTAATGCATTTCATTCCCCGCTGATGGCAGTTCATGCCTTTTTCCCCCACTGGATGAGGGGCCTTCGCTATTGTGGCGGCAGTTAATTTATCAGGACAACTGCTATGAACGCTGCAAACCGTCAATCGACCCGCTGGCTGACACTGATCGGCACCATCATCACCCAATTCGCTCTCGGTTCGGTTTATACCTGGAGCCTGTTTAACAGTTCGCTGTCTGACAAACTGGGCGAGCCGGTCAGTCAGGTGGCTTTTTCCTTTGGTCTGCTGAGCCTCGGGCTGGCGCTCTCTTCGTCGGTCGCCGGCAAGCTGCAGGAGCGCTTTGGCGTGAAGCGCGTCACCATGGCCTCCGGGATCCTGCTCGGCCTGGGCTTCTTCCTGACCGCGCACTCCAGCAGCCTGATGATGCTGTGGCTGAGCGCGGGCGTGCTGGTGGGGCTGGCGGACGGCGCCGGTTACCTGCTGACCCTGTCGAACTGCGTGAAATGGTTCCCGGAGCGTAAAGGGTTGATCTCCGCCTTCTCCATTGGCTCCTATGGTCTCGGCAGCCTGGGGTTCAAATTCATTGATTCCCACCTGCTGGCCACCGTTGGCCTGGAAAAAACCTTCGTTATCTGGGGCGCTATCGTGCTGGTGATGATCGTCTTTGGCGCGACCCTGATGAAAGATGCGCCAAATCACCCGGCAGCCACCGCGGCCAACGGCGTCGTGGAAAACGACTTCACCCTCGCCGAATCGATGCGTAAACCGCAGTACTGGATGCTGGCGGTGATGTTCCTGACGGCCTGCATGAGCGGTCTGTACGTAATTGGCGTAGCGAAAGATATTGCCCAGGGAATGGTCCACCTGGATGTCGCCACGGCGGCCAACGCGGTAACGGTTATCTCGATTGCGAACCTCAGCGGTCGCCTGGTGTTAGGTATCCTGTCTGATAAAATCTCCCGCATTCGCGTGATTACCATCGGTCAGGTCGTGTCGCTGGTGGGGATGGCCGCGCTGCTGTTCGCCCCGCTGAATGCCTTGACCTTCTTCGCCGCCATCGCCTGCGTCGCCTTTAACTTCGGCGGCACCATTACCGTCTTCCCGTCGCTGGTGAGTGAGTTCTTTGGTCTGAACAATCTGGCGAAAAACTATGGCGTGATTTATCTGGGCTTCGGTATCGGCAGCATCTGCGGCTCTCTCATCGCTTCGCTGTTCGGCGGTTTCTACGTGACCTTCTGCGTGATCTTCGCCCTGCTGATCCTCTCGCTGGCGTTATCCACCACCATTCGTCAGCCGAAAAGCACGGTATATAACGAGGCGCACGCCTGAAACCTGCGGCGTGAAACGTGCCCCTGGTTATTTCCCTAAGCAAATAGTGCCAATCCAGCCAAATGTTTTGTAAATGTTTGGCTGGATCACATTCCCTCCTGATACTTTTCTCGTTCCCTGTGGTCTACTTATCGCGGTTTGTAGAGGTTTCTGATAACCAACCCTAACGCACCCTATTAGCCTACTGACTCGTGCCACAGCGTCAGGCGGTGTTTTATTCTTCTTTTTCCAGGTTTGCTTGCATGAAATATATTAGAACGATGACGCAGCAGAAGCTTAGTTTTTGGCTGGCGCTGTACATCGGCTGGTTTATGAACGTCGCCGTTTTTTTCCGGCGTTTCGATGGTTATGCTCAAGAGTTCACTTTCTGGAAAGGGCTTTCCGGTGTTGTTGAACTGGTTGCCACGGTATTTGTCACCTTCTTCCTGTTACGTCTTCTGTCGCTGTTCGGCCGCCGTATCTGGCGCATTCTGGCGACGCTGATTGTCCTGTTTTCCGCCGCGGCGAGTTACTACATGACGTTCCTCAATGTGGTGATTGGCTACGGGATTATCGCTTCGGTGATGACCACCGATATCGACCTGTCGAAAGAGGTCATCGGCTGGCACCTGATCCTCTGGCTGGTGGCGGTGAGCGCGCCGCCGTTGCTGTTCATCTGGAGCAACCGCTGCCGCCATACGCTGCTGCGCCAGCTGCGCACCCCGGGCCAGCGGGTTAAAAACGTGCTGATCGTGGTGCTGGCCGGACTAATTGTCTGGGGACCCATCCGCCTGCTAGAGCTGCGCCAGCATGATGTGGAGCGCCATTCGGAAGTGGATATGCCGAGCTATGGCGGGGTGATCGCCAACTCTTACCTGCCGTCGAACTGGTTGTCGGCGCTGGGTCTGTACGCCTGGGCGCAGGTGGATGAATCCTCAGACAACAAATCGCTGATTAACCCGGCGAAGAAGTTCACCTACGTCGCGCCGGAAGGTCTGGATGATACCTACGTGGTGTTTATCATTGGCGAAACGACCCGCTGGGACCATATGGGCATCCTCGGCTATAGCCGCAATACCACGCCAGAGCTGGAGAAAGAGAAGAATCTCGTCGCCTTTCGCGGTTACTCGTGCGATACCGCTACCAAACTGTCGTTACGCTGCATGTTTGTGCGCGAGGGCGGGGCGGAAGATAACCCCCAGCGGACGCTCAAAGAGCAGAATGTCTTTGCCGTGCTGCATCAGCTGGGCTTCAGCGGCAATCTGTACGCCATGCAGAGCGAGATGTGGTTCTACAGCAACACGATGGCCAACAATATCGCCTACCGCGAGCAGATTGGCGCCGAGCCGCGCAACCGCGGTAAGAGCGTTGACGATATGCTGCTGGTGGATGAGATGAAGCGCGGTATGGCGCAGGGCAACGCCTCCGGTAAGCATCTGATCATTCTCCACACCAAAGGCTCCCACTTTAACTACACCCAACGCTACCCGCGCAGCTTCGCCCAGTGGAAACCGGAGTGCGTCGGCGTCGACAACAAGTGCTCGAAAGCGGAACTGATCAATTCCTACGACAATAGCGTGACCTATGTCGATCACTTTATCGTCAGCGTCCTCGACCAGCTGCGGGATAAGAAAGCGATTGTGTTCTATGCCGCCGACCACGGGGAGTCGATTAACGAGCGTGAACACCTGCACGGTACGCCGCGCAAGATGGCGCCGCCGGAGCAGTTCCGCGTGCCGATGATGGTGTGGATGTCGGATAAGTACCTGGAAAATCCCGATCACGCCGCCGCGTTTGCCCATCTGCAGCAGCAGGCCGCGATGAAGGTGCCGCGCCGTCACGTCGAGCTGTACGACACCATTATGGGCTGCCTCGGCTATACCTCGCCGGATGGCGGGATCAATGAGAACAACAACTGGTGCCGGTGGAAAAAGTAAGGCCCGATAGTTTTCAGATTCTCGGGTCTGTTTTCCTTTCCTGAGCCCAGGATAAGCTAATCCCTCGCCGGCTGACGCCGCGCGAGGGATTTTTTTCGCACAGTGGACGTGTCTGGCAGGTGACCTCTTCTTCTTTGATTACCCCTGCTTCCTCGCTTCCCCTGTGCATGAACTTTTCATGGAGAGAAAGGATGAAGGTGATAAAGGGGTTGGTCCTACTGTGCCTGATGATGCTCGCCGGCTGCCAGTCTGAGGAAGAGACCAGCCAGTTCCTGCTGGCCTGTAAATACGATGCGCCAGCGACGATCGCAGCCATGCTGGATAACGGCATTGATGTGGATGGTCAGGATAAAACCGGCTTAAGCGGCCTGATGGTCGCTGCTGCGGAAAATCGACGCGATGTGGTTGAATTGCTGCTTAAGCGTCGGGCGAAGCCGAACCTCCAGACGCGCCAGGGCGTCACGGCGCTAATGCTGGCGGCGGCGCGTGGCAGCGATACCGCGATTATCGGCGATCTTCTCCAGGCGGGAGCGTCGGTGAATCAGACCTCCATCGACAAGAGTACGGCATTGATGTCCGCCATCTCCGACGGCGGGGACGTCAGAAACGACTATCAGCATATTCTGGCGATGAAAAAGCCCGATGCGCCTGTCGAAGAGGAGAGTACGCTGGACAAGATAGTTGGCGCAACGGCGGCGAAATCGCTGGCGACGGGCAATCGCGCGCTGATGACCGAAGACATGGCGTTACAACTGGCGCCCGGCGCGTTTAAGAAGAACGTCGACGAGATAGTGGCGCTGCTCCTCAAGCACGGCGCGGACGTGAAGGCCGTCAACGCGTCCGGGGAATCGGCCTTTTTCCTCGCTGTCGATCACGCGCGATCGGCGGAAACCATCACGACGTTGGCCAACGCCGGGGCGGACACCAGCCTGGCGGATAAATCCGGCACCACACCGCTGATGCTGGCGGCGGCGGGGGATGATCCCGATCTGGTGCTGGCGCTGTCGGCCTCCGGGGTGGAAGTGGATAAGCCGAACCGTGAAGGACTCACGGCGCTGCAGGTGGCGGCGGGTCAGGGGGCGCCTGCGGTGATCGCGGCGCTGGTGCAGCGCGGCGCAAAGTTGGACCAGCTTTCCGCCAACGATCTCAGCCCGCTGATGCTGGCGGTCAAAATGAATAATAAAGCCAATGTCGAGGCGCTGCTTGCGGCTGGCGCCAGCGTCAACCTCAGCAATAAGGCCGGCTATACGGCGATTGGCTACAGCCGGGCCGGCGAGGTTCGCCAGCTGCTGCTGGCACAGCATGCCGAGCTGAAGGGGCAGGCCGCGCATATGGCGCAAAGCGAACTGCAGTTTTGTGCTAATGCCTTTGCTGACAAGCTGGCATACAGCGACATCGCCCGGGCGGTGAATAACGATACCCGCCCGGATATTATGCGTCATCAGCAATCCTGCCCGGAGCTGGGGGAGCTGACGATGCTACTGGGAGAGTTTACATTCACCCCGGCGGGCGCAACCTATCTCGGCGAGCCGGTGACATGTAAGGTATCCGAGTATCGCAAAACGTTTGAGGTCAACTGCCGCTAAAAACGTTGAGCAACCGGCGATTCGCTGCTCAGGCTGCTGAGTTTCTCGCCGGTTGAGCGATTTTTTGAAAATAAGGCATTGACGGGTAGGCATCCCAGCAGTAAGATGCGCCCCGCATTCGGTGATTGGCGCAGCCTGGTAGCGCACTTCGTTCGGGACGAAGGGGTCGGAGGTTCGAATCCTCTATCACCGACCAAATTCGAAAAGCCTGCTCAATGAGCAGGCTTTTTTGCATCTGAGGCCAGTGAGGATGAGAACCTCCGGGGGCAGGAGGTTCGACTCGCGTTTCGTAGGCCCGCGCAAGCGCAGCGCCGCCGGGCATCATCAGTGCACAACTGGCCAAAAATACCACCAAAATCACAATAAACGTCTTTACTCACGTTTTCAGCCGGCTATTCGCTATTTTGTGACATCTTCCATTGCATTTTTTTATCGATGAACAGATCTTTTTTCGCGAAGCTTATGGCTGAATGCAGCATTTTCCGCTGTGCGTTTTAACGTTCACGCTATTAATCGCTCACATATTGGTCACACAGCAAGAAATTTTTCTCATTTGCTGGCATTGTTTCCCACTGGGTGTTGCAAATTAATAAGGTCTTTATTCTGCTGAATTGCCAGTAGCATAAATTTCTCTGCTGAAAATAGCGTCCTGAAGTTTTTTTAATCTTTGCCTGCCGTTTCTCACGCTGGATGTAAAACCCGGCTGGCTGTATTGACGTTTCCCCATTCTGTTGACAGATTGTAGGGCATGAGGGGCATTTCATGGAGAATCCGTACTGCAACTCAGTCGTTTTTGCGAAAGGAATCCCCATCTCTCTCTACGCCTTCGGGCACCACCGACCGGACCGGGTAAAAAATAAATAAAGGTCCGGCGGATATATGCAAACAACATCACAATTTTGGAGCAGAATAATGAGTATTTCCTTGAAGAAATCAGGGATGCTGAAGCTTGGTCTGAGCCTGGTCGCCATGACCGTCGCCGCCAGCGTGCAAGCGAAAACCCTGGTTTATTGTTCTGAAGGCTCGCCGGAAGGATTTAACCCACAGCTCTTCACCTCTGGCACCACCTATGATGCCAGCTCCGTACCGATCTATAACCGCCTGGTCGAATTTAAAACCGGTACGACGGAAGTTATTCCAGGACTTGCTGAGAAATGGGAAGTCAGTGCGGATGGCAAAACCTATACTTTCCACCTCCGTCAGGGTGTGAAGTGGCAGGATAATAAAGACTTTAAACCAACCCGTGACCTGAACGCCGATGACGTGGTGTTCTCCTTCGATCGCCAGAAGAATACTAATAACCCGTACCATAAAGTTTCTGGCGGCAGCTATGAATACTTTGAAGGGATGGGCTTACCGGACCTGATTAGCGAAGTGAAGAAAGTGGACGATAATACCGTCCAGTTCGTCCTGACCCGTCCGGAAGCGCCGTTCCTCGCTGATCTGGCCATGGACTTCGCCTCCATTCTTTCGAAAGAGTATGCTGACAACATGCTGAAAGCCGGCACGCCGGAAAAAGTGGATCTCAATCCTATCGGTACCGGCCCATTCCAGCTGCTGCAATACCAGAAAGATTCCCGCATTCTGTATAAAGCCTTCCCGGGCTACTGGGGTACCAAGCCGAAGATCGATCGTCTGGTCTTCTCCATCACCCCGGACGCTTCCGTGCGCTATGCCAAGCTGCAGAAAAACGAGTGCCAGGTGATGCCGTACCCGAACCCGGCGGACATCGCGCGCATGAAGGAAGATAAGAACATTACCCTGCTGGAACAGCCGGGTCTGAACGTTGGTTATCTCTCCTTTAACACCGAGAAGAAACCGCTGGACGACGTCAAAGTACGTCAGGCGCTGACCTACGCGGTCAACAAAGAAGCGATCATCAAAGCGGTTTACCAGGGCGCAGGCCAGGCGGCGAAGAACCTGATCCCGCCGACCATGTGGGGCTATAACGACGACGTTAAGGACTACACCTACGATCCGGAGAAGGCGAAGCAGCTGCTGAAAGAAGCGGGCCTGGAAAAAGGCTTCACCATCGATCTGTGGGCGATGCCGGTACAGCGTCCGTACAACCCGAACGCCCGCCGCATGGCGGAGATGATTCAGGCTGACTGGGCCAAGATTGGCGTCCAGGCCAAGATCGTCACCTACGAGTGGGGCGAGTATCTGAAGCGGGCGAAAGCGGGCGAGCACCAGAGCGTGATGATGGGCTGGACCGGCGACAACGGGGATCCGGATAACTTCTTCGCGACCCTGTTCAGCTGCGCCGCGGCGAAAGACGGCTCCAACTACTCGCGCTGGTGCTATAAGCCGTTTGAAGATCTTATTCAGCCGGCCCGCGCTACCGACGACCACAACAAGCGTATTGAACTGTACAAACAGGCTCAGGTAGTGATGCATGACCAGGCTCCGGCGCTGATCATTGCTCACTCCACCGTCTATGAGCCGGTGCGTAAAGAAGTCAAAGGCTATGTGGTGGACCCGCTGGGCAAACACCACTTCGATAACGTCTCTGTCGAATAATAAGCACGATGCCTGACCCCCTCTCCCCGCGTGGGAGAGGCGGGGGGCGTATTCCCGCTATTCCGGGGAATGCTTTTGTGAGCAATACAGACGCCCTGTCGCCAGGCGGGGCGTCACTAGAGAGAATCCGGGTTATGTTGCAGTTTATTCTCCGACGTCTGGGACTAGTCATCCCGACATTTATCGGTATCACCCTTCTCACCTTTGCCTTCGTCCATATGATCCCCGGCGATCCGGTGATGATTATGGCGGGCGAACGTGGTATTTCCCCCGAACGTCACGCGCAGCTGCTGGCCGAAATGGGCCTTGATAAGCCGCTGTGGCAGCAATATGCCCACTATATCTGGGGCGTGCTGCACGGCGATTTAGGCATCTCGCTGAAAAGCCGCATTCCCGTGTGGCAGGAGTTTGTCCCGCGCTTTAAAGCCACCCTTGAGCTGGGCGTCTGCGCGATGATCTTCGCCGTCGCCGTCGGCATTCCGGTGGGCGTGCTGGCTGCGGTAAAACGCGGCTCCATCTTTGACCACACCGCGGTGGGCCTGGCGCTGACCGGCTACTCAATGCCTATCTTCTGGTGGGGCATGATGCTGATTATGCTGGTTTCGGTACAGCTGAACCTGACGCCGGTCTCCGGGCGCATCAGCGATACGGTATTCCTTGACGATACCCTGCCGCTGACCGGCTTTATGCTGATCGACACCGCCATCTGGGGCGAGCAGGGCGACTTTATTGACGCCTTAATGCATATGATCCTGCCCGCTATCGTGCTGGGCACCATCCCGCTGGCGGTGATTGTACGTATGACCCGTTCGTCGATGCTGGAAGTGCTTGGCGAAGACTATATCCGTACCGCGCGCGCCAAAGGCCTGACCCGGATGCGGGTGATCGTGATCCACGCGCTGCGTAACGCGATGCTGCCGGTGGTCACGGTGATTGGTCTGCAGGTGGGCACCCTGCTGGCGGGCGCCATCCTGACGGAAACCATTTTCTCATGGCCTGGTTTAGGTCGCTGGCTGATCGACGCGCTGCAGCGTCGCGATTATCCGGTGGTGCAGGGCGGGGTGCTGCTGGTGGCGACGATGATTATCCTCGTCAACCTGCTGGTCGACCTGCTGTACGGCGTGGTGAACCCGCGTATCCGGCATAAGAAGTAAGGGGCCATCATGTCACAAGTTACTGAAAATAAAGTTATCGCTGCGCCGGTACCCATGACTCCGCTGCAGGAGTTCTGGCACTATTTCAAACGCAACAAAGGGGCGGTCGTCGGGCTGGTATACGTGGTGGTGATGATCGTCATCGCGGTATTCGCCAACTTCCTCGCCCCCTATAACCCGGCGGATCAGTTCCGTGATTCGCTGCTGGCGCCGCCGTTCTGGCAGGACGGCGGCAGCATGGCGCATCTGCTCGGCACCGACGACGTGGGCCGCGATATTCTGTCGCGCCTGATGTACGGCGCCCGCCTGTCGCTGCTGGTGGGCTGCCTGGTGGTGGTTCTGTCGCTGATCCTCGGCGTGGTGCTCGGCCTGGTGGCGGGCTATTTCGGCGGAGTGGTGGACTCAATCATCATGCGCGTCGTCGATATTATGCTGGCGCTGCCGAGTCTGCTGCTGGCGCTGGTGCTGGTGGCAATCTTCGGGCCCTCCATCGTCAACGCCTCGCTGGCGCTAACCTTCGTGGCGCTCCCGCACTATGTGCGTCTCACGCGCGCCGCGGTGCTGGTGGAGGTCAACCGTGACTACGTGACCGCCTCCCGCGTAGCGGGCGCCGGCGCGATGCGCCAGATGTTCGTTAATATTCTCCCTAACTGTCTCGCGCCGCTGATCGTTCAGGCGTCGCTGGGCTTTTCCAACGCCATTCTCGACATGGCAGCGCTGGGGTTCCTCGGCATGGGCGCGCAGCCGCCGACGCCGGAGTGGGGCACCATGCTTTCCGACGTGTTGCAGTTCGCGCAAAGCGCCTGGTGGGTAGTCACCTTCCCGGGCGTGGCGATCCTGCTGACGGTGCTGGCATTTAACCTGATGGGTGACGGTCTGCGTGACGCGCTCGATCCCAAACTGAAGCAGTAAGAGGTTCGAGATGGCGTTATTGAATGTAGATAAATTATCGGTGCATTTCGGCGATGAAAACGCGCCGTTCCGCGCCGTAGACCGCATCAGCTATAGCGTGAAGCAGGGTGAAGTGGTCGGTATCGTCGGGGAGTCCGGCTCCGGTAAATCCGTCAGCTCGCTGGCGATTATGGGGCTGATTGACTATCCCGGCCGGGTGATGGCGGACAAACTGGAATTTAACGGCCGCGATCTGCAGCGCATCTCTGAAAAAGAGCGGCGCCAGCTGGTGGGGGCGGAAGTGGCGATGATCTTCCAGGATCCAATGACCAGCCTCAACCCGTGCTTTACCGTCGGCTACCAGATTATGGAAGCGATTAAGGTCCATCAGGGTGGTAATAAGCAAACCCGCCGCCAGCGGGCCATCGACCTGCTGAACCTGGTGGGCATTCCCGATCCGGCCTCGCGGCTGGACGTCTATCCGCATCAGCTTTCCGGCGGCATGAGCCAGCGTGTGATGATCGCGATGGCGATTGCCTGTCGGCCAAAACTACTGATTGCCGATGAACCGACCACCGCGCTGGACGTGACCATTCAGGCGCAAATCATTGAGCTACTGCTGGATCTGCAGCAGCAGGAGAATATGGCGCTGGTGCTGATCACCCACGACCTGGCGCTGGTGGCGGAAGCCGCGCATAAAATTATCGTTATGTACGCGGGTCAGGTGGTGGAGACCGGTGACGCGAAAGATATCTTCCGCGCGCCGCGCCATCCTTATACCCAGGCGCTGCTGCGCGCGCTGCCGGAATTCGCCCAGGATAAAGCGCGTCTGGCCTCGCTGCCGGGCGTGGTGCCGGGGAAATATGACCGTCCCAACGGCTGCCTGCTTAATCCGCGCTGCCCCTATGCCACGGATAAATGCCGTAGCGAAGAGCCGGCGCTCGCGGATCTGACCGGCGGCCGCCAGTCTAAATGTCACTACCCACTCGATGATGCCGGGAGGCCTGGATTATGAGTACGCAAAAGGCCGCCACGCCACAACCGCTGTTGCAGGCCATTGATCTGAAAAAACACTATCCGGTGAAGAAGGGGTTATTCGCCCCGGAACGGCTGGTGAAGGCGCTGGACGGCGTCTCCTTTACCCTTGAGCGCGGTAAAACGCTGGCGGTAGTGGGGGAGTCGGGCTGCGGCAAATCGACCCTCGGTCGTCTGCTGACGATGATTGAGATCCCCACCGGCGGCGAGCTCTATTATCAGGGGCAGGATCTGCTTAAGCACGACCCGCAGGCGCAGAAGCTGCGGCGGCAAAAAATCCAGATTGTGTTCCAGAACCCGTATGGTTCGCTGAACCCGCGTAAAAAAGTGGGGCAGATTCTGGAGGAGCCGCTGCTGATTAACAGCAGCCTGAGCAAAGAGCAGCGGCGTGAAAAAGCGCTGGCGATGATGGCGAAAGTGGGCCTGAAAACCGAGCATTACGATCGCTACCCGCATATGTTCTCCGGCGGTCAGCGTCAGCGTATCGCTATTGCTCGCGGGCTGATGCTGGATCCAGATGTGGTGATTGCCGATGAGCCGGTCTCCGCGCTGGACGTTTCGGTACGCGCCCAGGTGCTGAACCTGATGATGGATCTGCAGCAGGATTTAGGGCTGTCCTACGTGTTTATCTCCCACGACCTGTCGGTCGTCGAGCACATCGCCGATGAAGTGATGGTGATGTATCTCGGCCGCTGCGTGGAGAAGGGCACCAAAGACCAGATCTTCAACAATCCGCGTCATCCGTACACCCAGGCGCTGCTGTCGGCGACGCCGCGTCTGAACCCAGACGACCGGCGCGAGCGGATCAAGCTGACCGGCGAACTGCCGAGCCCGCTAAATCCGCCACCGGGCTGCGCCTTTAACGCGCGCTGTCGCCGTCGCTTTGGCCCCTGCACTCAGCTCCAGCCGCAGCTGAAGGATTACGGCGGCCAGCTGGTGGCCTGCTTTGCCGTCGACCAGGATGAGAATCCGCAAAAGTCCCACGCCTGATGGCGCGCTCCCGGTCCCATGGCCGGGAGCTTCTCTCCCGCCGTGGATAAAACCTGGCGCTTACGCATATTGCCGCAGTTTATGTCACGCTCTCAGAGCATTCTTCGTAGATTATCCGAAAAAATAAGCCTTTCAGTCCATTTTTATAGAATTAAAGAGAAATTAAAATGGTTCAGGTTTATTCTTTCGCTGATCTGACGCTATGATTTCATCATGACCTAATACTTTTATATAAAAACGACTGGGAAGCGTGGTGATTGCGGGAAGTTAAGGATGTACGCATACCTAAAAAATGGGGCTACCCTTCTGCAAGGGAAATGTTAGTGTAGCGATACTTCTGCCGTGGAATCATCCCGAAAATCAAATTCTAAACTATTATAACCCTGTCAATCGTGTGTATTGGTACGTCACCATCGGCGCGTTATCTGCCATCCCAGAAGCGTCACGATATTTTTAATATACCCAGAAAATAACAACAAACTTAATATGAAATTTTTAAAATCATGAGGTTATCAATGAACCATTATGATGATCTGCAGCGCTTTCAAGAAAAAACGCGGACGCAAAACCTCAACTTTCAGGATCTTTCTTCGCAAGCCGCCACGCGGGAACACGGCGACTGGGCGATCCTCAATCAGCTAAATCCCGGCGCCGAGAAACCCTCTTCTCTGGCGCTGGGAGGCTCGGTCTCCGCGCCGTTGCCGCAGTCGGTGCCCGCGGATCTGTTCCGCCAGGTAGAGGCGGCCGTAGCAGCGGCGCCAACCTCTGATCCTGTTGTGTCTGCCGCTTCGGCCGCGCCTGCTACCCCCCAGCCGGTCGTGGAGACCGCCGCAGCCGCACCGGATCCGGTCAGGCAGGAGCCTGCGCCGACCCCTGCGCCTTCAATTCCGGCGTCGGAACCGGCCATGGCGCCGCCGCCGAGAATGGCCCCCCGACCCGCGCCCGCCGCCGAGAACTATGCCCACCTGTTCGCCGCGAAAAGCGCGGAGCCGGTGGCGAAAAATAAAGACCAGCCTTTGAAATCACTTCTGGAAAGGATCGCGACATGCCGTTGATTTGCGTCTGTTCACCGAAAGGCGGCGTAGGGAAAACGACCCTGGCGGCCAATTTAGCCTATTCGCTGGCGCGGACGGGCAGCAAAGTTCTGGCGCTGGATTTTGATGTCCAGAACGCGCTGCGTTTGCATTTTGGCGTACCGCTGAACGATGAGCGGGGCTATGTGGCGAAGGCGCTGGAGCTGCACGACTGGAGCCAGTGCGTGTTGAGCGCCGGCAGTAATATTTTCGTCCTGCCATATGGCGAAGTGAGCGAGGCGCAGCGTCAGGCGTTTGATGAGCAACTGACCCATAATGACCATTTCCTCCAGCGCGGTCTGTCCGCGCTGCTTAATTATCCCGGGCTTATCACCATCGCCGATATGCCCCCTGGACCTTCGCCCGCGCTAAAGGCGCTGACGGGGCTGGCGGACCTGCATCTTATCCCGCTGCTGGCGGATACCGCCTCGATGTCGACCCTGGCGCACGTAGAAAAGCAGCGCCTGACCGGCGCGGCGCTGAATCATAAGCACGGGCACTATTTCGTCATTAACCAAAGCGATAGCCGTCGCCAGGTCAGCCGGGACGTCACCAGCCTGATGGAAGAGAAACTGGGCGAGCGACTGCTTGGCGTGATCCATCGTGATGAAAGCGTGGTGGAGGCCAATGCCTCGCAGAAGTCGATCCTGGACTTTAACGCTTCCTCGGCAGCGGCCTTCGATATTGAAATCATGGCTAAAAAAATATCTTCGCTGTTGGGTATTCATATTGGCGATGGCACGGTGCACAGCCAGCCACGCATGTCAGGGCGTTAACTTTTTGCAGGGCTGCTGAATGAAAAAATCTCTTTTTTGGTTGCTGGCGCTGGTGCTGTCACCCGTCGCCGTGCTGGTGGTGATCACGCCGATGGACAGCCAAAAGCAGTATATTTTTGGTCTGTTAAGTATCGGTATTCTCTTTCTGATGGGCTTCAGCAAGCGCCGCAGCGTATCGGTCATTATGGTCGTCACGTCGCTGCTGATGTCCACCCGTTACATGTATTTTCGCCTCACGCAGACCCTGCACTTCAACTCGTCCATTGAAGCTATTCTCGGCATGGGACTCTTTCTGGCGGAAGTCTATATCTGGGTGATGCTACTGCTTAACTATCTGCAGACGGTCTGGCCGCTGAAGCGCGGCATTGTTCCGCTGCCGGATGATATGAGTAAGTGGCCGACGGTCGATATCTATATTCCGAGCTATAACGAACCGCTGGAGGTGGTGCGCGATACCGTCCTAGCGGCACAATGCATTGATTATCCAAAAGATAAAATGAAAATCTATCTTCTGGATGACGGTAAGCGCAGCGAGTTTGCCGTCTTCGCCGCCGACGTTGGGGTGGGCTATATCACCCGCAATGACAACAAGCACGCCAAAGCGGGGAACCTTAACCATGCGCTGACCCTGACTCAGGGGGAGCTTATCTGCGTTTTCGACTGCGACCACGTCGCCACGCGCGTCTTCCTGCAGGCCACCGTCGGCGGTTTCCTGAAAGACCCGATGCTGGCTCTGGTGCAGACGCCGCACTACTTCTATTCCCCGGACCCGTTTGAACGTAACCTCTCCGTCGGACGCAACATTCCCAACGAAGGGATGTTGTTCTATGGCCCGATTCAGCAGGGGAACGACAACTGGAACGCCACCTTTTTCTGCGGCTCCTGCGCGGTGATCCGTCGCGAGGCGCTGGCGCAGATCGGCGGTTTCGCCGTCGAAACGGTGACCGAAGATGCTCATACGGCGCTGAAGTTTCAGCGTCTGGGGTGGAAGTCGGCCTTTCTCGATATCCCACTGGCCGCAGGCCTCGCTACTGAACGCCTGGTGGTGCACGTCATCCAGCGTACCCGCTGGGCGCGCGGGATGACGCAGATTTTCCGCGTCGATAATCCGCTGTTTGGCCGCGGGCTGACTTTTCAGCAGCGCTTGTGCTATCTCAGCGCCATGCTCTACTACCAGTTCGCGCTGCCCAGGGTGGTGTTTGTCACCGCCCCGCTGGCTTACCTGCTGTTTAACCTCAATATTATTTACTCGTCGGCGAGCCTGATCGTCTCCTATGCCCTGCCGCACCTGTTCCTCGCTATTTACGTCGGTTCGCGAATGAACGGCCGCTATCGCTACAGCTTCTGGGGGGAAATTTACGATATTGTGCTGGCCTTCCACCTGGTGCTGCCGACCCTGGTGACGATGATTTTCCCTAAACGCGGCAAGTTCAACGTCACCGATAAGGGCGGCCTGCTGGACGTCGGCTACTTCGATTTCACCGTGGTGCGCCCGCACCTGGTGGTGGCCTGCCTGCTGGCCCTGGGGGTGGTGGTCGGCATCGTCCGGGCGATTGGCCATGACTACTTTGGCTCGGATCCCAACGTTATCGCCCTCAACGTCGGGTGGGGGATCTACAGTCTGATCTTCCTGCTGGCGGCGATTGCCGTGGCGCGCGAAACGCGGCAGGTGCGAAAAACCATTCGTATCGATGTCGACATTCCGGTGGTGATCCATTACGCCAGCGGCATCGTCTCGCGCAGCCATACCGCGGATCTGTCGATGGGCGGCTGCCGCGTGGTCGCGCTTGATAATCGCCATCTGGAGGATGACATCGAAGAGATTGAGCTGATCCTGCAGTCCGGGGCTATCTCGATTCCGGCCCAGCTGGTCACCTCTGACGAGCGCTTCCTGCGCCTCAAGTTTGATGAAGATATTCCGCTTTCGCGCCGCCGTGAACTGGTGCGCGTGGTGCTGGCCCGCGCGGATGCGTGGATTAATCCGCCGCGCCCGCAGGATAACCCGTTCCGCTCCTTCTTCACCATTTTACGCTGCGTGTTCGAACTGTTCTGGCTGACGTGGAAAACCCGTCGCAGCCAGCGCAATCGGGCAACAGTGGCGAAAACGGCGCAGGAGGATGGGACGTTATGAAGCGATTAACCACGCTGGCGCTGCTGGCAGGGATGCTTTCTGCGCCTGCGCTACACAGTGAAGAACCGGGCTCCGGCTCCGCTGCCCCGCTGAGCTTCCCGCAGCTCAACGACGCGGCGGACAGCGAGCCAGGCGACGAACCTCCGGCTGCCTCGCCGGAGGAGGGCGCCTCTCCGGCAGCCCCCGCCACCGCCGGCGATGCGGTGGCGACGGCCCCTGCGCCGGTTATGCCGGACTTACCCCCGCCGGTGAGCGGCACGGCCGCGCCGGAGGTCATTCCTGTCGCTCCGGTCTGGGGAGGCGATCTGAATCTGGCGCAGATGGGGATGCCGGACGGGATTATCCTCAGCGGCGACCAGCGACAGGGTGGGGTCAGCTTTACCCTGCCTGCCGATCAGGTGGTGATCCATTCGCAGCTCAGCCTTGCCGTTCGCGTATCGCCGGAGATGGCGAGCCGCAACGCCACCCTGCAGCTGATGCTCAACGGTCAACCGCTCGGCACGCTGCCGCTGGGCGCCGATGGCGAGGATGTCTCCCATTATCAGCTGGATATTCCGCCCGCGCTGATGGTCTCCAGCAATAACCTGAGCGTGAAGATCAACGATGGCGATACCCTGCAGTGCCAGCGTGACATTCATGATACGTCGCGCGTGACGGTGCTGCCCACGTCGCATTTCAGTTGGGAAAGCCAGCAGCTGAACATCAGCGACGACCTGAGCCACTTCCCGCGGCCCTTCTTTGACAGCATGCAGATGACCCCGGCGGACATTGCGGTCGCCTATGGGGCCAAGCCGTCGGCGGACGTCTTCAGCGCCGCGGCGCTGATCTCCTCCTGGCTGGGTATCCAGGCGGACTATCGCGGCATCGCCTTCAGCGCTCTGCGCGACCGTCTGCCGGAACGCCACGGCATCGTGATTGGCCATCCGGGGGAGCAGGTGGGCGGCATGATGCTGCCGGAAACCGATAAGCCGCTGCTGCGCATCATCGCCAACCCCGCCAATCCGGCCTATAAACTGCTGCTGATTGTCGGCAAAAACGATACGGCGCTGCGCATGGCCGCCTGGCGGTTAACCCGCGGCAACTTTGCGCCGCAAACCGCGACGCTGGATGTCGAACCGCAGACCATCCCGGTTGGCAAAGCATATGATGCCCCGCGCTGGATCCCCACCGATCGTCCGGTCAAGCTCAGCGAGCTGCTGCGTAAGGATCAAAGCCCGACCGTCAGCGGCGTCTGGCACGAACCTTTACGTATCGCCTTCCGCGCCGCGCCCGATCTCTATCTGTGGGATGGAGAGACCATTCCGCTACAGGTTGGCTACCGCTTCCCGTCGGAAAGCTGGATTAATGAGGACAAGTCCTTGCTGAGCGTCACGCTCAACGGCACCTTCCTCAACAACCTGCCGATGAACAAGCAGGGGCCGCTGGAGAAAGTCTGGCGCTACCTCGGGGGCGATGCGCGCCAGGAGCGCTTTACCATCCCGCTGGCGCCCTACCTGATTTACGGCGATAACCAGCTGTCGATGTACTTCAATGTGGTGCCGAAGGACGATGTTCCGTGTTCGGTGCTGCTGAATAACAATATCAAGAGCCGGATCACTGACGACTCCTGGATCGATTTGAGCAAGACGCGTCACTTCTCGCTGTTGCCCAATCTCTCCTACTTTGTCGGCGCCTCGTTCCCCTTCTCGCGGCTGGCGGACTATTCGCAGACGACCCTTCTGCTGCCGGCGGACCCGTCTGAAACCCAGGTGGCGACCCTGCTGAATCTGGCGGCACGCTCCGGGAACGCGACCGGCACCGCGCTGGCGAATAACCGCGTCGTGCTCGGGATGCCCACCGGCGGGGGGGATTTGCAGTCGCTGCGTGAACGTGACGTGCTGGCGGTCACCGCTCTCGATCAGCAGGCCTTTAACCAGAGCCTGCTGGCCGACTCACCCTATCGCCCGGTAGATAATGTGCTGAGCGTCCGCGAGCCAGACCTGTGGCAAAAAGTCCAGCGCCGGCTCACCGGCGACTGGACTTCCGCCAGCCTCGACGCCGATCGCTACTTTTCGTCGAGCAGCGCCTGGCGCGGGTTCATCAGCTATCGCTCGCCGTGGAATTCCACCCGCCTGGTGGTGGTGGCGCTGGCCAGCAATGATGACCAGCTGGCGCGACTGAAGACCGATCTGGAATCGCCGCGCATTAACGCCGGGATCCGCGGCGATACCGCGGTGATCACCAGCGATAACGGGGTGCGCAGCTTCCAGGTGAGTACGCCGTTCCCCAGCGGTCAGATGCCGTGGTACATGATGGCGGTCTGGTATGCCAGCCAGCACTCAGGTTTCCTGGCGGTGCTGGGGCTGATTGCCACCTCGATAATGGGACTGGCGCTGACCGCGATGTTTAAACGTCACGCCCGTAAGCGTCTGGGTTCGGGGGATAACCAATGAAAAGAAAAATAATAATAACGATGAAGACCTCCCGTCGGCTTACCACGTTCTGCCTCACCGGCGCGTTGACTCTCGCTGCCTCGGGCGGCGCGCTGGCGGCGGGGAACGACGCGGCGCTACAGGCGCTGTTCGCTCAGGCCAACTACTGGCATGAGAAATCTCATGACGAGCTGGCGATGGAGTCCCTGCAGAAGGTGCTCTCGGTGGATGCCAACAACACCCAGGCGCTGTATCTGATGGCGCTCTGGTCGCAGCAGGGCGGCGATATGCAGGCGGCGGCGCAGTGGCGCGCGCGGCTGGCGAAAGCGGCCCCTGACAGCCCGGGATTACAGGATCTGGACAACGCCAAAAAGATGTCGCAGGTGCCGCAGGGCCAGCTCAGCCTGGCCCGCCAGCAGGCGCGCGGAGGCAATATCCCCGGGGCGCTGGCGACCTGGCGCAGCATGTTCAATGGCAATACGCCGCCTGCCGGGCTGGCGGCGGAATATTACCTGACCATGGCCAGCGACAAATCGCTCTATCCGCAGGCTATCAGCGAGCTGCGCCAGTACGTGGCGCAGCATCCGCAGGAGAACGCCCCGCGGGTGGCGTTGGGCAAAGCGTTAACCTGGCGGGAAGAGACTCGCCGGGAAGGGATCGCCCTGCTCGAGCCGATGGCCAGCGGCAATAAAGAGGCGGACAGCGGCTTGCGCCAGGCGCTGCTCTGGCTGGGCCCGCAGGCCGGGGATGAGCAGTATTACGACACCTGGATGCAGCGGCATCCCCAGGACAGCGAAGTTCAGAATTACTTTCGCGAACGGCGCAGCGGTCAGGCGCGCGGCCAGGGCTACGCCAACCTCAACAGCGGCAATACCGCCGGCGCGAAGCAGCAGTTTGAAGAGGTATTGCAGACTAACCCCCAGGATGCCGATGCGCTGGCGGGCATGGGCTATATCGCCCAGCGCAGCGGCGACTACCAGGCCGCGTCGCAGTATCTGAGCCGGGCCGCGGACCTCGGCGGCGACGCCTCGGCGACCCGTCGTCAGCAGGCGGCCGATGCGCTGTTCTACGGCCAGCTGGCGCAGGCCCAGCAGGCCTATAAGCAGGGCAATATCAGCCAGGCGCTGGCGCTCTCCGCGCCGTTGGCGCAGCAGAGCGGGGCGCAGGGCGCCTCGGCGAAGCTGTTCCGCGCCGATGTGCTGCGGCACAACAAAGATTTGCCCCAGGCGGAGCAAACGCTGCGCTCACTGTTAAATGACGATCCGCAGAACGCGGCGGCGCGGGAAAATCTCTATTACGTGCTGCGCGAGCAGAATAAATCCGCCGAGGCGCAGGCGATGCTGCAGACGCTCCCGCAGAGCCTGCGGCAAAAACTGCAGCCGCGGGTGGTGGCCGGTATGCCGGGCGATGCCCTGCGCCGTCAGGCCCAGGCGCAGGTCAGCAGCGGTAACCCAGCCGGCGCCATTGCCACCCTGCGCGAAGGCGTCGCCCGCTATCCGGACGATCCCTGGCTGCGCCTCGACCTGGCCCGGCTGCTGCAAAAATCGGGTAACGGCAGCGAGGCCTCTTCGCTGATGTCGGCGGCCTATCGCCCCAGCGCCAGCAACAGTGCGCTGTATGCCGCCGCCCTGTTTGCCAGCGAAAACGGCGCCTGGCAGCAGGCGCAGACGCTGCTGGCGCGCATTCCCGGCGGCAGCCAGACCAGCGACATGCGCGATTTGCGCCAGCGGGTGAACTACAACCTGCAGTTGGTGACGGCCGAAAACTACCTGGCGCAGGGCAATACCATCGCCGCCAGCAATACCCTGCGGGCGATGGCCTCCACGCCGCCAAAAGCCCCGGCGGACGCCGGCAAGCTGGCGCGTCTGCTGGCCGAGAGCGGCGACCTGACCACCGCGGTCTCGCTGGTGCGCAACAATATCAGCAGCGGCGTATCCGGCAATGCCGGGGATTACGCCGATCAGATCGCCGTCCTGAATCAGGCCGGGCTGACCGGCGAGGCGCAGAACCTGATCAGCAATCCGCAGCTGCAGGCCAGCAGTACGCCGACGCAGCTGGCGAGCATTCGCAATGGCTATGTGATCAACGAAGCCGACCGCCTGCGCGAGCAGGGCAATTACGCTGCGGCGTATGACAAGCTGATCCGCGCTATGCAAAGCGATCCGCAAAATACCGATCTGATGTTCGCCATGGCGCGGCTGTACCAGAGCGGCAAAATGAACAAAGAGGCCGGGGTGGTCTATGACTACCTGATGACGCGCGATACGCCGAACCAGGATGCGCGCGCCGGGGCCATCGACGTGGCGCTGTCGGCGGGGAACAACGATCGCGCTGAACAGCTGGCCGGCGGTTTGCGCCAGGATAACTCCCCGGATCGCCTGCTGCTGCTGGCGAGAGTGGCGGAGGCCCAGGGACATCATCAGCAGGCGATGACCTATCTGCGCAGCGCCCGCGGCAAACTGCTGGGCATGCAAAGCACCAACAGTAGCGAAACGCCGACCGTCGGCGGGGTGCTGGCGGCGGATAACCCCTTTATCGGCGTGTCGCAAACGTCGGCGCCGACGCGGACGGCCTCCGCCTACGGGCAGTACATGCCGTGGCAGGTTGCCCAGTCGGCCGCCGCGCCTGGTTCCACGCTGCCGGGGATCCAGCGCACCGATCTGCCGGTGGACACCGCCCAGACGCGGATGCTGCGTCAGGTGGACACCATGATGGAGTCGCTGCAGGAGAAAACTGGCAGCTGGCTGCAGGGGGGAATGGACGTGCGTGGACGCGACGGCGAATCGGGCACCAGCAAGCTGACGGAGCTCCGGACGCCGCTGACCTGGTCATCCTCGCCGTTTGGCGACTCGCGCTTTGACTTTACCGTCACCCCGGTGTCTTTGAACGCCGGGACTGCCAGCGGCGACGCCTGGCGTCGCTACGGCGCCAACCCGCTGGCTAACGCGGTCTCCAACATGGTGAGTACCGCCACCAGCGAGCAGGCGGCGATCGCCTCGATGACCGAGGCGGAGCGGACGGCCTATTTCGCCAGCAATCCAGGGGCCGAGGCGTTAAGCGGCCTCGGCACCCTGAACGCGGCAGATTTCAATCCGACCACCAGCAGCGGGATGGAAAACCTGGCGAAGCTCGGGAGCTATGATGCGGGGCAGGTGGCCAGCTATCTCTCTTCGTCCAGCCGCAAGCCGAACGTTGACCAGACCAGCGGCTCGACCGATTCGCAGAAGGCCAATGGCGTCGAACTGGCGCTGGCGTTAAGCGGTGACGATTACCGGGTCGATATCGGCAGCACGCCGTTGGGCCAGGATCTTAATACCGTAGTCGGCGGGGTGAAATGGTCGCCCAAGCTGACCAACTATCTGTCGCTGATCCTCACCGGCGAACGCCGCTCGCTAACCGACAGCCTGCTTTCCTACGTGGGTCTGAAAGACGCCTATTCCGGGAAAACCTGGGGGCAGGTGACGAAAAACGGCGGCACCCTGCAGCTGAGCTATGACGACGGCGACGCGGGCTTCTATGTCGGCGGCGGTGGATACAGCTATCTGGGGCAGAACGTCGCCAGCAACACCAGTATCAACGCCAATGCCGGGGTCTATCTTCGTCCCTACCATGACGAATACCGCCAGCTGCAGGCCGGGTTGAGCATGAGCTATATGGATTACTCCAAAAACCTCAGCTACTTCACCTATGGTCAGGGGGGCTACTTTAGTCCGCAAAACTACGTCAGCGTATCGCTGCCGGTCAGTCTGACGGAGAAATATGATAACTGGACCATGAAGCTCGGCGGCTCGGTGGGCTATCAGTCTTACAGTCAGGATAAGAGCGCCTATTTCCCGACCAATTCGGAGTGGCAGCAGACCCTGGAGACGGCGGTGAGCAATGGGTTTGCCAAGGAAGCCTACTACTCCGCGACCTCGAAGAGCGGCATAGGGTATACCCTGCGCGCCGGGGCGGATTACAAGGTCAACAAACAAATGACCCTGGGGGGCCAGATTGGCTATGACACCTTCGGGGATTATAACGAAAGCACCGCCGGGCTCTATATTCGCTATATGTTAGGAGATCATTGATGATGACGGAGAACAATAACCCGGTGGTGATGACCTGGTTTCAGCAGCAGCAGACGCCTGCCGGATGGTTCGATCTGTTGATTATTATGATCGAAGGTATGCTAAATAATGCCGGCGAGCTGGAAAGCCAGCCCTTCCTGCGTCAGATGGGCGCCTCGCTGGCGGAGACCCATCCGCTGCCGGCGTCGGAGACGGTGGGGGATCTGGAGGCCAATATCAACCGGCTGCTGACTCATTTTCACTGGGGCGTGGTGACCATCGATGTCGGTGAGGACGGCCTGCGCCTGCGCCATCAGGCGTTGCCGGTCAGCCGCGACGAAGCGGGGCGCGTGCGCTGGTGCAACGCGTTCTGTGCCATACTCGAGGGGTTATATTCTCGCTGGCTGCAGAGTCAGGGAGGCAGTGCCCACGTGATACTGCAGCGTGAGCGGGTGTTCTCCGTCTCTGACGTTCAGTTTCTCTACTACCATCCATAAAGAGTGAATTTATGCCCCTGCGTGCTTTAGTGGCGGTGATAGTGACAACGGTAGTGATGCTGGTGCCCAGGGCGTGGGCGGATACGGCCTGGGAGCGCTATAAGGCCCGTTTTATGATGCCGGATGGTCGTATCATTGATACCGCCAATGGCAATGTGTCGCATACGGAAGGTCAGGGCTTCGCCATGCTCCTGGCGGTGGCGAATAACGATCGTCCGGCGTTCGACAAGCTGTGGCAGTGGACGGACAACACTCTGCGCAACAAGTCTAACGGGCTGTTTTACTGGCGCTATAACCCGGTGGCGCCGGACCCTATCGCCGATAAAAACAACGCCTCCGATGGCGATACCCTGATCGCCTGGGCGCTGCTGCGCGCGCAAAAGCAGTGGCAGGATAAGCGCTATGCGATTGCCTCTGACGCCATCACCGCCGCCCTGCTGAAGTCTACGGTGGTGACTTTCGCCGGTCGCCAGGTGATGCTCCCGGGCGTGAAAGGGTTCAACCTCAATGATCACCTGAACCTTAACCCTTCCTATTTCATCTTCCCGGCCTGGCGCGCCTTCGCGGAGCGGACGCATCTCACCGCCTGGCGGACATTGCAGAGCGACGGACAGGCGCTGCTGGGGCAGATGGGCTGGGGGAAATCACATCTACCCAGCGACTGGGTGGCGCTGCGGGCGGATGGCAAGATGCTGCCAGCCAAAGAGTGGCCGCCGCGGATGAGTTTCGATGCGATCCGTATCCCGCTGTATCTCTCGTGGGCCGATCCGCACAGCGCCTTGCTCGCGCCCTGGAAGGCCTGGATGCAGAGTTACCCGCGCCTGCAAACCCCGGCGTGGATCAACGTCAGCACCAACGAGGTGGCCCCCTGGTATATGGCCGGCGGCCTGTTGGCGGTGCGCGATCTGACGCTGGGTGAACCGCAGGAGGCGCCGCAGATTGACGACAAGGATGATTATTACTCTGCCAGCCTCAAGCTGTTGGTCTGGCTGGCGAAACAGGATCAGCGCTAAATACGGTGATTGATTTGCCGCCTTCCCCGCCCGTATGCCTGCGGGCTGAGAAGGTGGAATGGGAACGTCTCACGATGTAAGGCCGCCAACATAGGCGGCCTTGTCGCTTATTGCGGATAAGGCACCCAGCTACCGCCATTCAGCTGGACATAAGGCTTGCCCTGATACTGGATGACGATGGCGTTGGCGTTCTCGGACACCGCCGCGCTCTGCGGCAGGTTGGCGACATACTGCTGCCAGTTGACGCTGTCCTCGCTGAACATTTTGCCGTCGAGGGCGCGCACCACCAGCTCCGACACCGCCAGATAACTGCTGGGCTGATCGATGATAATCGGCGCCCCTTCATGCGGCGCCTTCATGCCGAAGAATTTCACCGCCGTCGGGACGTTAGTGATCGACGGGCTTGGAATATCGCGCAGGCCAGATACCTGCATCTTATCGCCCTTCAGCGCGCCGCCGTGTTCCGGCACCACCACCACCATCACTTTCCGCCCCGATTTCTCCAGCTCGGTGAAGAAGTTATCCAGGTCATCAAACAGCTTCTGCGCCCGCACTTTGTAGTCTGCGGTTTTGCTTTGTCCCGGGAAGTGGTTGCCGTCATGCAGCGGCAGGGTGTTATAGAAGGTGGCGTTCCGCGGATTGCTGCTGGCCTCTTCGGTCTTCAGCCAGCGGTTGAGGACCGCCAGATCCTCATACACCGGGGAGCCGTCAAACGCCTGCAGGCTGACCGGCAGACCGGTCTGGTCCATCAGCGGGCTCTGCATGCCGCCCAGCGAACGCAGCTCTTTCAGGAAGTCGCCGAACAGACCGTTATGGCCGAGCATCAGCTGCTGGTTGAAGCCGAGCTTCGCCAGGTTTTCAAACAGGTAGCAGTCGGCGCCGGAAGGCTGATACAGGTTGGTATGCGACAGCTGGCCGCAGCAGGCGCGCAGCAGGCGCACCGCCGCCGGGCCGCTGTAGGAGGTCGCGGAGTTAAAGTTTTTGAAGACAATATCAAAGTGCTTCCATAGCGGATGATCCATCAGACCGGCGGCTTCAATATCCGACCAGGAGAGGGAGCAGATGTTGATCACCAGCAGGTCAAACGGCTGCGCATCCGCCGGCAGCTGGTCCGGGAACGGCGTCTTGCGCTTCTGCTCGGCGGCATAGAAAGCGTTCAGCCAGTTGGTCAGGTTGGCTGAGGTCGGCGGCTCGGTCTGCGGCGGAATATCGCTGTTGGCGGGGCTGGACGCGGCGCCAGCGGCGGCGTTGGCCCCGGTATTGGCCTGTGCGGTCGTGGCGGCGGCCGTGGTGGGCTGACCGGAGGGCCATAGGGTAAAGGCCGGCAGCAGCGGGCTGACCGCCAGCCAGACGACCATTGCCGAGACAAACACGGTGACGCGCAGCCACTGGCTGATAAACAACCATAGCACCAGCAAAACAAAGAAGGCGCCAACCATGCTCCAGTTGATAAAGCGGACAATCAGATCCCAAATATAGCTGGCGCTGAAGCCGGCGATTTGCGACCCCTGGCTAAAAATCGACTCTGGCCCGGGCAGCCAGGTATCGTGCCAGAACAGAGCGAATCCCAGCGGAATAGCGATCCAGTGGCGGATACGGTGTAGCTTTTCGCGCGGGATCGGCACCAGCAGAAAGGCGAGAAATACCAGGTTCAGCATCGGATGGAAATTGAGATACCCGGCCCACAGCAGGGCAAACTTGACCAGAAAGTAGAAGTTCCAGCCGCCAAGGCCGCGCCAGTACTGCCAGAGCGGAAGCGGTGCCGCGGTCGTTTTTTTATTTGTCATTTGTTCGCTTTGCCTTGCTTAACCGTTGTTCCCCGGCGTAATACCCCTGCCGGTTTCACGTAACGGGGTTTAAAGAACATCAGTCTTAACGTCGTGCGGATCCGGCGCTGATAGTGGCGCGTCAGGTAGCCCAGCGGAAAAAACAGCAGGGCGCAGAGCACCACCAGTTGCAGAATATCGGCGAGAGACATCATCAGGCTTGCTCCTCGCGGGTGGTTAACCGGTGTGGTTCGGGGTAGCGTCGCCAGTGGCGTCCATCGTGAGTGGCGTTAATGGTCTCGTTTTTACCGACTGAGAGAGGCAGCGGCGTGTTCCAGCGCGCCGGCTCGACGCCGCGCATGATTACGATTTCCGAGAGGATTTGCTTGTCCTCAAACCACACCATACGGTTAGAAAAAATATCGCCGGTCGGCAGCGGGAAAATGTGGTTTAGCGCGGTATCGAGGTCATTGATCCGGCAAAACGACAAAAACAGCACCAGCCGGTTATTGCCGATGGTCATGATGTCGCCCATTCGGTTAGGTTTGCATAACGTCAGCGCCTGCTCAACGCGCAGCCCCGGCGCCGGGCGCAGGGCCACCATCACGCCTTTGCTGTCGGGTGGAAGCAGGGTATTGGTCATCACGTTGTGCACCGCTTCGCAGAAGGCATCCCACTTCTGGTAGCCGCGCAGCTTTAACGGCTGGCTCCAGGTCAGCAGGGTGGCAAAATCTTCCGGGATATGGCGGGAGAACTTTTGGTTCTGTACGCTTTCGATTAGCGTCAGGCAGCGGGAGAGCGATGCGCTGCTGGGGATCACCAGGCTGGCGCCGCTGCTGAGCAGTAGCCGCTCATCGGTCGCGCGCAGGCTCGGGGTTTGTTCACGGACGATGATTTTCAGCGCCGTACCGCGCTGGCGACGCAGGGTATGAATATAGCGGCCCAGCTGTTCAATTTGCGTATTTTGGGTAATGGAGAAGAGGATCGTCGCCGCTTGCGCGGTGCGCCCGGCGTTGAAGACCTCGTCGTTGGTGTCAAACAGCGTCCAGTATTCCGACAGCGGCGGGGCGCCTTCCAGCACGCGCACATGGCTGAGGATCGCTTTTTCGTCGCTGCGCGGCTGCACGCTGGTTTCAGCGTCCTGCGCTAATCGCCAGCCAGCGTCATCATGTTGCACCATCAGCTGCTGTTGGGCGCTGATACCCTTATCGCTTCCCCACCAGGCAATATCAAAGATATGCCGGTCGCCCTGGTAACGAATACTTGCCAGTCCGGAAAGGGAGCGGTACTCACGTAATAAGGGAGTCAGCTGCCGATCGATTTCCTGCGCGGAATTGATCGCTAAGAACGCGCAACGGTGATATTGCGCCCAGCGGCTGGTCTTTTCTACCCAGGCGCATAACTTTTCATTATTTATATTTTGCCAGGCATTTTCAGCGCATAGCAGAATAAACAAATAATTGCCAGGTTCGAGGGAGCAGACTAAATCGCGGTGTATTTCCTCCAGCGCCTGCGGGCGATTCGGCAGGGTGAACAGCGCGATATTATCCGGACCGTGAGTATGATCTAAGGAAATGATATCCTTGGGTTTGTTTCCCATAACCAGCGCGGCAACGTGGCTGTTTTTCGCCTGCGCGGCCAGCGTCTGATTAAACAGGCTGACGGCATCGGCATAACGGTCGACGTTGAGCCACCATACTCCGCCGACCGGCATATGGCACACTTCATCCCATAATGATGAAATACCCAAAGTAAATACATTATCCACGGCATCCCTCGTGCGCCCTGATTGACACTGAATAAGTTTACTAGCGAAACCGACAGAGTAAACCTAACATTGAAATTAAAGGTCATCAGTTTTAGCATGTACACCTGCTTTTAAGGATGAGCTGTATACGTCCTCTGGTTTAATAATAAATTTCGAACGGACAGAGATATGCCAGCAAAAGATCCTGCGGTACCCACGGACGCCACGCTGGGGTACACCTTTCAAAATGATTTTCTGGCGCTTAGCCGGGCATTTTCCCTGCCGGATATTGATTATCATGATATTTCCAGGCGCGAACAGCTGAACGCGGCGCTGAAGCGCTGGCCGCTGCTGGCAGAGTTTGCAGAGAAAAAATAAGGAAGCCGGAGATGGCTATTCTGGGATTACAGGGCGTGCGCGGGGGAACTGGCGTCACGTCCATTACGGCTGCACTCGCCTGGGCCCTGCAATTGCTCGGTGAAAGCGTGCTGGCGATCGACGCCAGCCCGGATAATATGCTGCGCTTTTTCTTTAATACCGATATCCATCATCAGGACGGCTGGGCGCGGGCGCTGCTCGACGGCCGGGACTGGCGTGACGCGGGCTTGCGCTATACGCAGCATATCGATCTACTGCCGTTTGGCCAGCTCAGCGCCGGCGAAAGAGAAAATGTCGACCAGCTGCAGCCCACCCTGGGGGCGATAGCGGAGGCAGTACAGCAGCTACAGGGCCAGTACCGCTGGCTGCTGCTGGATCTGCCGGCGGGTTATTCGCCGTTGACCCGCGAGCTGCTGACGCTTTGCGATCGCTCGCTGGTGGTGGTTCATCCCGACGCCAATAGCCATATCCGTCTACACCAGCAGCCCCTCCCGGCCAACGGCGATATTCTGATTAACGATCTGCGGGTCGGCAGCCAACTGCAGGAAGATCTCTACCAGCTGTGGCTGGAGAGCCAGCCGCGCATCCTGCCGGTGACGATTCACCGCGACGAGGCGATGGCCGAGTGCCTGGCGGCGAAACAACCTCTCGGGGAGTATCGTCAGGATTCGCTGGCGGCGGAAGAGGTGCTGACCCTGGCGAACTGGTGCCTGATCCACTATTCCGCCGGGAGAGCGGCATGATCCGCCTCAGTACGCTGCTGCTGGCCCCGCCGGTGGGGGAGCGGCTGCGTGCGCGCTATGATGACTATCGGCAGCACGGCGCTTCGTGGCTGTCGGCGTCGCTTGGCTGTCTGTGGGCGTCGCTGGTCTGGGCGCTGATGCCGCTGGAGACGCCGCGCTGGCAGGCGATTCTGGCCCGCCATGAAACCTATTTTCCCCACATAAATCCGCATCGCCCGCGTCCGCTGGATCCGCTGCGCTACCTGCTGCAATCCCTGTGGTTACTGACGACGCGCGTGCCGGAGCCGGAGAAAAAGGTCAACTGGCGTTCGCTGGCGGCGCTGGAAGGGGTGCACGGTCGCTATACGCAGTGGCTGGAAAAATTGCCTGAGCAGATGAACGCCCGCACCGGCCATCTGGATAAACAGAAAGAGCTGGCGCACCTCAATCCTAAACTGCGCCGGGCGATCCTTGGGGGGGTGACCTTCTGCTCGCTGGTGCTGGCGCTGATGTGTATTACGCAGCCCTTTAACCCGCTGTCGCAGTTTATCTTCCTGATGCTGCTGTGGGGCGTGGCGCTGCTGGTGCGACGCATCCCGGGCCGTTTCTCGGCGCTGATGCTGATCGTGCTGTCGCTGACGGTGTCGTGCCGCTATATCTGGTGGCGCTATACCTCGACGCTGAACTGGAACGACCCGGTAAGTCTGGTGTGCGGGATCATTCTGCTGTTCGCAGAGACCTACGCCTGGGTGGTGCTGGTGCTGGGCTACTTCCAGGTGGTCTGGCCGCTGAATCGCCAGCCGGTGCCGCTGCCGGAGGACATGGATTTGTGGCCAACCGTGGACATCTTCGTCCCCACCTATAACGAAGATCTCAACGTGGTGAAAAACACCATTTACGCCTCGCAGGGCATCGACTGGCCGAAGGACAAGCTGAACATCTGGATCCTCGACGACGGCGGACGGGAAGCGTTTCGCCAGTTTGCCAAAGATGTTGGGGTGCACTATATCGCCCGCACCAGCCACGAACACGCCAAGGCCGGCAACATCAATAATGCGCTGAAATATGCCAAAGGGGAGTTCGTCTCGATCTTTGACTGCGACCATGTGCCGACGCGCTCGTTTCTGCAGATGACCATGGGCTGGTTTCTGAAAGAGAAAGAGCTGGCGATGATGCAGACCCCGCACCACTTCTTCTCGCCCGATCCCTTTGAGCGCAACCTTGGTCGTTTTCGCAAAACGCCGAACGAAGGGACGCTATTCTACGGCCTGGTGCAGGACGGGAACGACATGTGGGACGCCACCTTCTTCTGCGGCTCCTGCGCCGTTATCCGCCGCGGCCCGCTGGATGAAATTGGCGGGATAGCCGTCGAAACGGTGACCGAAGATGCCCACACCTCGCTGCGTCTGCACCGGCGGGGATATACCTCCGCCTATATGCGTATTCCGCAGGCGGCGGGGCTGGCGACGGAGAGTTTATCCGCGCATATCGGCCAGCGCATCCGCTGGGCGCGCGGGATGGTGCAGATATTCCGCCTCGATAATCCGCTGTTTGGCAAAGGCCTGAAGCTGGTGCAGCGCGTCTGCTACGCCAACGCCATGCTTCACTTTCTCTCCGGTATTCCGCGCCTCATCTTCCTCACGGCGCCGCTGGCCTTTTTGCTGCTCCATGCCTATATCATTTATGCGCCAGCGCTGATGATCGCGCTATTCGTGTTGCCGCACATGATCCACGCCAGCCTGACCAACTCGAAGATTCAGGGCAAATATCGCCATTCGTTCTGGAGTGAAATTTACGAGACGGTGCTGGCCTGGTATATCGCGCCGCCCACTTTTGTGGCGCTGATCAACCCGCATAAAGGCAAGTTCAACGTCACCGCGAAGGGCGGGCTGGTGGAAGAGGAGTATGTCGACTGGGTGATCTCCCGGCCCTATATCTACCTGGTGCTGCTCAATCTGGTCGGCGTCGCGGTGGGGATCTGGCGCTTCATGTACGGCCCGGAAAATGAAATCCTCACCGTCTGGGTGAGTATTGTCTGGGTATTCTACAACCTGATTATTCTTGGCGGCGCGGTGGCGGTCTCGGTTGAAAGCAAGCAGGTTCGCCGTTCGCACCGTGTCGAAATGAGCATGCCGGCGGCTATCGCCCGCGAAGATGGTCACCTGTTCTCCTGCACCGTCCACGACTATTCCGACGGCGGACTGGGGATCAAAATTAACGGCGACGCGCAGGTGCTGGAAGGCCAGAACGCCAGGCTGCTGCTCAAACGGGGACAGCAGGAGTATGCCTTCCCGGTCAGGGTCGCGCGGGTCAACGGCAGCGAAGTGGGGCTCCAGCTGCTGCCGTTAACCAACCAGCAGCATATCGATTTTGTGCAGTGTACGTTTGCCCGCGCTGATACGTGGGCGCTTTGGCAGGATAGCTTCCCGGAAGATAAGCCGATGGAAAGCCTGCTGGATATCCTCAAGCTGGGCTTCCGTGGCTATCGTCACCTGGCGGAGTTTTCGCCGCCGTCGGTGAAGGTGGTTTTCCGCGCGCTCACTTCGCTGGTGGCCTGGATAGCGTCGTTTGTACCCCGACGCCCTGAACGCGCCGCGCCGACGCTCTCCGCAGACCCGGCAATGGCTCAACAATGATGATAATGCGATGAAAAGAAAACTTTCCTGGATGTGTGCAGTAGCGGTGGGCATGTGCAGCTGGTATCCACTGGCCTCTTACGCGGCGCCGGCCGCGGTGGCGAACGCTGCCCCTGGCGTTCAGCCGCAGGCCGCGACCCCGGCTGCGCCGATCGTGGTGGGCGAGCCGACGGCGACCCTCGCCGAACCGACCGCTCCGGCGGCGGTGGCCGAGAACGTGCCGCAGCGGGAGGTGAAGCTGAGCTTTGCCACCATCGCGCCGCCGCCCGGCAGCATCGTGCTGCGCGGCTCACGGCCTGACGCGTCGGTCGAATTCGGCATGCGCAGCGATGAGCTGGTCGCCAACGCGCTGCTCAATCTGGAATACACCCCATCGCCCTCGCTGCTGCCCGTGCAGTCGCAGTTGAAGGTCTATCTTAACGATGAGCTGATGGGCGTCCTGCCCGTCACTAAAGAGCAGCTGGGGAAAAAGATCCGCGCGCAGCTGCCGATTGACCCGCTGTACATCACCGACTTCAACCGCGTACGGCTGGAGTTTGTCGGCCACTACCGCGACGTCTGCGAAAACCCGGCCAGCAGTACGCTGTGGCTGGACGTCGGACGCGAAAGCTATCTGGATCTCACCTACCAGTCGCTGAAGGTAAATAACGATCTGTCACACTTCCCGGTGCCGTTCTACGATCCGCGCGATAACCGCCCGCTGAAGCTGCCGATGATTTTCCCGGGCTCGCCAGCGGTCACCCAGCAGCAGGCGGCGGCGATAGTCGCCTCCTGGTTCGGCAGCAAGGCCGGCTGGCGCGGCCAGCAGTTCCCGGTCTATTTCAATGAACTGCCGGATCGTAACGCCATTGTCTTCGCCACCAACGACAAGCGTCCGGACTTCCTGCGCGATCATCCGCCGGTCAAGGCGCCGACCATCGAAATGATCGACAACCCGAACGATCCCTACGTCAAGCTGCTGGTGATTTTCGGCCGCGATGATAACGACCTGCTGCTGGCGGCGAAGGGGATTGCTCAGGGCAATATTCTGTTCCGCGGCAGCAGCGTCACCGTGGACGGCATCAAAACCCTGCAGCCGCGTCAGCCTTACGACGCGCCGAACTGGGTGCGCACCGACCGCTCGGTCACCTTCGCTGAGCTGAAAACCTATGAGCAACAGCTGCAGTCCAGCGGCCTGGTGCCGGATGCCATCACCGTGGCGCTTAACCTGCCGCCGGATCTCTATCTGCTGCGGGCCAACGGCATCGATATGGATCTGAAATACCGCTACACCATGCCGCCGGTGAAGGACAGCTCGCGGATGGATATCAGCCTCAACGACCAGTTCCTGCAGTCGTTCAGCCTTAACAGCTCCCAGGACGTGAACAAACTGATCCTGCGCCTGCCGGTGCTGCAGGGGCTGCTGGACGGCAAATCGGAGGTCACCATCCCCGCGCTGCGTCTTGGGGCGGTCAACCAGCTGCGCTTTGACTTCCAGTATATGAACCCGATGCCCGGCGGCTCCATCGACAACTGTATTACCTTCCAGCCGGTGCAGAACCACGTGGTGATCGGCGACGATTCGACCATCGACTTCTCGAAGTATTATCACTTTATCGCCTTGCCGGACCTGCGCGTCTTCGCCAATGCGGGCTTCCCTTACAGCCGTATGGCGGACCTTTCCGACACGCTGGTGGTGGTGCCGAAGGCGCCGACCCAGGGCCAGGTGGCGACGCTGCTGCAGGCGCTGGGGGGCATCGGTTCGCAGACCGGTCTGGCGGCGATTAATCTGCAAATGACCGACGATGGCAACCAGATCAAGAATAAAGACGCGGATCTGCTGCTGATCGGCGCGATCCCGTCGTCGCTCAAGGACGACACCAAAATCAACCTGCTGGTCGAGGCGACCAAAAGCTGGGTGAAAATGCCGATGCGCCACTATGACCTGGCGAGCATTTATCCCGACGATGAGGCCCGCACGCCCAATACCCGCACCGACATTACCTCTTCCGGGCCGATGGCGGCGGTGATTGGCTTCCAGTCGCCGTATAACGATCAGCGCAGCGTGGTGGCCCTGCTGGCCGACAGCCCGCGCGGTAATGAACTGCTGACCAACGCCCTCAACGACAGCGGTAAGCGGGCAGCGATGTTTGGCTCGGTGGCGGTGATCCGCGAATCCGGCGTCAACAGTCTGCGGGTGGGGGATATTTACTACGTGGGTCATCTGCCCTGGTTCGAGCGCATCTGGTTCGCGCTCTCTAACCACCCGATACTGCTGGCGATCTTCGCCGCCATCAGCATTGTGCTGCTGGCATGGGTGCTGTGGCGCATGCTGCGCATCATCAGCCGCCGCCGTCTTAGCCTGGATGATGAGTAAACCATGATGAAAGTACTTTGTGGCGCGGTGCTCTCGGCGCTGCTGCTGGCGGCGGGCCAGGTGGGCGCCGCCTGCCAGTGGCCCGCCTGGGAGCAGTTTAAACAAGCGTACGTCAGCCCCGAGGGACGGGTGATTGACCCCAGCGATGCGCGCAAAATCTCCACCTCCGAAGGGCAGAGCTATGGCCTGTTTTTCGCCCTGGCGGCCAACGATCGCGCAGGGTTCGACAAACTGCTGACCTGGACGCAGAACAACCTGGCGGAAGGCGATCTGAAACAACATTTGCCGGGCTGGCTGTGGGGCAAAAAGGACGATGAGCAGTGGACCCTGCTGGACAGCAACTCGGCGTCCGACTCGGATCTGTGGATAGCCTGGGCGCTGCTGGAGGCGGGGCGCCTGTGGCAACAGCCGCAGTACACCGAGACCGGAAAAGCCCTGCTGGCGCGGATTGTCGCTGAAGAGACGGTGGCGGTGCCGGGCCTCGGCACGATGCTGCTGCCGGGAAAAGTCGGTTTTGCCGATGACAGCGGCTGGCGGTTTAACCCCAGCTATCTTCCGCCGCAGCTGGCCACCTACTTTGTGCGTTTTGGCGCGCCGTGGCCCGCTCTGCGCGACAGTAACCTGCGCCTGCTGCTGGAGACCGCGCCGAAAGGCTTTACCCCGGACTGGGTACGCTATGAGAAAGGGAAAGGCTGGCAGCTGAAAACCGAAAAGCCGCCGATCGGCAGCTATGACGCGATTCGCGTCTACCTGTGGGTGGGCATGCTCCATAATGGCGATAAGCAGAAAGCGCGTCTGCTGCAACGCTTCGCGCCGATGGCGGCGCAGACCACGGAGCAGGGGGCACCCCCGGAGAAAGTGAATATCGCCACCGGCAAAACCAGCGGTCAGGGGCCAGTGGGCTTCTCCGCGGCAATGCTGCCGTTTTTACAGGACGACGAGGCCCGGTCGGTGCAACGCCAGCGCGTCGCCGATAACTATCCCGGCGCGGATGCCTACTACAGCGCAGTTCTGACGCTGTTCGGCCAGGGTTGGGATCAACACCGTTTTCGTTTCACGGCGAGTGGCGAATTACAACCTGACTGGAACCAGGAATGCGCAAGCTCTCACTAAGTTTACTCACGCTGTCCCTCGGCGTTGCGCTGCTGCCGTTAGCGCAGGCGGCGACGACGCCTGCCCAGGAGCATCTGCTGGAGCAGGTCCGCCTCGGCGAGGCCAGCAATCGTGAAGACCTGGTGCGCCAGTCGCTGTACCGTCTGGAGCTGATTGATCCCAACAACCCGGAGCTGATTGCCGCGCGGATGCGCTATCTGCTGCGTCAGGGGGATGCCGCCGGGGCGCAAAAAGAGCTGGAACGACTGACGAAGCTGGCGCCGGACTCCCCGGAGCTGAAGGCGTCGCGCAATGAGATGAAAAGCAATACCGGCGAGGGCCGCCAGGCGCTGCAGCAGGCGCGACTGCTGGGCGTGGCCGGGAAGGTCGATGAAGCCATCGCCGCCTATGAAAAACTGTACGGCGGGGTGCCGGATGACGTTGACGTCGCCATTGAATACTGGACGCTGGTGGCGCGCCTGCCGGCCCGCCATAGCGAAGGCGTCAGCCAGTTGAAAAAACTGAACGCCAGCGCGCCGGGCAACGTCAGCCTGCTGACTTCGCTGGCGAAGCAGATGTTCGCCGATAACAAACCGCAGGAGGGGTTCGCCTATCTGGCGGAGATGGCCCGATCGGCCTCGGGACGCGGTATCGCCGCCGATATGTGGTTCAGTGAGGTGAAAAGCATGCCGGTGAGTAAGGCCAGCGTGCAGGCGTTGCAGCAATTTCTTCTGCAGTTTCCCACCGGCTCGGTGGCGGCGAACGCCCGCGTTCTGCTCGACCAACAGCAGGCGCAGCTGCAGGATCCGACTTTCCGCGCCCGCTCGGAAGGGCTGGCGGCGGTCAAGTCCGGGAATACCACGCAGGCGGTCGCGGATCTGCAGAAAGCCGTTCAGGCCGACAGCCGCGACAGCGACGCGGTGGGCGCTCTCGGCCAGGCCTATTCCCAGCGCGGCGACCGCGCGCGGGCAGTGGCGCAGCTCAGTAAAGCGATTGCCATGGACCCTGACAGCCCGAACCGCGGCAAGTGGGACAGCCTGCTGCAAACTAACCGCTACTGGCTGCTGATAAAGCAGGGGGATAACGCCCTGAAAGCCGGCCAGCTTTCGCAGGCGCAGAACTATTATGCCCAGGCGCAGCGGGTCGATCGCACCGACAGCTATGCCGTGCTGGGGCTGGGGGATGTCGCGGCGGCGCGCAAAGAGGCGGCGGCGGCGGAGCGCTATTACCAGCAGGCGTTGCGCCTGGATCGCGGCAATAACCTGGCGGTGCGCGGCCTGGCCAACCTCTATCGCGCCGAATCGCCGGAGAAAGCCAGCGCCTGGATCGCCGGCCTCCCTCCCGCTCAGCGGCGCAGTATCGATGATATTGAGCGCAGCCTGACTAACGACCGGCTGGAGAAACAGGCGCAGGCTCTGGAGAGCCAGGGCAACTGGGCGCAGGCGGCGGAAGTTCAGCGTCGGCGCCTGGCGCTGGATCCGGACAGCGTCTGGATAACCTACCGTCTGGCGCGGGATCTGGTCAGCGCTGGCGAACGCCAGGAGGCCGACGCGCTGATGCGGACGATGGTCAACCGCCAGCCGCAGGACGCCGAACGGGTCTACGCCTCGGGACTCTACCTGTCGGGGAACGACCAGGACGATCTGGCTCTGGCGCAAATCGCCGCTCTGCCGCGCAGCGCGTGGACGGATAACATTCGTGAACTCGAAGCGCGCCTGCAAAGCGACCGGGTGCTGCGCCAGGCCAACCAGCTGCGCGACAGCGGCGACGAAGCGCAGGCGATCGCCCTCATCAAACGGCAGCCGTCTTCAGTACGCTATGACCTGACGCTGGCCGACTGGGCGCAGCAGCGCGGCGACAGCCAGACGGCGATTGCCGACTATCAGCGGGTGCTGCGTCAGGAGGCCGACAACGGCGATGCGCGCCTCGGCCTTGCGGAAGTCTACCTGGCCGAGGGCGATAAACCGGCCGCCCGGGCGCAGGTCATGCAGCTGAAAGGCGCAGAGACCGAATCCATGAACATGCAGCGGCGGGTGGCGCTGGCGCGAGCTGGCCTTGGCGATACCGCTGACGCGCAACGGATTTTTAATCAGATTGTGCCGCAGGCGAAGGCGCAGCCGCCCTCGATGGAGAGCGCGCTGGTGCTGCGCGATGCCGCGCGCTTTGCCACCCAGAGCGGGGCGCCGCAGCAGGCGCTGACGCACTACCGGGAAGCGATGGTGGCCTCCGGCATTACCCCCGCGCAGCCGCAGGATAACGATACTTTTACGCGGCTGACGCGCAACGACAGCCATGATGACTGGCTGAAGCGCGGGATCCGCAGCGATGCCGCCGACCTTTATCGTCAGCAGGATCTGAACGTCACCCTGGAACATGACTTCTGGGGTTCCAGCGGCACCGGCGGCTATTCCGACCTGAAGGCGCATACCACCATGCTGCAGGTGGATGCTCCGCTGGCGGATGGCCGGATGTTCTTCCGCACCGACCTGGTCAATATGGATGCCGGCAGCTTTTCCACCCACAGCGACGGGAGCTACTCGCCCAGCTGGGGCACCTGCGGGGAGATCGCCTGTACCAGCGGCAGTAAAAATCAGACCGACAGCGGGGCCAGCGTGGCGGTCGGCTGGAAGAATGACACCTGGAGCGGGGATATCGGCACCACGCCGATGGGCTTCAATGTCGTCGATGTGGTGGGGGGGCTGAGCTACAGCAGCGACGTCGGGCCGGTGGGGTACACGGTCAACGTCCACCGGCGGCCTATCTCCAGCTCGCTGCTCTCCTTTGGCGGGCAGAAGGACAGCAGCAGCCATACCGGCGCCACCTGGGGCGGCGTCCGCGCCGACGGCGGCGGCCTGAGCCTGAGCTACGATCGCGGGGAGGCTCACGGCATCTGGTCCTCGCTGGGCGCCGACTCGCTGACCGGTAAAAACG
Organism: Klebsiella sp. 64; assembly: GCF_018223915.1. NCBI lineage: Bacteria > Pseudomonadati > Pseudomonadota > Gammaproteobacteria > Enterobacterales > Enterobacteriaceae > Klebsiella > Klebsiella sp. 64. The sequence goes on from NZ_JAGRQZ010000005.1 coordinate 187,588, forward strand.
TGGCGGATAACTGGCGCGTGCGCTGGATGACCGGGTACTACTACAAGGTCATCAACGAGAATAATCGTCGCGTCACCGTCGGCCTCAACAATATGATCTGGCACTACGACAAAGATCTCAGCGGCTACACCCTCGGCCAGGGCGGCTATTACAGCCCACAGGAGTATCTCTCGTTCGCCGTGCCGGTGACCTGGCGTCAGCGCACCGAGAACTGGTCCTGGGAGCTCGGCGGGTCGGTGTCATGGTCCCATTCGCGCACCCAGACGCAAGCCCGCTATCCGCTGCTGAACCTGATCCCGTCCGACTACCGGCAGCGCACCAGCGAGCTGACGGAGGAGGGGAGCAGCAGCCATGGATTCGGTTACACCGCCAGAGCGCTGGTGGAGCGGCGGGTGACCAGCAACTGGTTCGTCGGCGCCGCGGTCGATATTCAGCAGGCGAAGGATTACACCCCGAGCCATGCGCTGCTTTACGTCCGCTACTCGGCGGCCGGCTGGCAGGGGGATCTGGATATGCCGCCCCAGCCGCTGGTGCCCTACGCCGACTGGTAGCAGAATAGGCTGAATTACGTTACAGAGCGCCACTCCGCGACGCGCTTCGCGTATACTCGTGAGGCGTTGCCCACCGTTGGCCGTCGGGGGATGTATCCCGGCGTCCGCGCCACCGCGCGGAAATATCCCGTCACTTCATCCCTCGCGGGCGTGGGCGAAGGATTTAAGTATATAATCAGCCTGAAACGACCGGGATTGAAGGATTGATACCGGGTATGTATTCAGTATCAGTGGAGAACACCGTTGCGCGTCAGCCGTTCACTTACAATCAAACAGATGGCGATGGTCGCGAGCGTGTCCATGGCCTTTGTATTGGTTTTTTGCACTATTTTGCTGTTTCACTTTGTGCAACAGAGTCGCTTTACCACGGCCACGCAGTTAGAAAGTATCGCGCGATCCGTTCGCGAACCGCTGTCTGCGGCTATTCTGAAAGCCGATATTCCGGAAGCGGAAGCCATTTTAAGCCGTATCCAGCCTGCTGGCATCGTCAGCCGGGCGGATGTGGTATTGCCGAACCAGTTCCAGGCGCTGCGGATGCGATTTATCCCCGAGCGGCCGGTGCCGGTAACCGTCACCCGGCTGTTTGAGCTGCCGGTGCAGATTTCGCTGCCCATTTATTCGCTGGAGCGACCGGCCAACCCGCAGCCGCTGGCCTATCTGGTGCTGCAGGCCGACTCCTATCGCATGTATAAATTCGTCATGAGCGCCCTTGCTACGTTAGTGACTGCTTACTTACTTCTGGTGCTGATGCTGACGGTGGCGCTCACCTGGTGCATCAACCGGCTGATGGTTCGCCCTCTGCGGCGTATCGCCCGCGAGCTGAACGATCTCTCCCAGCAGGAGCGTCTTGGCCATCAGCTGACCCTCCCGCGCCTGCACCATGACGACGAGATCGGTATGCTGGTGCGCAGCTATAACCGCAACCAGCAGAGCCTGGTCCGCCAGCATGATGAGATGTCCATCCAGTCGACCCGCTTCCCGGTCTCCGAGCTGCCGAATAAAGCCTTTTTGCTGGCGATGCTGGAGCAGACGGTGGCCCGCCCGCAGAGCGCCGCGCTGATCGTCGTCGCCTGTGAAACCCTGCAGGACGCCGCCGGGGTCCTCAAGGAGAGTCAGCGCGAAATGCTGCTCCTGACGCTGGTGGAGAAGCTGCGGGCCGCGATCCCGCCGCAGATGGTGCTGGCTCAGGTGAGCGGGTATGACTTCGCGATTCTCGCCGATGGCCTCGCCGAACCGTGGCAGGCGGTAACGTTAAGTAAGCAAGTGCTCACTATTATTAATGAGCGTTTACCGCTGCATGGGCTGCAGCTGCGGCCCTACGCCAGCGTCGGGATCGCCATGTTCCACGCCGGGCTCAACGCCGAGCAGTTTTACCGGCGCGCGGTGTCGGCCGCTGTCACCGCACGACGTAAAGGCAAAAACCAGATCGAGTTCTTCGATCCCGAGCAGATGGAAAAGGCTCAGCGCCGCCTGATGGAAGAGCACGATATTATGACCGCGCTCGATAACCAGCAGTTCGCGATCTGGCTGCAGCCGCAGGTGGCCTGCGCCAGCGGCGAGATCTGCGGCGCCGAGGTACTGCTGCGCCAGCGGCAGGCGGATGGCAGCTGGTCGCTACCGCCGTCGCTGATTGAGCGCATTGAGTCCTGCGGGCTGATTATCCCGGTCGGCTACTGGGTAATGGAAGAGGCCTGCCGCCAGCTTGCGGCCTGGCAAAGCCAGGGGATTATGCTGCCGCTGTCGGTCAATGTTTCGCTGCTCCAGCTGCTGGAGCATGACCGCGGCGAGGAGATGCTGAAGCTGATCGCCCGCTACCGCATCGCCCCGGGCACCCTCATCCTCGAGGTGACGGAGAGCTGCCGGATGGACGATCCGCAGGATGTGATGGCCCGGTTGCGCCCGCTGCGCGAGGCCGGGGTGCAGATTGCGCTGGATGATTTTGGCATGGGTTATGCCGGGTTGCACCAGCTGCAGCAGATGAAGGCCCTGCCGGTGGATATTCTGAAAATTGATAAGGTATTCATCGATATGCTGCCGGAGGATGTCAGCATGGTGCCGGCGATGATCCAGCTCGCGCGCGGCCTGTCGCTGCGTATCGTGGCGGAAGGGGTGGAGAACGACGCCCAGTACCGCTGGTTGCAAGCCGCGGGCGTCGAGGTGCTCCAGGGCCATCTGTTCGGTTGCGCTTTGCCGCAGGAGGCATTCAGCGCGCGCTATCTCTCCCCGGTTCGGGAGGGTGCAAATTTGTAAATGTTTTGTTGACTTGTGCGAGTCAGCTCAAAGATTTTAACAATTGCGTTGCACTTTCGGCGTTAGTTATTTCTGAAATGTTTCCAGGGTGTTATTTTTAAGCCACAGACGTCAAATATCCCTTCTTGCTCTGTGGTTATTCCCAAAGGACACCCTATGAAAACCTCTATCTTTAAAAGCCTCTATGTCCAGGTTCTGACGGCCATAGCGATCGGTATTCTGCTGGGCCATTTTTACCCGGAACTGGGCGCGCAAATGAAACCCTTCGGCGACGCCTTCGTTAAGCTGATTAAAATGGTGATTGCTCCGGTGATCTTCTGTACCGTCGTGACGGGGATCGCCGGGATGGAAAGCATGAAAGCCGTTGGCCGTACCGGGGCGGTGGCGTTGCTCTATTTCGAAGTGGTCAGCACCATCGCGCTGATTATCGGTCTGATTATCGTCAACGTGGTGCAGCCGGGCGCCGGGATGAACGTCGACCCGTCGACGCTCGATGCGAAAGCGGTGGCGGTGTACGCTGAGCAGGCTAAAGATCAAGGGGTAGTGGCCTTTTTACTGGATGTGATCCCGGGCAGCGTCATTGGCGCCTTCGCCAGCGGCAACATTCTGCAGGTTCTGCTGTTCGCCGTCCTGTTTGGTTTTGCCCTGCACCGTCTGGGCAGCAAGGGCCAGCTGATTTTCAACGTCATTGAAAGCTTCTCCCAGGTTATCTTCGGCATTATCAATATGATCATGCGCCTGGCGCCGATCGGCGCCTTCGGAGCCATGGCCTTTACCATCGGTAAATATGGCGTCGGCACCCTGGTGCAGCTGGGTCAGCTGATTATTTGCTTCTATATCACTTGTATCCTGTTCGTGGTGGTGGTGCTGGGGAGCATCGCCCGGGCCACCGGCTTCAGCATCTTCAAATTTATCCGCTATATCCGGGAAGAGCTGCTGATTGTGCTGGGGACCTCCTCATCAGAATCGGCGCTGCCGAGAATGCTCGACAAGATGGAGAAGCTGGGCTGCCGTAAATCGGTGGTAGGCCTGGTGATCCCGACCGGCTATTCGTTCAACCTCGATGGCACCTCTATCTATCTGACGATGGCCGCAGTCTTTATCGCCCAGGCGACCAACAGCCATATGGATATTTTCCATCAGATCACCCTGCTGGTGGTGCTGTTGCTCTCCTCGAAAGGGGCGGCAGGGGTGACCGGCAGCGGCTTCATCGTGCTGGCGGCGACTATCTCGGCCGTCGGTCATTTACCGGTGGCTGGTCTGGCGCTGATCCTCGGTATCGACCGCTTTATGTCCGAAGCCCGCGCGCTGACTAACCTGGTGGGTAACGGCGTTGCCACGGTGGTGGTGGCGAAATGGGTGAAAGAACTGGATGCCAAACAGATGGATGACGTTCTGAATAACCGTGTTCCGGCGAACAAAACGCACGAATTATCCTCTTAAATCCTCCTCTTAGGCCCGTACTCCCTTGCTGGAGTACGGCCTCCTGCGCATAATTAGAGGTCATTCCCGCCCGGCGGGAATGACACGAAATGATTATTTTACGTTGTCATGCGACATTTTCGTCTCCGTGTGGTCTAACCGACGTATTTCACTCTCACTTTTTTCGGCAGCCCGTCAGTGGGGTGCTGTTGTAACCAGGAATGTTCATCAGGGGTTCACATGCAGGGCACAACAATTAAACTCTTAACGGGCGGTTTGCTGATGGTAGCGGCGGCCGGTTATGTGCAGGCAGAAGCGCTCCAGCCTGATCCGGCCTGGCAACAAGGGACCTTAGCGAATGGTTTGTCGTGGCAGGTATTGGCCACGCCGCAACGTCCCAGCGACCGTATCGAAGTCCGTTTGTCCGTCAATATTGGCTCGCTGAGCGAAAGCACTCAGCAGAGCGGTTTCAGCCGCTTTATTCCCCGCCTGGCGTTGACGCAAAGCGGCAGCCTGCCGACGATGCAGGCGCGCTCTTTATGGCAGCAGAGTATTGACCCGAAGCGTCCTCTGCCGCCGGCCATCGTCTCCTACGATTACACGATGTTTAATCTCAGCCTGCCCAATAACCGCAACGATCTGTTGAAAGAGGCGCTGAGCTGGCTGGCGGACGCCAGCGGTAAACTGGCCATTACGCCTGAATCGATCAATCATGCGCTGCAGGGCAGCGACATGGTGGCGACCTGGCCACTGGATACCAAAGAGGGTTGGTGGCGCTATCGCCTGAAAGGGTCCACCATGCTGGGCCATGACCCCGCCGCGCCGCTGAAGCAGCCGATCGATGTGGCGCAGCTGAAAGACTTTTATCAAAAATGGTACACCCCCGACGCCATGACGCTGATCGTGGTGGGGAATGTCGACAGCCGCAGCGTTGCCGAGCAAATCAATAAGACCTTTGGCGATCTGAAGGGCAAGCGGGAAACCCCCGCAGCGGTGCCGACCTTATCGCCGCTGCCTACCGTGCCGGTCAGCATCATGACCAACGCGGTGCGTCAGGACAAACTGTCCATCATGTGGGATGCGCCATGGCAGCCGATCCGCGACTCCGCGGCGCTGCAGCGCTACTGGCGTGACGATCTCGCCCGTGAAGCGCTGTTCTGGCACGTGCAGCAGAGCCTGAGCAAAAATAACGTGAAGGATATTGGCCTTGGCTTTGACTGCCGGGTGCTATATCAGCGCGCGCAGTGCGCCATCAACATCGATTCCCCGGGCGAGCGCCTGAACAACAACCTGAGCGTGGTTTCGCGCGAGCTGGCGAAAGTGCGGGACAACGGGCTGCCTCAGGAGGAGTTTGACGCGCTTATCGCCCAGAAAAGCCTCGAGCTGCAGAAGCTGTTTGCCACCTATGCGCGCACTGACACCGACATACTGATGAGCCAGCGCATGCGCTCCCTGCAGAATCAGGTGGTGGACATCGCGCCGGAGCAGTACCAGAAGCTGCGTCAGGAGTTCCTCAACTCCCTGACGGTGGACATGCTGAACCAGTATCTGCGCCAGCAGCTCTCGCAGGACATGGCGCTGGTGCTGCAACAGCCGAAGGGCGAACCGGAATACAATATGAAGGAGCTGCAGGCCACCTGGGAAAAACTGATGGCGCCGAATCCGGCGGCCACGGCGGCTAGCGGCAGCGCCGATACGGTTGACGCCCACAGCGAGGCCAGCGACATCCCGCCGGGGCAGTAACCTAACGCCTCTCCGGCGCGCCAGCGGCGGCCGGAGAGCGCTTTGTGCGGAGAATTACTGCGGCATCGCTTCCCGCGGGATGATCGCCCCGCGATACTGGATCACCGTGCTGGCGGTCAGGTGTCCGCGTCTGGCGGCGGATTCGGCATCGCCGCCGGTCAGGCGAACGGCCAGGTAGCCGGCGCTGAAAGAGTCTCCGGCGGCGGTGGTATCCACCACCTTCTCTTTGGCCAGCCTGACGGCCGGCACTTCCCGCAGCGGTTGCCCGCTAACCGAGACCAGGCAGGCATCCGCGCCGCGCTTCACCACCACCTCTTCCACGCCGGCGGCGTGGGTGCGGGCGATCACCTCAGCAACCGGTTTTTCTCCCCACAGCGCGTCTTCATCATCGAGGGTCAGAAACGCGATATCGGTGCAGGCGAGCATCTCCTGATAGACCTGCTGCGTTTCCGCCTGGCTGGCCCACAGGCGCGGACGATAGTTGTTGTCGAAGATCACCTTGCCGCCGTTGGCGCGGCACTCACGCAGCAGCGTGAACAGCTTGTCGCGGCTGGCCGGGCTGAGAATGGCGAGACTGATGCCGCTCAGATAGAGATAGTCGAAAGTGGCCAGCTCTTCGCAAATCGCCGCCGCGCGATCGCTCTCCAGCCAGAACTTTGCCGCCGCCTCGTTGCGCCAGTAGTAGAAGGTGCGCTCGCCGGTGTCATCGGTTTCAATGTAATACAGCCCCGGCAGGCGGTCGGCCATCCGCTGGATAAGATCGGTGTTGACGTTTTCCTGTTGCCAGCTGTCGAGCATCTGCTGGCTGAACGCATCGGTTCCCAGGGCGGTGACGTAGTGGACGCTCAATGCGCTGGCATCCGTCTGCCGCGCGATATAGACCGAGGTGTTTAAGGTATCGCCGCCAAAGCCGCGGTTAACGGCCCCGTTTTTCTCTGACAGCTCAATCATGCATTCGCCAATAACGGCAATTTTTTTAGACATAGCCAGAACCTGCAATGGAATCGATATAAGCGCTAGTGTGCGCTGCGCTGTTTTGCTGGTCAATCATATTAAAACATCGTTCCATTATTTTTTTGACCTGACGCGCGTAATGTGACGAAAAGCGCATTTCCAGGATAAACGCCGCTTTTTGACTATATTCAGGACTGACGTGATGCAAAAGGAGCGGAGTAGGGATGAGCAGAACCCGTAAAACGTTGGTTATCATCACAGGAACGATACTATTGCTGATCGTTCTTTTCTTTATCGTGCTGGCCACCTTTGACTGGAACCGGCTGAAGCCGACGATCAATCAGAAAGTGTCCGCCGAACTTAACCGCCCGTTCGCCATCCGCGGCGATCTCGGCGTGGTCTGGGAACGGCAGCCGGACGAGCGCGGCTGGCGCAGCTGGATCCCGTGGCCCCACGTACACGCGGAGGATATCGTGCTGGGCAACCCGCCGGCCATTCCCCAGGTGACCATGATCCATCTGCCGCGGGTGGAGGCGACCCTTGCCCCGCTGGCGCTGCTGAGCAAAACGGTGTACCTGCCGTGGATCAAGCTGGAGCAGCCCGACGTACGGTTGATCCGCCTTGCGGAAGACAACAATAACTGGACCTTTCAGCTGGCGGGCGATAAGCGTACTTCGGGCGACAGCGCGCCCTCCAGCTGGTCCTTTCGCCTCGATAATATTCTCTTTGATCGCGGGACTATCGCCATTGACGACAAGATCACCCGCAGCGATATCACCATCCTCGTCGATCCCCTAGGCAAACCGCTGCCGTTCAGCGAAGTGACCGGCACAAAAGATAGCCATAGCGCGGCGAAACCAGGCGACTATGTCTTTGGTCTGTCGCTGAAGGGCCGCTACAAGGGCCAGCCGGTCACCGGCAACGGGAAAATCGGCGGCATGCTGGCCCTGCGCAGCGCAAGCGCCCCCTTCCCATTGCAGGGCGACTTCCACTCCGGTAACACCCGGGTAGCGTTCAGCGGCACGGTCAGCGACCCGCTCAACGTCGGCGGCATTGACCTGCGGCTAAAATTCGCCGGCGACTCGCTGCGCGATCTCTATGACCTGACCGGCGTGCTGCTGCCGGAGACGCCGTCATTCTCCACCGACGGCCGCCTGCGCGCCGACTTTACGCAAAAAAACCGCATGCGCTTTAACTATCAGAATTTTAACGGCCGAATCGGCGATAGCGACATTCATGGCTCCCTGACCTACACCACCGGCAAGCCGCGGCCGAAACTCAGCGGCGATATGGAGTCGAAGCAGCTGCGTCTGGCGGACCTCGGGCCATTAATCGGCGTCGATTCCGGCAAAGGGACGAAGAAAAGCGCTTCGCGCCAGGCGGGGGACCGGCCGCAGCCGGCGGGTAAAGTGCTGCCGGCGGACCGCTTTGAAACCGACAAGTGGCAGGTGATGGATGCCGATGTGCGCTTTAAGGGCCGGAGAATTGAGCACGGCGGCACCCTGCCGATCAGCGATCTGTCGACCCATGTGATTCTGGAGGATGGTGACCTGCGCCTGCAGCCGGTGCGCTTTGGCCTGGCCAACGGGTCGATTGCCGGCAGCGTACACCTGCAGGGCGATAAAAAGCCGCTGCAGGGTGAGGCCAATCTGCAGGCGCGACGCCTGAAGCTGAAGGCGCTGATGCCAAACGTCGAGATGATGCAGAAAACCCTCGGCGAGATGAATGGCGACGTCCAGCTGCGCGGCAGCGGCAACTCGGTGGCGGCCCTGCTCGGCAACAGCAACGGTAACCTGAAGCTGCTGATGAACGACGGACTGATCAGTCGCAACCTGATGGAAATCCTCGGTCTTAACGTCGGTAACTACCTGATCGGCCAGATTTTTGGCGATGAGGAGGTTCGGGTAAACTGCGCCGCGGCCAATATCGACGTAACCAATGGCGTCGCCCGGCCGCAGATTTTTGCCTTCGATACAGAAAACGCGCTGATCAATGTGACCGGGACCGCCAGCTTCGCCTCCGAGCAGCTGGACCTGACCATCGATCCGGAAAGCAAAGGCTTTCGGGTAATCACCCTGCGTTCCCCGCTGTATGTCCGGGGCACCTTTAAATCGCCGCAGGCGGGGGTGAAGGCCGGGCCGCTGATTGTCCGCGGCGCGGTAGCGGCGGCGCTGGCAACCCTGGTGACGCCGGCCGCCGCGCTGCTGGCGCTGATCTCCCCGGCGGAGGGCGATAGCAACCAGTGTCGGACCATTTTGTCGCAGATGAAAAAGTAGAGGAGAGCCCTGACGCCGGGGGCGTCAGGGCGAAGGATCACAACGACTGGTGGCGGGTCTCGTGGGTCAGCAGCAGGGCGATCAGCGTCAGCGCCGCCATCGCCGCCAGATAGGTGCCGACCGCCGCGAGACCGTAGTTACCCTGCAGCCAGGCGGCAATGTACGGCGCGACCGAAGCGCCGAGGATCGACGACACGTTATAGGAGAACGACGCGCCGGTGTAGCGCACTTCCGTCGGGAACAGCTCCGGGAGCAGCGCGCCCATCGGGCCAAAGGTCAATCCCATCAGGCTTAAGCCCAGCAGCAGGAAGGCGAAGACCAGCAGCGGATTGCCGGAGCCCAGCAGCGGTTTAAAGGCGAACAGGGCGAACAAAATAATCATCGTGGTGATGATAATCATGCTCTTGCGACGACCAAAAGCGTCCGCCAGCAGGCCGGCGACAGGCACCATTACGCCAAAGCCAATCACCGCCATCATCAGCATCCACAGCACTTCGTTACGCGGCAGACCCAGGCCATTCGGCGCCGCGCCGGTGCTGAAGGTCATCGAGTAGACGGTCATGATGTAGAACAGGGTATAGGTGGCCAGCATGATGAAGGTGCCCAGCACCGTCACCCGGACGTGTTTGGTCAACAGGGTACCCAGCGGGATTTTGACCTGTTTTTTCGCCGCCGCTACTTTGGCGAAGACCGGGGTCTCATGCAGCGAGACGCGAACATACAGACCGATGATCACCAGCACCGCGGAGAAGATAAACGGCACGCGCCAGCCCCACTCCATAAACTGCTGGTCGGTCAGCAGCCAGGAGAGCAGCAGGAAGGTGCCGTTGGCGAAGAAGAAGCCGATCGGCGCGCCCAGCTGTGGGAAGGAGCCGTACAGGGCGCGCTTGCGCGCCGGGGCGTTTTCCGTAGCCAGCAGCGCTGCGCCGCCCCATTCCCCGCCGAGGCCAAGGCCCTGACCGAAACGCGCCAGCGCCAGCAGCATCGGCGCGACAATGCCAATGCTTTCATAGCCGGGCAGCAGGCCGATCACCACGGTGGAGATCCCCATGGTTAACAGCGAGGCCACGAGGGTGACCTTCCGGCCGACGCGATCGCCGAAGTGGCCAAACAGCGCGGAGCCGATCGGCCGGGCGACGAAGGCGATGGCGAAGGTGGCCAGCGACTGCAGGGTGGCCGCAGCGGCATCGCCCTGCGGGAAAAAGATATGCGGGAAGACGATGACCGCGGCGGTGGCATAGATGTAGAAGTCGAAAAACTCAATGGCGGTGCCAATGAGCGAGGCGACAACAACCTTGTTGCGTGAGTTGACCGGGGCGGTTTCCTGCGTGTTTTCGAGAGTGGTGGCTGTGGCTTGCATAGATCTTTCTTATTTTTGCGCGAACGAAAAGCCATATAGCCACAGCCACAGGGACATTTCAATCTGTAACAAACGCGGGAAATGGGCAAAAAAGAGGCAAAAAGCGGATAATTTTTACACCAGTAAAAATAGTTCTATGAAATGCTTCACACAATTAAAAAGATAGAGAATAAAACCAGTTTTGAGTTAAATAAAAGTTACATGCTGGATTTATCTGCTGAAATCAAGCGCGAGGATGAATTTTGCCTCTTTTATTCATCCTCGCAATACCTCAGCGGTGGGTTTTGCCCGGCATCCGCCGGTCGTCTTTATACTCCGCGGTGGCGATCCACGCGGCGCAGAATAGCGTCAGGCGGGCGAAGAAATAGAAAAAGGCCATCAGCCCCAGCACCGATCCGAACGCCGCCCCGGAGGGGGATTTCACCAGCGCCGGCAGCGTCCAGGTCATGACGATTTTTATGATTTCAAAGCCAATCGCCGCGATAAACGTGCCGCGAAACAGGGCCTTGCGCCGCGGACGATGGCGCGGCAGGCGCCAGAAAATCCAGAAAAAGAGCAGATAGTTGGCAAAAATCGAGATGGCGAGGCCGATTAGCCGCCAGGCGGGTTTCAGCCATTCAATGTTGTCGAGATACAGCGCGGAGATAATCATCTGCTGGGCGGAGCCGGCGACGGAGGTGATGGACAGCGTAATAATCAGCGCCACCAGCAGACCGATCAGCGAGATAAGATCGCGGAAGTACTTTACCCAGATTTTCTCCTCGTCCTGCGGCCGGCGCTCCCAGACGTCGCGCGATTGAGCGCGGATCGCTTCGCGCAGGTTGCCCATCCAGTTAATACCGGAATAGAGGGCGACCAGCAGGCCGACCAGACCGACGGCGGTGCGCTGTTGCACCGCGGTGTTGATGGTGTTTTTCAACGTTGCCGCCAGCGTTGGGTCGCTGACGTTTTGCAGAATTTTGTCGAAAATGTCCTGCAGCAGGGTTGGGTGCCAGGCCAGCACGAAGCCGGCGGCGGCAAAGGAGACCATCAGGATCGGGATCATCGACAGGAACGAGAAATAGGTGATAGCCGCCCCAAACTGATTGCCGAGCCGGTCATTGAAGCGCTCTGCGGCGCGCAACAGATGGGCGATCACCGGGTTGCGCTGCACTTTGGCCGCCGTTCCGGTGACGGTCTTCAGCGCCTGGCTGGCTTTTTGCCCGACGGCGGTGTCATTAAGGGCCTCGAGCGTGCTTTTGCTTTTCTCCGGCTGCGTATCCGGTTCCTGTGGCGGGCGTCGATCGTCGTTTTCCGGCGTCATACGTAATTTCTTCCTTTTTTACAGCGAGATTCAGCAAAAAGTATACCTTAAATGCCGTATCCTGCAGGAATGCCTCTCTCCACCGCCCGTTTTCCAGCCGCGCCGCTCAATCGACATACGCTTTCATCAGTCCGCCCAGCCACTCCATAAACAGATTTACCCGGCGGGAGAGATTGCGCCGGTGCGGATAGATCAGCGAGACCGGTAGCGGCTCGGCGCGGTACTGGGGCAGGATCTCAATCAGGTCGCCGGCGCGTAACGCCTCGCGCACGCCGGTGCGTGGCACCTGAATAATCCCCAGCCCGGCGATACAGGCTGCCTGATAGGTTTCCGTACTGTTGACCGTCAATATGCCGCCGGTTTTTACCCAGCGCACCGCGCCGTCGATCATTACCTCAAAGCCGGGGGGACGGACCCCGAGGGTGCTGGCGTAGTGGATCAGGGCATGATCCGCCAGATCCTCCAGGGATTGCGGATAGCCAAAACGCGCCAGATAGTCCGGGCTGGCGCAGTTAATTTGCGTCAGCTTGCCCAGCGGGCGGGCAATCAGCCCTGAGTCTTTGAGCGCGCCGACGCGCACCACGCAGTCAAACCCCTCGCGGATCACGTCCACCAGCCGATCGCTGCTGCTCAGCTCCAGTTCGATGCCCGGATACTGCTGTAAAAAAGTCGGCAGATGCGGGATCACCATTTTTTTAGCAAAACCGACCGGCATATCCACCCGCAGCCGGCCGCTGATGCTCGCCGGATCGTGCTGGAACATGCCGTCCAGTTCGTCGAGGTTGCTCAGCAGATCTTTCGCCCGCTCGTAGTAGACCATCCCATCCTGGGTGAGCTGGACCCGGCGGGTGGTGCGGTGCAGGAGCCGCACGCCAAGATGGCTTTCCAGGGCCTGAATCTGTCGCGAGACGCTACCCTTAGGTAGCGCCAGGGTCTCGGCGGCGCGGGAGAAGCTCTCCAGATCCGCTACGCGAATGAATAACTGCATTGCATGAATTTTATCCATACCGATCGCCTATTGTTGTTGTTACTGAAACAGTAAAACGCAATATAGCGTATTTATTGTTGCATGAGCAGTTAATAAGCTACAACACAATCACAACGCAACCTGAAAGGGGTCTTCTGATGACACAACGTATCGCTTTAGTGACCGGCGGCAGCCGCGGTCTGGGTAAAAACGCCGCGTTGAAGCTGGCGGCAAAGGGAACCGATATTCTTTTGACCTATCACAGCAACCGCCAGGCGGCCCTCGACGTGGTGGCGGAAATAGAGCAAAAAGGGGTCAAAGCGGCAGCATTAGCGCTGAACGTCGGCGATTCCACAACATTTGACGCATTCGCCAGCGAGGTGGCGCAGGTGCTGGCGCAGAAGTGGGGACGCACAACCTTTGATTATTTACTGAACAATGCCGGGATCGGACTCAACGCGCCCTTCGCCGAGACCAGCGAAGCGCAGTTTGACGAGCTGATGAATATCCAGTTCAAAGGGCCGTTTTTCCTGACCCAGCGTCTGCTGCCTCTCCTGCAGGATGGGGGGCGTATCCTCAATGTCTCCAGCGGCCTGGCGCGCTTTGCCCTGCCGGGCTATGCGGCCTACGCCGCGATGAAGGGGGCGATGGAGGTTCTGACCCGCTATCAGGCGAAAGAGCTGGGCGGACGGGGGATATCGGTGAACATCATCGCGCCGGGTGCCATTGAGACCGACTTTGGCGGAGGGGAGGTGCGCGATAACGCCGAGGTGAATCGGCATATCGCCGCCCAGACTGCGCTGGGGCGCGTTGGGCTGCCGGATGATATCGGCGACGCCATCGCCGCCCTGCTCAGCGATGAGCTGGCGTGGATGAACGCGCAGCGTGTGGAAGTCTCGGGCGGGATGTTCCTCTGATCCTGACTGCCCCCAGCCTGTGACCGGCGGTGCGCTACGGCGCATCGCCCTCCCCACGCAGCCGACCGAACAGCCAGTCGTTGTGCCAGCGTCCGTTGAGCCAGTAGTTTTCCCGCAGCTCCCCCTCCAGCCGGAAGCCGGCTTTGAGCAGTAACTGCTTAGACGCCTCGTTGCCGGCGGTGACGCTGGCGGTCAGGCGGCGCACGCCGCCGGTGGTAAAGGCGTAGTCGCACAGCGCGCGCAGCGATTCGTAGCCGTAGCCCCGACCCTGCGCCGCCGGGGCGAAGAGAAAGCCAACCTCGGCAATGTCGCGCTGATGATGCTGGTAGCCGGTCAGGCCGAGCGGGGTATGGGTCAGCCTGTCGCGCACCACCAGGCACAGCCAGTGTTCATCCCCGGGCGTCCACGGCGGCAGCCGCGAATCGAACGCCTCGCGGATGGCCGCCTGCGGTCGGGGATCGGCGACGTAGAGCATGACCTGCGGATCCTGCTGCAGGGAAAGAAAAAACGACCAGTCGTCCAGCTGCAGCGGTGAGCAGCGCAGGCGCGGCGTCAGAAGTTCAGGCATAAGCGTCGTTCCGGGCAGGGCGAATCCTCTGAACATAGCAGGAGAAAGCCGCCGGGAACAGCCCGACTAGGTTGGCTCACCGTACAGGCCAATCAGTCGGCGCACCACGCCGTTGGTCCAGCCAAAGCCATCCTGCAGGGGATACTCCCCGCCGCCGCCCTCATGGGGGACGCCGGTGGCAATATGGTATTTTTCAATCAGCTTGTGATGCTGCTTGTAAAAGTGGTTGACCGTCTGCAGCCAGCTCCAGGCAATCTCATCTCCCAGCGGATCCTGGCCGTAACGTTTAAATCCCTGGATCGCCATCCACTGCAGCGGCGCCCAGCCGTTGGGTTTATCCCACTGCTCACCGCTTTCGTATTCAGTGGCCATGATCCCCCCGGGGGTGAGCAGGCGGGCCCGCACCGCATCGGCAAGGCGTTCTGCCTGTTCGTGGGTCGCCAGGCCGACGTAAAGGGTGACGATACTGGCTGCGGAAAACAGCGCCAGCTGTTCACGGCGCCAGTCATAATCGCGGAAACAGCCGTTCTCATCATCCCACAGATAGCGGTTGACCGCCGCCCGCCGATCCTGGGCCTTCTGGCGGAAGGCCGTCTCCGTCTCGCGATCGCCCTTCAGGCCGGAGAGGTTGGCAATGGTCGTCTCCAGCTTGAACAGGAAGGCGTTCAGGTCGATGGGGATAAACTGCGTCGTGCGGATGCTGGCCAGCCGCGTGATATCCCGCAGCCAGCGGCTGGAGTAGTCCCAGCCGGACGCGGCGCCCGCCCGCAGGTCGCGGTATACTTCATTGGCGGGCCGCCCGGAGTGTCGGGCGGTCTCCACGTCTTCGCGCCACGACTCATCCCGCGGCGTGTCACGGTCGTCCCAGTAGCGATTGAGCAGGGAGCCATCCGGCATACGCACCACGTGGCGATACGCCTGGTGCGGGATCAACGACTCGGCGCCGTCCATCCAGAAGGCGTGCTCCATCTTCAGATGGTCCAGATAGCGCTTCGCGCCGCGCACGCCATCCTCTTCAAAGAGTTCGACCATCAGGGCGAACACCGGCGGCTGCGAGCGGCTGAGGTAGTAGGTGCGGTTGCCGTTCGGAATGTGGCCGTAGGTTTCAATCAGCCAGGCAAAGTTATCGGCCATGCATTTCAGCAAATCTTCCCGGCCGCTCTCCGCCAGCCCCAGCATGGTGAAATAAGAGTCCCAGTAATAGGTTTCGCTAAAGCGACCGCCGGGCACGATGTAGGCCTGCGGCAGCGCCAGTAGCGATGACCACGGGATATGATCCTGAGGCTCGCGGGTCAGCACCGGCCACAGCTTGTCGATGTGTTCTTTCAGGGTCAGGCTGGGGTCGGAGATATAGATGTCGCTCTGGCTCTCCGGCAGCCAGAAGTTGTCCTCAACGAACTGCCGCAGATCGAAGTCGGGCTGGCGTTTGACCTTGCGGTAGTTCCGCAGGATGTCCAGCGGATCGTGTTTCGGCGCGCAGTCGGGGAAGGTTTTGCTGTCCGCGAAAATGCGTGATTTCTGCACGTTGGTAAACAGCTCAAGATAGCGATCCGCCGGGGTGAGGGCATCGGACGCCGGAAGCCCCTCGATCACCTCAGGCTCCGGTTCAGCGTCTATCATCTCATCCAGCTTTAATTCGTACGGATCGGCTTCGTAGCAGGGATCGCTGTCGATCCTTAACTCGTCGTCTTCAACGTGGCGTAATTTCTGGCTGAACATAGCGATACGGACCTCCGGATAGCGTGAGTTCGGGGCCGGGCATACCCGGCCTTGTCTATTAAGCGTAGACAGTCGCTTCGGTGAGTGTGAAGAAAACTGTGCGTGAGATCACGCTTTTCCGCCGAGAAGAAAAGCTGCCATTTCAAAGTACGCTGTTGATAAGTAATTAAAAATTGTAGATCCTGGCGCAGATGAAATTCGGAGCATTCATTATGCAACAAAATTTTATCCCGGGGCGCTCACTCCCACGCCGCCTCCAGCATCTCCAGCAGCTGTTCGCCGCTCAGGCTGACCGGGTTGGCCTTCATCGATGAGGAGGTGCTGGCGGCCAGCGCCGCCGGTTCCAGCGCATCGCGCGCTACGCCGAGGTCGCGCAGGGTGCCAAGGCCAGCGCGATGGCTCCATTCCCGCAGACTGTCCCAGACCTGATCCACAGGGACGTCCAGCCCGTCGGCCAGCCAGCGGCGGACATCGTTAACGCGCTGGCGCAGGCCAGGGTCGTTGATCTGCGACTCATTGAGCGCCAGGCCAAACGGCAACAAACTGCCGCATAGGGCGCCGTGCGAGGCGCGGCTCAGGCCGCCCAGCGGGCCGGCGAGGCCGTGGATCACCCCCAGCCCGGCGTTCGCCAGCGCCAGTCCGCCGCACAGGCTGACCCAGGCCATCTCGTCGCGGCTGGCCGGACACTCTTGTTCCATCAGGATTTTTAGCGCGCGAATTCCCCGCGGGATCGCCTGCTGGCAGAGAGCATCGGTGAAGGGAGTGGCCCGGCTGCAGAGCCAGGGCTCGATCACCTGGGTCATGGCGTCGAGGCCGGAGCTCAGGGTGATGTTCCGCGGCGCGTTGTCGGTTAGCGCCGGGTCGACAATCGCCAGGTCAGGCAGCATTCGGTCGTCGCGCAGGCTCACTTTCCGCTGCTGTTCCGGAACGTTGATCACCGCATTTTTGGTGACCTCCGCGCCCGTGCCAGCGGTGGTGGGGATCGCCACGAACGGCAGGGGACTGGCTTCCAGCTGACGGCCCGTTCCCACCACCTCCAGATAGTCGATCACCGGGCCGGCGGCGGGGACCAGCGCCGCAATCGCCTTACCGGCGTCAATCACCGCGCCGCCGCCGAGGCTGACCACCGCTCTGATCCCTTTCTCGCGCGCCAGCTGGACGCCCTGCTCGATATCGCTAAGCCAGGGTTCGCGACTTATCGCCAGCGTCGTGACCGCAAGCTGCAGCGCCTCCAGCTGCTGGCGGAGAAACGCCGCCCGCTGCGGGCTGGCGCCATGCACCAGCAGAATTGGGCCGCCCTGTTGCGCCAGCCAGGGGGCGGCGCTCTCGGCCTGACCACGGCCAAAACGAATATTTGCAGGCATCAAAACGGTAAAAGGGGTCAACATGTCGGGTTCCTTTTCGGCAAACAGGCTGGAATCAACTATACACATTATCCAGCGCTCTGCCTTGTTGCTGGCTGGCAATAGAGTAGAGTGAATGAACTGTCTTTTATGGCTGAGGAATCGCTGACGATGCTAACAATTCTGGGTAAACGCTCTTCAATCAATGTACGGAAAGTGTTGTGGACCTGCGAGGAAGCCGGGCTGGCGTACCAGCAGGAAGATTACGGCAGCGGATTTAAGCCCCTGGATACGCCTGAGTTTCAGCGTCTGAATCCTAACAGCCTGGTGCCGGTGTTACTGGACGATGACTTCGTGCTCTGGGAGTCGAACAGTATCTGCCGCTATCTGGCGCGCAAAGCGGAGCGCTGGGATCTGCTGCCCGCCGAACTGCAGCCCGCCGCCGAGGTGGAGCACTGGATGGACTGGCAGGCGACCGAGTTTAACACTGCCTGGCGCCATGCTTTTATGGGGCTGGTGCGTAAAGATCCGCGCTTTCAGGATCCGGTGGCGATTAAAGAGAGTATTGCCGCCTGGACCCACTGCGTGCGCATTGTTGAAGCGCAGCTGCAGCGTACCGGGGCGTGGGTAGCCGGCGAGCGCTTCACCCTGGCCGATATCGTGCTGGGGCTGTCGGTGCATCGCTGGAAAATGACCCCTTTCGCCCATCCGGAGATGCCAGCCGTGGAGCGCTGGTATATGGCGCTCAATCAGCGCCCGGCGTTTATGCGCCATGGCAATAACGGCGTGGCCTGAGCATAAAAAAAGAAGCCCCTGGGGGCTTCTTTTTATCATCCGGCGATCGCGTCTTAGCGCATGGTGACGAACTCTTCTGCCGCCGTCGGGTGAATGGCGACGGTGTTGTCGAAGTCTTTTTTGGTGGCGCCCATCTTCAGGGCCACCGCAAAGCCCTGCAGCATCTCATCCATCCCGAAGCCGATGCCGTGGATGCCGACAATCTTCTCTTCCGGGCCGACGCACACCAGCTTCATGCGGCACGGCTGACGGTGAGAGGTCACGGCGGTATACATCGCGGTGAAGGAAGATTTGTAGACCTTCACGGCGTCGTCGCCGTACTGCTCGCGCGCCTGCGGCTCGGTCAAGCCGACGGTGCCGATTGGCGGATGGCTGAAGACCACGGTCGGGATGTTGCTGTAGTCCAGATGCTCTTCCGGTTTGTTGTTAAACAGGCGTTCGGAGAGACGTCGGCCTGCGGCCACGGCGACCGGCGTCAGCTCAACGGCGCCGGTATTATCGCCCACCGCGTAGATGCCCGGCACGTTGGTGTTCTGGAATTTATCAACGATGATGTACCCTTTATCGTTGGTTTTAACGCCCGTTGCCGCCAGATTGAAGTTGTCGGTCGCCGGTTCGCGGCCAATCGCCCAGATCAGGCAGTCAACGGTCTGGCTGCGGCCATCTTCCAGCTCCAGCGTCAGGCTGCCGTCGGCATTCTTCACCACCGCTTTCGGGATCGCATTGGTATGCAGCTGCGGGCCTTCGGCGTTCATCACTTCCACCAGGGTCTCAACGATCAGCGGATCGAAGCTGCGCAGCGGCGCGTGTTTACGCACGAACAGGTGGGTTTCGGCGCCGAGGCCGTTAATCACCCCCGCCAGCTCAACGGCGATATAGCCTGCGCCGACCACCGCCACGCGCTTCGGCAGCGCCGGCAGTTCGAAGAAACCGTCGGAATCAATACCGTATTCGACGCCCGGAATATCCGGGTGGCTCGGCCGGCCGCCGGTGGCGATCAGGATATGGTCAGCGGTGATGATCTCGCCGTTGACTTCCACTGTGTGGGCATCGACAAAGCGCGCGAAGCCTTTGATCACGTCGACTTTATTCTTACCCAGTACGTTGTCGTAAGAGGTATGAATACGGTCGATATAGGCGCTACGGCTGGCGACCAGCTTCTCCCAGTCAAAATGGTTGATGGTGGTATCGAAACCGTAGTCCGGGCCGTAAAGATGAATCGCTTCGCGGATCTGCGCCGCATGCCACATCACCTTTTTCGGCACGCAGCCGACGTTGACGCAGGTGCCGCCCAGCTCTTTGGCTTCAATCAGCGCGCACTTCTGGCCGTACATGGCCGCGCGGTTAATTGAGGCGATACCGCCGCTACCGCCGCCGATGGCGAGGTAATCATAATGTTTGCTCATGCCCATATGTCCTTAATCGTTGATTGCCGCGATTGTAGCGCGAGGCTTAAAAGGTTCCACCGATGGTTGCGATTACTCCGGTACGATCCAGCTGACGGTGGCGTGGCCGGTGCCGGTCGGAACCAGTTTGCTGTGCAGCCACGGCAGCACGTTATTCATCTGCTGCTCCAGCTTCCACGGCGGGTTGATGACGATCATCCCGGAGGCGGTCATGCCGCGCTGGTCGCTGTCCGGACGCACCGCCAGCTCAATCTGCAGGATTTTGCGAATGCCGGTGGCTTCTAACTCTTTGATCATGCGTTTGATTTGCGCGCGCAGCACCACCGGGTACCACAGGGCGTAGGTGCCGGTGGCGAAGCGTTTGTAGCCTTCGTTAATCCCGGTGACCACCGCCTGATAGTCGGTTTTAATTTCGTACGGCGGGTCGATCAGAATCAAACCGCGGCGCGATACCGGCGGCAGCTTGGCTTTCAGCTGCTGGTAGCCATCGGCTTTATCGACGCGCGCGCGGCTGTCTTTCTGGAATTCAGCGCGCAGCAGCGGGAAGTCGCTCGGGTGCAGCTCGGTCATCTGCAGGCTGTCCTGCTCGCGCAGCAGCTGGCGGGCAATCAGCGGCGAGCCCGGGTAGTAGCGCAGCTGGCCGTTACGGTTGAAGTGTTCTACGACCGAAATATACGGCTCCAGCTCTGCCGGCAGGTCGTCCTGCTGCCAGATGCGGGCGATGCCTTCAAGATACTCGCCGGTACGTTCGGCGTGCTCGCCGCTCAGCTGATAGCGGCCCGCGCCGGCGTGAGTGTCCAGGTAGAGAAACGGTTTTTCTTTCTCTTTCAGTGATTCAATGATCAGGCTCTGAACGGTGTGTTTGAGGACGTCGGCGTGGTTGCCTGCGTGAAAGCTGTGGCGATAACTGAGCATGGATGCAGAGATTCCGGGAAGTAAACAAGTTAACCGATAGTCTACCGCAGATCGGCCGAGATTACCGCTGCGCCGCCACGCTGTTTCATTTCTGCCAAAAGCGTTGCAAAACATAACGCTGTCATAAAAACGTCAAACGGCCGCGCTAGCGTCGGGTACAGGCAAGGTAATTATTTGAATAAAAGGAAAAATAATGAAAAGGCAACTCTCGCTGCTGGCCGTCGCGCTGCTGCTGGCGCAACCGGTTCTGGCTAAAGACATCCCGCTGAACAGGGCGGCGGCCCTCGCCAATAGCGTGACGCCGGCTGCCTCCAGCCAGGCGTATGACGATCTTGAGCAACAGGCGCTGGCGCAGCTACGCCACGCTCTGCAGGGGAATGCCGCCACGCTGACCCGCGATCGGCTGGCGCACACCAAACAAAACCAAACTCAGGCCGATACCGCCTGGCTGAAGGCCAGCGGCTATGACTTCCAGACCCGGGCCAACCAGCAGGCGGGCATTGCGCTGCTGTCGGCGTTCAGCACCCTGCCGGAGACCGTCGTGAAGCAGAATCTGGCGACGGTGACCGCCATCAATCGCGACGCCGTGCAGACCACGCGCCGTCAGGCGCTGGCCGATGCGGAAGGCATTAGCTACCTCTACTTCCTCAGCGATGCGCTGGGGCCACGCCTTGGCAAAGCGTTTCTGACCGCCTATGACCAGGGCGCGCTGGGGAAAGCGGCAGCGTTGATCAAAGCCTCGGAGGTCAGCACCGGCGAGGCGAAAAAGCACTTCAATAATCCGCGGCCGTTTCTGGTGCAGGGCAACACCATTCACCTGGTGCCTGACGATGTGGTGGTGAAAGATAACCAGCCCTACACCGCCGACGGCGGCTCGTTCCCCAGCGGCCACACCAACACCGGCTATACCGATGCGTTGCTGCTGGCGGCGATGATCCCGGAGCGCTACGACGCGCTGGTGGCGCGCGGCGCCCGCTATGGCTACTCGCGCATCGTGCTGGGCGTCCACTACCCGCTGGACGTGATCGGCTCGCGAATGGTGGCCGAGCGCAACGTGGCCCACTATCTTAACGATCCGCACTACCGGGTATTATTTAACGAAGCCCGCGATCAGCTGCGCGCCGCGCTGGCGAAGGCCTGCGGCACATCGCTTGCCGAGTGCGCGAAGAGCAGCGTGAAAGACGATCCCTGGCGCGATCCGGCGATGCGTGATTTCTCTCGCTTCACCATGACCTACGATCTGCCGCAGCAGAAGGGTCCGCAGCCGCGTTTACAGGTGCCGGAGGGGGCGGAAGTGCTGCTGGAAGATGCCCTGCCGCATCTGTCAGCGGCCCAGCGTCGGGCGCTGATGGTCAACACCGCGCTGCCGGCGGGTTACCCGCTATCCGGCACCACCCCCGAACAGCAATTCTGGCAGCGGCTGAATCTGTCGGCGGCCTGGGAGATGGCGCAAAAAAGGCAGTAATGTGGTTTCCGGCACGCTGCACTGCGTGTCGCGCTTTTCCGGCAACGGGCGGACTTATCGCAGCAATACCCAGGCTGACGCACCGCCCGTCATTGAAATTCCCCCAACTATCCCCCATTCTAGATCTCATGCATAAGCGCCGGACGCGCGCTTCATTCACCCTTTTCAACAGGACAGCGCATATGACCAATCCATTATTGACGCCTTTCTCCCTGCCGCCTTTTTCTGCGATCAAACCAGAGCACGTGGTCCCTGCGGTCACCAAAGCGCTGGAGGATTGCCGGGCCGCGGTGGAAAGCGCGGTGGCGCACGGCGCGCCGTATAGCTGGGAAAATCTTTGCCAGCCGCTGGCGGAAGTGGACGATGTGCTGGGACGCATCTTCTCGCCTGTCAGCCATCTGAATTCGGTTAAAAACAGCCCTGAACTGCGTGAGGCCTACGAACAGACGCTGCCGCTGCTCTCCGAGTACAGCACCTGGGTCGGCCAGCATGAAGGCCTGTATAAAGCCTATCGCGACCTGCGCGATGGCGATAACTACGCCACGCTGAATACCGCGCAGAAAAAAGCGGTTGATAACGCGCTGCGCGATTTTGAATTATCCGGGATTGGCCTGCCGCCGGAGGCGCAGAAACGCTACGGTGAAATCGCCGCGCGCCTCTCTGAGCTGGGCAACCAGTACAGCAACAACGTCCTCGACGCCACCATGGGCTGGAACAAGCTGGTGACCGATGTCGCCGATCTGGCCGGCATGCCGGAAAGCGCGCTGGCCGCCGCTCAGGCTCAGGCGCAGGCCAAAGAGCAGGAAGGGTATCTGCTGACCCTGGATATTCCGAGCTATCTGCCGGTGATGACCTACTGCGATAACCAGGCGCTGCGCGAAGAGATGTATCGCGCCTATTCCACCCGCGCCTCCGATCAGGGCCCGAACGCCGGGAAATGGGATAACAGCCCGGTGATGGCGGAGATCCTCGCCCTGCGTCACGAGCTGGCGCAGCTGTTGGGCTTTGACAGCTATGCGTTTAAATCCCTCGCCACCAAAATGGCGAAGGATCCGCAGCAGGTGCTCGATTTCCTCACCGACCTGGCAAAACGCGCCCGTCCGCAGGGCGAAAAAGAGCTGGCCCAGCTGCGCGCCTTCGCCAAAGCCGAGTTTAGCGTCGATGAGCTGCAGCCGTGGGACATTGCCTACTACAGCGAAAAACAGAAGCAGCACCTCTACAGCATCAGTGATGAGCAGCTGCGCCCCTATTTCCCGGAAAACAAAGCCGTTAGCGGCCTGTTTGAAGTGGTTAAGCGCATTTACGGTATTACCGCTAAAGAGCGTACCGATGTCGATGTGTGGCATCCGGAAGTGCGCTTCTTCGAGCTGTATGACGAACACAACGAGCTGCGCGGCAGCTTCTATCTCGACCTGTATGCCCGCGAGCATAAGCGCGGGGGGGCGTGGATGGACGACTGCGTCGGCCAGATGCGTAAACTGGATGGTTCCCTGCAGAAGCCGGTCGCCTACCTGACCTGTAACTTCAACCGCCCGGTCAACGGCAAGCCGGCGCTGTTCACCCATGACGAAGTGATCACCCTGTTCCACGAGTTCGGCCACGGTCTGCACCATATGCTGACCCGCATCGACACCGCCGGGGTTTCCGGCATCAGCGGGGTGCCGTGGGATGCGGTCGAGCTGCCGAGCCAGTTTATGGAGAACTGGTGCTGGGAGCCGGAAGCGCTGGCGTTTATCTCCGGCCATTATGAAACCGGAGAACCGCTGCCGCAGGAGCTGCTGGAGAAAATGCTGGCGGCGAAAAACTACCAGGCGGCGATGTTTATTCTGCGCCAGCTGGAGTTCGGCCTGTTCGATTTCCGCCTGCATGCGGAGTACAAACCGGAGCAGGGGGCGAAAATCCTTGAGACCCTGGCCGAGATTAAAAAGCAGGTCGCCGTGGTGCCGGGGCCGACCTGGGGCCGCTTCCCGCACGCCTTCAGCCACATCTTCGCTGGCGGCTATGCGGCAGGTTACTACAGCTACCTGTGGGCCGACGTGCTGGCGGCAGACGCCTTCTCACGCTTCGAAGAAGAGGGGATTTTCAACCGTGAAACCGGTCAGTCGTTCCTCGACAATATCCTGAGCCGCGGCGGTTCCGAAGAGCCGATGGAGCTGTTCAAACGCTTCCGCGGGCGCGAGCCGCAGCTGGACGCGATGCTGGAGCATTACGGGATCAAAGGCTGATTGCTACGTGAAGATCTGCTTAATTGATGAAACAGGCGCCGGTGACGGCGCCTTATCTGTTTTAGCCGCCCGCTGGGGGCTGGAGCAGGATGACGATAACCCGATGGCGCTGGCGCTGACGACGGAGCATCTGGAGCTACGCAAGCGCGATGAGCCCAAGCTTGGCGGCATCTTCGTCGATTTCGTCGGCGGGGCGATGGCCCACCGGCGCAAGTTTGGCGGCGGCCGCGGCGAAGCGGTGGCTAAAGCGGTGGGTATTAAAGGCGATTACCTGCCGGATGTCGTCGATGCGACGGCCGGGCTGGGACGCGATGCCTTTGTGCTGGCGTCGGTCGGCTGTCGCGTGCGGATGCTGGAGCGTAATCCGGTGGTCGCCGCGCTGCTCGATGATGGCCTGGCGCGCGGTTATGCTGACGCGGAAATCGGCGGCTGGCTGCAGGAGCGGCTGCAGCTGATCCACGCCTCCAGCCTGACGGCGTTAACCGATATCACCCCGCGCCCGCAGGTGGTCTACCTCGATCCGATGTTCCCGCATAAGCAGAAAAGCGCGCTGGTGAAGAAAGAGATGCGCGTCTTTCAGTCGCTGGTGGGGCCGGATTTAGACGCCGATGGTCTGTTGGCGCCAGCGCGTCAGTTGGCGACCAAACGAGTGGTAGTCAAGCGCCCGGATTATGCGCCGCCGCTGGCGGATGTCGCCACGCCGAACGCGGTGGTGACCAAAGGACATCGGTTTGATATTTACGCCGGTACGCCGGCGTAATTTTTCGCCGTTGTGATATCACCCGGATAGCGGGCAAAGCGCCTTATCCGGGCTACCAAATTGTAGCGCGAGCCGGGAACCGCAATATTTAAACAAACGGCGCCAGCGGATCGGCCATCTCAAACGGTTATTCGGCGCTGGCCGGGGTATTAATCATCCGGTTCAGCCACGGCACCATCAGCGCCATAACCACCGTGACGCCCAGCGTCACCAGGCCAATTTTACTGAACACATTGGTGTAGACCGGCAGGGTCTGCAGCGGGTCGGTGATGTTTTCCGGCACCGCGGTAAAGGTCGCCACATAGCCGCCCAGCAGGAAAGCGGCGGCCTGGGTCAGAAACCACATCCCCAGAATAAAGCCCATCAGATGCTGCGGCACCAGCGCGGCAACCATCGCCAGCCCCAGAGCGCTGATTAACAGTTCGCCCAGACTCTGGAACAGATAGACCAGCACAATAAACCACGGCGAGGTTAACCCCTGGGCGTCGGCGAACCACATCCCGGCCGCCGCGGCGGTCAGGAAGCCCAGCGCGCAGAGGAACATCCCGAGGGTAAATTTCACCGGCATGGTCAGGTCTTTACCCTTATGACCGAGATGGGTGTAGATCGCCGCCAGCACCGGGCTGGCGACCACTACCCAGAAGGGATTCAGCGCCTGGAAGCTGACCGGGTTGATGGTAAAGCCAAGGATCTCATGATGGACGTTGTTGATGGCGAAGAAGTTCAGCGAGGTCGGCATCTGGGCATACAGAATGTAAAACAGCACCGCCTCGATCATCAGAATAAAGGCGACGAACATTTTGTTGCGTCCAGTTTTATCGAGGCGAAACGCCTCACGGAAAAAGAACGCAATAACCACGACCGACAGAACAATCAGCACCAGGTTGGCGATCATCACGTTATGCATCAGCCAGGCGCAGAGAAAAATCATTACCACCGTACCGGCCAGCACCAGCGCCAGATTGCGTAGGCTGAGGGGGCGATGATCCGGCTCGGAGCCAATATCTTTCACCATCCCGCGGCAGGCGAAGTAGACCAGCAGCGCGATAATCAGCCCCGCGCCGCACAGGTTATAGGTTACCGCGTAGCCAAATTTTTCGGCGATCACCGGCGCCAGCGACAGCGACAGCAGCGAACCGATGTTTATCGACATATAGAACAGGGTAAATGCTCCGTCGAGACGGGCATCCTTCGGCGGATAGCATTTGGAGAGCAGGCTCGCCGGGTTGGCTTTAAACAAACCGTTGCCGACGGCGATGGTGCCGAGAGCGATAAAGATCAGCTGCGGTTTCAGCAGCGACATCCCGGTCATAAAGTAGCCGATAGCCAGCACAATGGCGCCGAGCACCAGCGTGCGTTTGGTCCCCAGCAAATGGTCGCCCACGTAGCCGCCGATGGAGATCAGCCCGTAAACCAGCGCCGCGAAGGCGCCGAAGGTGATAAAGGCCTGTTCCTGAGAGAAGCCCAGCTGTTTAACAAAGAAGACCGCCAGGATCCCCTGAACGCCGTAATAGCCAAAACGTTCCCAGAGCTCCACAAAGAAGATCATAAAGAACGGACGAGGTTGCTGCAGCAAGCCCGTAGGTGCAGTTGTATTCATATTCCTTCGCCTTGTATTACTTTCCCAAAAAGTATGAACGCGTATGCCAGAACGCGCCGAAAATGTCTGATAACTCGCCATGCTGCGGTTATTGGCTTATGGAATAGATTATTATATAGATATTTCGCCGAATAACTGGTTGATCACACTAATTGAATGGCGATTTTATGGATTGAAGTTCTGCCGCATGGCGAGGGAAAGCGAAAATAAAAAACGCCCGCATCGGCGGGCGTATTGCGCGGATAAAACGAGACGGTTATTCGTCTTCTTCGTCGCGCAGCGGGACGATCAGCATGTCGACATGAACGGTGTTAATCAGCTGGCGGGCAGAGGACATCAGCTTGCTCCAGAAGTCCTGATGATGGCCGCAGACCACCAGGTCCATATCGTATTTTTTAATCGCATCGACCAGCACCTGGCCAAGGTCGCCGCTGCCGCTCAGGGTCTCGGTGATGGGATAGCCTGCGTTGGTCGAGAGCTCGGTCAGCGCGTGATGGGTCTCTTCGGAGATGCGTTTTTGCATGTCGCCGAGGTTAACGTCAATCAGCCCGGTGTAGAGGTCGGAGTAATTCACATCCACATGGATCAGGGAGACTTTCGCGTTATACGGGCGGGCCATAGAAACGGCTTTTTCAACCAGTACTTTACTCTCCGGGGACAGGTCTACTGCAATCAGAATATGTTTGTAAGCCATAGTGTTACTCCTTCCATAAGTTTGTCGATGACCATTGGACCTGACAGCTGGCGCTGCCGTTTCGCCCGCGTCCTGCGTGCTACATTCGCGGGAGGGTAGCCTTTAAGGACTTCATTGTAGAAGATATTTCCTACCTTATAGCGCCCCCCGCACTCCGTCAATGCACTGGGTTCACCTAAAAGTTAAACAAATTTATCCGTCTTACGTATTGATAACGAATAACCTTGTGGTAAAAAAATTAATGGATCTCCTACACTATTTAATGAGCCGGTCGGAAAAATAAATGTGATCGGAATCGCACTCTTTACGGTATCGTCGTGGGTTATTTGGGGAGCGGTAGCCGCGGAGGTTTTCTCCGTAGGCGGGTCGCCGGGGAGGAGGTATGATCAGCACTATTGCGCTGTTTTGGGCCCTGTGTGTCGTTTGTGTGGTGAATATGGCACGCTACTTCTCATCGTTGCGTGCATTATTGGTGGTGCTACGTGGTTGCGATCCCTTGCTCTATCAGTATGTTGATGGCGGCGGCTTTTTTACCTCGCACGGGCAGCCCAGCAAACAGATGCGGCTGGTGTGGTATATCTATGCCCAGCGCTACCGTGACCATCACGATGATGAATTTATTCGTCGCTGCGAACGTGTTCGTCGCCAGTTTATCCTGACCAGCGCCCTGTGCGGCCTGGTGGTGGTGAGCCTGATTGCGCTGATGATCTGGCACTAACGTTTCAGAATAAAAAAACGGGCCAGCAAGCTGGCCCGTTTTGAACGAATAACGCTTAAATCAGTTTCAGGGAGAGCCAGTAAAGGACGCCTGAAAGGATAATCGCTGCCGGCAGGGTCAGCACCCAGGCCATCAGAATGCTGGTCACCGTCTTTTTCTGCAGACCACCGCCATCCACCAGCATCGTCCCCGCTACCGAGGAGGAGAGTACGTGGGTGGTGGAAACCGGCATCCCGGTGTAGCTCGCCAGACCGATAGAAACCGCTGCGGTCATCTGAGCCGACATCCCCTGAGCGTAGGTCATGCCTTTCTTACCAATCTTCTCACCGATGGTGGTCGCCACGCGGCGCCAGCCGATCATGGTGCCGATACCCAGCGCCAGCGCGACAGCCATGATAATCCAGATTGGCGCGTACTCGATGGTGCTCAGCATATCGGTTTTCAGTTTCTTCAGCAGACGCTGGTCGTCAGCGCTCACATCCGGCAGCTTCGCCACCTTGTCGGTGGTGTCGGAGATGCAGAGCATGATGCGACGCAGCTGGCCGCGCTGTTCCGGTTTTAGCGACTCGTAGTTCTCAACGCCGGTCAGCATGGTTTTGACGCGGTCAAGGGCGTTGATGGTGTTCGCCGGATGGCAGTGGAACTCGCCATTGGCCGCGGTATTGGTATCCGGAGAAGGCACCAGCTGATCGACGCCGGTGGCTTTTTTCAGCAGTTCAGGACGCTGCTGGAAGAAGGTTTCCACGTTGTTGACCGCATCGCGGGTACGGGTGATTTCGTAACCAGAGGCATTCATATTCACCACGAAACCCGCCGGCGCGACGCCGATCAGCACCAGCATCACCAGGCCAATGCCTTTCTGCCCATCGTTAGCACCGTGAGAGAACGACACGCCAATAGCAGACAGGATCAGCGCGATACGGGTCCAGAACGGCGGCTTTTTCTTACCGTCTTTCTTTTCACGCTCTGCGGGCGTCAGGTGGATACGCGCGCGTTTTTTGGTTCCGCTCCAGTAGCGACGCAGCAGGAAAATCAGGCCGCCCGCGATCACCAGACCGACGATCGGCGAGATGATAAGCGAAGCAAAAATACCGATGACTTTCGGGATATTCAGCGCATCAACCACGGAAGTACCGGTCATCAGCGCATTGGTTAAACCAATGCCGATGATGGCGCCAATCAGGGTATGAGAACTGGAAGCTGGAAGACCGAAGTACCAGGTGCCGAGGTTCCAGATGATCGCCGCCAGCAGCATAGAGAACACCATGGCGAGGCCATGTGCGGAACCCATGTTAAGCAGCAGATCGGTCGGCAGCATATGCACGATGGCATAGGCTACGCTGAGACCGCCCAGCAGAACGCCGAAGAAGTTGAAGAGCGCCGCCATCGCCACAGCGAGCTGTGAGCGCATTGCGCGAGTGTAGATAACCGTAGCCACCGCGTTTGCGGTATCATGGAAACCGTTAATCGCTTCGTAAAACAGTACAAAAGCTAAAGCAAGCAATAATAATAGTCCGGTATGTAAATCCAGACCGGCAAATAAATGTAGCATAGGACGTTACGCCATTTTGAGGACATGAACGCGGCGCATTATCAGTGACTTTAGCGGCGCGGGCAAAGTGAAATATAGACTTTTTTTGATTTTCTTCCTGTTTAGGTTTTACCCTGTTGGGAGTAATCCTATATCTTTCAATGATGTATCTAATGCGGGATTTTTCCCGCTGGTGTGACCAGAGTGAAATATTTACAAAACCCGACAATTGGGGAACGAGGAACGCGGTGTGGAAAGGTTTGATGCCATTGTCGTTGGCGCCGGAGCGGCGGGAATGTTTTGCGCAGCGCAGGCGGGCCAGCTTGGCTGCCGCGTCCTGCTGCTGGATAACGGCAAAAAGCCGGGGAGAAAAATTCTGATGTCCGGCGGCGGCCGCTGCAACTTTACCAACATGTATGTTGAACCGGCGGCCTATTTGAGCCAAAACCCGCATTTTTGCAAATCTGCCCTGGCGCGCTACACCCAGTGGGACTTTATTGAGCTGGTCGGTAAATACGGCATCGCCTGGCATGAGAAGACCCTCGGCCAGCTGTTTTGCGATGATTCGGCGGAGCAGATCGTCAATCTGCTGCTCGCGGAATGTGAAAAGGGCGGCGTGCAGATCCGTCTGCGCAGCGAAATCCTCAGCGTGGAGCGCGATGAACAAGGCTACCGGCTACAGGTGAACGGCGAAACGCTGGTGACCAAAAAGCTGGTGATCGCCTCCGGCGGTCTGTCGATGCCGGGGCTCGGCGCCTCGCCGTTTGGCTATAAAGTCGCCGAGCAGTTCGGCCTGAAGGTGCTGCCGACCCGCGCGGGGCTGGTGCCGTTTACCCTCCACAAGCCATTGCTTGAGCAGCTGCAGGTCCTCTCCGGCGTGTCGGTGCCGTCGACCATTACCGCCGAGAACGGCACTCTGTTTCGCGAAAATCTGCTGTTCACCCACCGCGGCCTTTCCGGACCGGCGGTGCTGCAAATTTCCAGCTACTGGCAGCCCGGCGAGTTCGTCACCGTTAATCTGCTACCGGACTGCGATCTTGATGACTTCCTTAACGAGCAGCGCAGCGCGCATCCCAACCAGAGCCTGAAGAACACCCTGGCGATGCAGCTGCCGAAGCGGCTGGTGGAGTGTCTGCAGCAGCTGGGGCAGATACCTGATGTGACGCTCAAGCAACTGAACGTTCGCGATCAGCAGACGCTGGTGGAGACGTTAACCGCCTGGCGCGTGCAGCCGAACGGCACCGAAGGCTACCGGACGGCGGAGGTGACCCTCGGCGGCGTGGACACCAACGAACTCTCGTCGCGTACTATGGAGGCGCGTAAGGCGCCGGGTCTCTACTTTATCGGCGAAGTGATGGACGTTACCGGCTGGCTCGGGGGGTATAACTTCCAGTGGGCGTGGTCAAGCGCCTGGGCCTGCGCGCAGGCGCTGGTGGAAGGGTAATCTACGCGTCCGGGCGCCCTGGTGCCCGGACGTATATGATCAGTTCAACCCAAGAAAATACTGGGCGATTTTGAAATAGATAATCAGCCCGGTGCCATCAATCAGCGTGGCGATAAACGGCGCGGAAACTACCGCCGGGTCAATGCCGATCCGCTTAAGCACCATCGGAATGACCGAGGAGACAATCGCGCTCCACAGGGTAATGCACACCAGCGTCAGGCTGACGATGAGCGTGATTTCCATGCCAATCCCCATCATCCAGGCGCGCAGGCAGCCCGCCAGGCCCAGGGTCAGGGCAATCAGAAACGAGGTCGATACCTCTTTGCGGATCACCCGCCCCATATCGCGCAGTCGCACTTCCCCCAGCGCCATCGAGCGCACCAGCGTCGAGGTGATCTGCGTTCCGCTGTTGCCGCCGGTGCCGATGAGCAGCGGAATAAAGAAGGCCAGCGCGATGGCCGATTCCAGGGCTTCTTCGAAATGCTGCAGTACGCTGCTGGTGTAGGCTTCGGCCACGAACAGCAGCAGCAGCCACACCGAGCGTTTTTTCCACAGCGTCCAGGGGCTGATCTCGAGGTACGGTTTTTCCAGCGGCAGCGTTGCCCCCTGCAGCTGAGCATCTTCGGTGACGTCATCCTCCAGCAGATGGGCGATCTCCTTCTCCATCAGGCAGCCGACCAGCTCGCCTTTATCGACGACGGGGACCAGGTCGAGGCCGCGCTCGCTGAGCTCGGCAATCACCTGCTGGCGCTCATCGTCAGGTTTGACGCGAAACAGGCAGCTGTCCATCAGGTGGCGGATAGACTGGTTGATATCCGTTTCCTGGAGTAGCTTTTTGACCGACAGGCTGCCACGCAGCTTCTTGCCGGCGACGACAAACACCTGCCCGGGAATATCATCGCTGGCCAGCTGGGAGATAAAGTGTTCGCGCGCCTCATGAACGCTGAGATGTTCCTGCAGCGTAATAAAATCGGTACGCATGTACTGGACGATCGCATCGCCGTCGAAGCCAGAGGTCGCCTGATGGGCGGCGCAGAGTTGAATGGAAGACATGTTTAAAAATCCCTATAAAAAATCACTCATAGGGGCGAACAAGACAGGGTTAGCGCAGGCAGATCCCTACGTCCTGGTTTTAGCACTGCATAACGTATCTGAACGGTCATGACCGCCAGAAGTTACCTTGGCAACACCTTGATTCGATGGAAGCCTGTATTTCCCTGAGTGGTCTCTCTCGATACCAACAGGGCGGTAACTTGTATTTATGCAGGAGCCTCGCCATAACGAGATCGTTAAATGAGGCGCCATTATTGGCGAAGAGGGATAATTCACAAAGCGTATAGTTTATGTGGTTTATCAACTGTTGATAAACCACCCAAGAATTTTCAAATAATTAATCATCCGCTAAACACTGCAAATGCCCATGGCGCACGCCGCGCTGGGCAATCACGTCGTCGGCAAAATGCTGTACCTCGGCCATATCACCTTTCAGCACCGCAATCTCCAGGCAGTCGTCATGACTGATATGCACATGCAGCGTGGCGACGGAGAGATCGTGATGATGATGCTGGGTGGCCACCAGCCGGCTCGCCAGTTCGCGTTTCTCATGTTCATACACGTACGACAGGACGGCATACCCGCGCCGTGATTCCGGCGACGGAGGATCCTGGTTGAGGGCGTCGCGCAGAATATCGCGTACCGCCTCCGAACGGTTGTGGTAGCCGCGGCGGGCGCTTAGCGCATCGAGGGCGGCCAGCAGGTCATCATCAAGGGTCAGGGTTACGCGCTGCATGGCATGGCCTCGTTAAGCAGAGTGGCAGGAAAAGGGGGGAGCACCGCCTGCTGGAGCGCCTGTCCGGCAGGGGAACGCAGGCGTAGCGGTAGACTAACCGTTGCGGTTTCGACGATGCGCCCGTGCTCCATCACCAGCACTCGCTGGCAAAAGCGCTCCACCAGCCGCAGGTCATGGGTGATGAACAGGCAGGCGGTGTCAAACTGCGCCTGTAGACGCTTCAGCAGGGCGATAATCTCCGCCTGCAGCAGCAGATCGAGATTTGAAACCGCTTCATCAAGGATCAACAGCTGCGGCCGTACCGCCAGGGCGCGTGCCAGGCAGACGCGCTGCAGCTGTCCGCCGCTGACCTGCGCCGGGCGCTTATCGAGCAGCGACGGCGCGAGGTCGACGGCCAGCAGCATCTCTTCCACCCGCCGCGCACGCGCCTCACGCGACAAGCACAACAGATGGCGCAGCGGCTCGCTGACGATCTCGCGCACCGTTTTGCGCGGATTCACCGCGCTGAAGGCATCCTGAAATACCAGCTGAATATCACGGCGGAAGGCGCCGATGGCCTCGCCCTTCAGGGCGGCCAGCGGCGTGCCGCGCCAGGCAATATCGCCGTGCTGCGGCGTTTCCAGACCCACCAGCATCCGCGCCAGGGTGCTTTTCCCACAGCCGCTGCGTCCGAGCAGGGCCACCGTTTCGCCGGGGGCGATGGCGAGATGGATCGCATGCAGGACCCTGCCGTGGTGAGGATAATCGTGACTCACCCCGGTAGCGCTGAGTAAATTCATGGTGTTTTCTCCAGACCGTATAACGCCAGATGAGCGGCCAGCAGGCGCTGGCTGAGCGGGTGCCGCGGGGCGCTAAATAGCGTATTCACATCGCAGTGTTCAACGAGGCGACCGTTCTCCATCACCGTTACGTGATGCGCCAGCCGCGCCACGACGCCCATGTCATGCGTCACCAGCAGCAGTCCCAGACCGCGCCTGGCGACAATATCCGCCAGCAGGTCGAGGATGCGCGCCTGGGCGATGGCATCGAGATCGGTCGTCGGCTCGTCGGCGATGATAAAGGGCGCGCGGCTGAGCAGGGCGAGAGCGACCATCATCCGTTGCAGCATGCCCCCGCTCATTTCAAAAGGGTAGCGCTTCAGTAGCGCCCGCGGATTGTCCAGACCGACCTCCTCCATCGCTGCCAGCAGCACGGCGTCATTCGTTTCACGACCCGCTGCCCGGCAGGTTTCCCGGGCGTGCGCGGCCATGGTCTGCAGCGGGTTAAAGGCGCTACGCGGGTTCTGCATGATGGTGGCGATGGTCGCCCCGCGCAGCTGTTCGCCGTGCACCGGAATGCCGTCGAGAAGCACCCGGCCGGCGGTTTGCCTGACGCCGGGCGGCAGCAGGCCCAGCGCGGCGGCGCAGGTCAGCGATTTTCCGCAACCACTGCTGCCGAGCAGCGCCAGCACCTGGCCGCGGCGCAGGGTGAAGGAGACGTCGCTGACCAGCGGTCGGTCAGCGGCAAGCGAGATCTGTTCCAGTTGGATCTTCTGCGGCATCAGTGGCTATGCTCCGCGATCAGGTGGGGATCGAGACGATCGCGCAGCGCGTCGCCCAGCAGGTTAAAAGCCATCACGCTGATGAACAGCGCCAGCCCCGGCCAGACCATTTGCAGCGGCTGGGTCCAGATATACTGCCGGGCGTCGTTGATCATCACCCCCCATTCCGCCGTCGGCGCGCTGACGCCGAGACCGAGGAACGACATGCCGGCTACGTGAAGCATCATATGGCCGATATCCAGCGAGGCGAGCACCAGCAGCGAGGGGATCACCGCGCCGGCCAGATGGTCGCTGAACAGCCGCCACTGGCTGGCGCCGCTCAGACGGGCGGCGAGGATAAATTCGCGCTGGCGCAGGGAAACCACCAGGTTACGCACCATTCTGGCGTACCAGGCCCAGTGCGACAGCGCAATGGCGAGGATCACATTGGTCAGCCCGGTACCCAGCACTCCCACCATAAAGAACGATAGGATCGAGGTCGGAAAAGTCATAAACAGTTCGGCGATGCGCATCAGGCCGCGGTCGGCGCGGCCGCCCAGCAGTCCGGCGCAGCCGCCGACCGCCAGGCCGATCAGCAGCACCAGCAGCAGACAAGCCATCACCGCCCCCAGCGAAACGCGGGTGGCGGCCAGCAGGCGTGAGAAAATATCCCGGCCGAGATGATCGGTGCCGAGCCAGTGCGCTGCGCCCGGCGGTAGCAGCCGCTGCTGAAGGTCAATCGCCGCTGGATCCCAGGGCAGCCACCAGCCGCTGCCGATGGCGATGACCGCCAGCAGCGCGATAACCAGCATGGCCAGTTTTACCGGCCAGCGAAAGCTTTGTAGCCCTCTCATGCGCTCACCTCCTCGTGGCGGCGCAGGCGCGGGTCGAGCGCCGCGTTAAGCACATCTACCGCCAGATTAGCCAGCACGAACACCGTCACCATCATCAGGGTAAAGCACTGGATCACCGGGTAATCGCGATTGAAAATGGCGGAAACTGCGTAGCGGCCGACCCCGGGCCAGGCAAAGATATTTTCGATAATCATGGTGCCGCCGATCAGCTCGCCAATGTGCATGCCCATGGCGGTCACCACCGGCAGGGTGGCATTGCGCAGGATATGTCGGCGCTCCACCTGGCGCGCGCTCAATCCGCGCAGCCGCGCCCATATCACGTGACGCTGGCTGGCGGCGTCCAGCATGCTGGCGCGCAGCAGGCGGGCGTTGATCGCCAGCGACATAAAGGCGATGGAGACGGCGGGCAAAATCAGGTGCTGCCAGTCGCCATACCCCATCGCCGGGAGCCACTGCAGATGCACGGAAAAGAGCATCACCAGCAGAAAGGCCAGCCAGAAGTTGGGCATTGAGACGCCGAGGAAGGCAATCAGCCGTACGATATAGTCCGGCAGGCGATCGCGATGGCGCGCCGCCCAGATGCCCAACGGCAGGGAGGTGACGAGGATCAGCGCCAGCGCCGCGCCGGTGAGCAGCAGGGTGGCCGGCAGGAAGTGCAGCAGGTCGTCCAGCACCGGGCGCTGGGTGGCATAGGAGAGACCGAAATCCAGGTGCAGCGCCCGCCATAGCCAGTGCAGATACTGCATTGCCAGCGGCTGGTTGAGCCCCAGCAGCTCGCGGGTCGAGGCAACCATCTCTTCAGTGGGCGGCAGGTTCGACAGGCGTAAATAATCCAGCGCCGGGTCGCCGGCGCCGAGCCGCAGCAGCAGAAAGATGATGGCTGAGGCGGCGAGCAGCAGCGGGATCAGCAGCAGCAGGCGGCGTAAAATATAGCGTAGCATTATGGCGTTACCGGGGTAATCTGGTCGAAAGGGATCTCGCTGGTCACCGGGGCGAACGGGATCTCCCCGACTTCCTGGCGCGCGACCGACATCAGCGAGACATAGCTGATGGGCAGATACACCGCGTCCTGATGCAGACGGGTCAGCACATCATGGTACAGTTTTCTCCGCTGCGCCTCGTCCCCGGTGGTCAGCACTTCACTAATCTCTTTATCAATCAGTGCCTTGTCTGGCAGGCCGCGCTGGGCCTGGTAATCCGCATGCGAAGGGACGCGCATCGAGCTTAAAAAGGCATGCGGATCGTAGGGCGCGCCCCAGGTGCGATTGAAGATCATGCCGAAGCGGCCTTCGCGCTGGCGCGCGTAAATGCTGCTTTCCTCCTCGCCCACCAGGGTGACCTGCACGCCGACCTGCCGCAGATTGGCCTGAATAATTTCGGCCATCGATTTAGCCAGCGCGTCGGTGCCAATAAACGCCAGCTCAATCGCCAACGGTTGCCCGGCTTTTTGTCGCCAGGGCTGGCCCTCCAGCTGCTGCCAGCCGGCCTGTTCCAGCAGGGCGCGGGCTTTTGTCGGGTCGTAACGGCGCGGCGTCAGATTCTGCGGGGCGTAAGGGACGGAGGGGGCAAACAGGGTGTCGGCAACCTGCTGGGTGCCATACAACACGCTATCGACAAGGGTCTGTTTAT
This sequence comes from Klebsiella sp. 64, assembly GCF_018223915.1. Taxonomy (NCBI): domain Bacteria; kingdom Pseudomonadati; phylum Pseudomonadota; class Gammaproteobacteria; order Enterobacterales; family Enterobacteriaceae; genus Klebsiella; species Klebsiella sp. 64. The sequence continues at coordinate 224,305 of NZ_JAGRQZ010000005.1, forward strand.
CGACGGCGTAGTTGAGCGCCTCACGAACCGCCTGCTCGCGGGTCGGGCCCTGGCTGGCGTTTAGCGCCAGCATTACCGTCTCCGCCGGGGCGGACAGGCGCGCCACGTAGCCGGGGTGATGGCGAAAGCGTTCGAAGGTGTCCAGCGGCAGCAACCCTTCATCGCCGTAGAGCATATCGATTTCCCCGGTTTCGAACGCCACCGCCCGGCTGGTGGCGTCAGGGATCACCTTGATGGTGATTTGCTGTAGCGCGGGTTTGCGACCCCAGTAGCGCTCATTGCGCACCAGCACATCGCGCTGATTGAGCTGCGAGCTTGCCAGCCGCCACGGGCCGGTGCCGATCGGGGCTTTAATGCCCCTGGCGGTGCCGCCATCGATAAACTGCGAGGGGGCGATGAAGCGGAACGGGCGGGGCAGGGCCAGCTCTTGCAGTAAGGGGGCGTAGGCGCTTTTCAGGGTGATCTGCAGCTCGGTGGCGCTGAGGGCCCGCACGTCGGTTATTTGGTTGGCGAGCTCAAGCCAGGCGTGGCGTTGGCGGTTGGCCAGCACCGCCTGAAAATTGGCCGCCGCGGCCTGGGCATTAAACGGTTCGCCGTTGGAGAAGGCCACATCGTCGCGCAGGGTGAACCACCAGGTTTTGCCGTCGGCGGAGTGACGCCAGCGGGTTGCCAGCCAGGGCTGTACGCTGCCGTCAGCCTGATACTTCACCAGCGGTTCATAGACCATGCTTTGGGCAAACATCTGGTTGGGCGTATAGAGATGGGGATTCAGCGGGCCGACGTTAACCGGCCAGGCGGTGGTGAGCTGGTACGGCGCGGCCTGAGCCAGCAGAGGGACGCAGGCGAGCAGCGCCAGCAGGGTGAGGCGGATAATAGACAAGACGGCAATCTCAACGACAGGAAAGTATGACGATTTTAGTGATTCATCATACTTTGGGAGTAACCTGGATCAATATTGCGCCGGAAAGTATAAGAAAATCGTATCATTACGCCCAGGCGACCAGCGCCGCCTTACCCCTCAGGGCGTCCGGAACAACGCCAGCAGCGTGGCCACCTGTTCGTCGATCGGCGCCAGGTCCCGCTTGACGATCAGATGCAGCGGCGTCGCGCGGCGCGCGCCATGGCTGAGGGGCAGCCGCTTCAGCACGCCCTGGTCGAGATGGGGGCGAATGCGCTCCTCCGGCAGCCAGCCGAAGCCGACCTGATACATCACCGCATCAATGGCGGCATCAATGGTGGAGAAGGTCCAGGCGTCTCGCGGCGCCTGGCTATCGCCGCCCTGATCGGCAATGCGCACCAGCGGCCACGGCGCCAGCGCGCTATCCTCCAGCGGTCCGTCCAGCGCGGCGAGAGGGTGGTCGCGGTGGGCGACGGCGATGAAATCAATATTCATCAGCCACTCCCCGCGGCCGGTAATATCCTGGCGGCGGGTCAACACCATCACATCGGCTTCCGTCCGCGCCGCGCTCTCGTCATCCAGGTTTTCCAGCACTTCGGTGAGCCTGACCTGGGTCTGCGGATAGCGCTGCTGAAACTGGCGTAAAATCGCGAACAGCCGCTGGCGCGGGAAAATACTGTCGACCACCAGATCCAGGCGGGTCCGCGCCCCGTTGCGCAGAGTGGCGGCGTGCGTCTCGACGTAGGCGAAGGCCTGCAGCAGCGGCTTGACCTGATTCAGCAGTAGTTCGCCAGCCGGCGTCAGCACCGCCCGCCGGCCGGACGGCGCCAGCAGCGCCACGCCTAAGCGCTCCTGCAGCAGCGCGAGGTTATAGCTTACCGATGACTGACTGCGATTGGTCTCCTCCGCCGCTCTGGCAAAGCTCCCCAATTCCACTACCTTTTCGAGTAACGCCCACTGCTCCAGGGTTGTCTTGTGCATAATCAATCTAAAATTTTAATGTATTTAATCCAAACATAGCGTTATTCATTCATTTTTTAAAGACGTATGCTGTCCTCAACAAAACAGAGGAGAATAAATGATGAGCACTTTCGACAAACATGACCTCGGCGGCTTTATCGGTAAACATCTGGTCTATACCTACGACAACGGCTGGAACTACGAGATTTACGTCAAAAATGGCCACACCCTCGACTACCGTATTCACAGCGGCATCGTCGGCAATCGCTGGGTGAAAGATCAGGAAGCGTACATTGTGCGGGTGGGGGAAAGTATCTACAAAATCTCCTGGACCGAACCGACCGGCACCGACGTCAGCCTGATCGTCAACCTGGGCGACAAACTGTTCCACGGCACTATTTTCTTCCCGCGCTGGATCATGAATAACCCGGAAAAAACTATCTGCTTCCAGAACGACCATATTCCGCTGATGAATTCGTATCGCGATGCCGGCCCGGCCTACCCGACGGAAGTGATTGACGAGTTCGCCACTATCACCTTCATTCGCGACTGTGGCGCGGATAATGACGAGGTCATTAATTGCCCGGCGAGCGAATTGCCTGCGGATTTTCCTGCAAATTTGTAATTCAGCAGAAATAACTTTGTGATCTGCGCTAACTTTTTGTCATTAAGCGTGACAATGACAGAATAATAAATTGTGAACTGGTTTAGTTCTCGTTTAATTTCAACTATTGCGTTCCTGTTCTCTTTTTCGTGACAGGAACGCATCTCCGTCAAATTTCTGCCATAAAAAACTCCTATCATACTGTTTATTAATAATTTATTTCTTATTCCGAAGAAATATTAATTTCTTAATATTATCCTAAGCAAGGTCGACTACATTAATAGTGGTCGAGATACCCTGAAATGGAATGCCGTGCTGAACTCACTTCATTTTAATTTCGTTTAAGTCCGCAGGCGCAGGATATTTTATTCTAACGACCCAGATTCGTGCGTGGGTCATCTACAGAACAGGATGATGATGAGCGATTTTTTGCCTTTTTCACGCCCGTCGATGGGCGACGCAGAGCTGGCTGCGCTGCGTGAAGTTTTAGCGTCGGGCTGGATCACCACCGGGCCGAAGAATCAGGCACTTGAAGCGGCATTCTGCCAGCTGACCGGCAACCGTCATGCGATTGCCGTCAGTTCAGCGACCGGCGGGATGCATGTGACCCTGATGGCGCTGGGTATTGGCCCCGGCGATGAAGTCATTACGCCGTCCCAGACCTGGGTCTCCACTCTCAATATGATCTGCCTGCTGGGCGCCACGCCGGTGATGATCGATGTCGATAACGACAATCTGATGATTACCCCTGCAGCGGTGGAAGCGGCGATCACCTCGCGTACCAAAGCGATAATTCCCGTGCACTACGCGGGCGCGCCAGCCGATATCGACGCCATTCGCGCGGTGGGCGAGCGCCATGGCATTTCGGTGATCGAAGACGCCGCCCATGCGGCCGGTACCCATTATAAAGGCCGCCACGTGGGCTGGCAGGGGACCGCCATTTTCTCGTTCCACGCGATCAAAAACATGACCTGCGCCGAAGGCGGGCTGATTGTCACCGACGACGACGAGCTGGCCTCCCGCATCCGTAGCCTGAAATTCCATGGTCTGGGCGTGGACGCTTATGATCGCCAGACCCACGGCCGCGCGCCGCAGGCGGAGGTGATCACCCCGGGCTTCAAGTACAACCTTGCCGATATCAACGCCGCTCTGGCGCTGGTCCAGCTGGAAAAACTGAGCCACGCCAATCAGCGCCGGACCGAGATTGCCCAGCGCTACCTGCGCGAGCTGGCGGACACGTCGTTTAAACCGCTGAGCGTCCCGGCATGGGAGCACCAGCACGCCTGGCATCTGTTTATCATCCGCGTCGATGAGGCCGCGTGCGGCATCAGCCGCGACGCGCTGATGGAAAAGCTGAAGGCGATGGGCATCGGCACCGGCCTGCACTTCCGTGCGGCCCATACGCAAAAATATTACCGCGAGCGCTTCCCTGAGGTTTCCCTGCCGAATACCGAATGGAACAGCGCCCGCATCTGCTCTCTCCCGTTGTTCCCGGATATGACCGATGACGATGTCACTCGCGTTATCTCCGCACTGCGCCAGTTGTCAGGACGTTGATATGCTTACTTACCCTCCCGTGAAGAAGGTCTCGGTGGTTATCCCGGTTTATAACGAACAGGATAGCCTGCCGGAACTGCTTCGTCGTACGGATGCCGCCTGCGCCACCCTGGGGCGGCAATATGAAATTCTGTTGATCGACGATGGCAGCAGCGACGATTCCGCGCGCATGCTCACCGAAGCCGCCGAGGCGGAAGGCAGCCACGTCGTCGCCGTGCTGTTAAACCGTAACTACGGCCAGCACTCGGCGATCATGGCCGGCTTCAGCCATGTAACCGGCGATCTGATTATTACCCTCGACGCCGACCTGCAAAACCCGCCGGAGGAGATCCCGCGGCTGGTGGCGAAGGCTGATGAAGGTTACGACGTGGTGGGCACCGTCCGCCAGAACCGTCAGGACAGCATCTTCCGTAAAACCGCGTCGAAGATGATCAACCGCCTGATCCAGCGCACCACCGGCAAAGCGATGGGCGACTACGGCTGCATGCTGCGCGCTTACCGCCGCCATATCATCGACGCCATGCTCAACTGCCATGAGCGCAGCACCTTTATCCCGATCCTGGCGAATACCTTCGCCCGGCGCGCGGTGGAGATCCCGGTGATGCACGCCGAGCGCGAATTCGGCGACTCCAAATACAGCTTCATGCGCCTGATCAACCTGATGTACGACCTGGTGACCTGTCTGACCACCACGCCGCTGCGTCTGCTCAGCATTTTCGGCAGCGTGATTGCCCTGCTGGGCTTCGCCTTCGGCCTGCTGCTGGTGGTGCTGCGTCTGGCCTTTGGCCCGCAGTGGGCGGCGGAAGGGGTGTTTATGCTCTTCGCCGTGCTGTTCATGTTCATCGGCGCCCAGTTTGTCGGTATGGGCCTGCTCGGGGAGTATATCGGCCGCATCTATAACGACGTGCGCGCCCGCCCCCGCTACTTTATTCAACGTGTTGTTCGCCAGCCGGAAACGGCATCTAAAGAGGAAGATCGTTCATGAAAGCCGTAGTCTTCGCTTATCACGATATGGGCTGCACCGGTATCCAGGCTCTGCTGGACGCCGGGTATGATATCGCTGCTATTTTCACCCACCCGGATAACCCTGGCGAAAACCATTTCTTTGGCTCCGTGGCGCGCCTTGCCGCCGAGCAGGGCATTCCGGTGTGGGCGCCGGAAGACGTGAACCATCCGCTGTGGATTGAGCGTATCCGCGAGATGAAGCCGGACGTGCTGTTCTCCTTCTACTATCGCAACCTGCTGGGCGATGAGATCCTCAATCTGGCGCCGAAAGGGGCGTTCAACCTGCACGGTTCGCTGCTGCCAAAATATCGCGGCCGCGCGCCGCTGAACTGGGTGCTGGTCAATGGCGAAAGCGAAACCGGCGTCACCCTGCACCGGATGGTGAACCGCGCAGACGCTGGCGATATCGTCGCCCAGCAGGCCGTGGCGATTGGCGCGGATGACGCCGCCCTGACGCTGCATCGTAAGCTGTGCGCCGCCGCCACTGAGCTGCTGAGCCGGGCGCTGCCGGCGATCCTCGCCGGCACCACCGATGAGCGTCCGCAGGATCACAGCCAGGCAACCTATGTGGGGCGTCGTACCCCGGAAGATGGCCGGCTGGACTGGGAGCTGCCGGCGCAGACCCTGCACAATCTGGTGCGTGCGGTCTCGGATCCGTGGCCGGGCGCCTTCGGCTACGCCGGAGCGAACAAGTTTATCGTCTGGAAATCCCGCGTTCGCCACGATTTGCCAGCAGCTAAACCGGGCACCGTGCTCTCCATTGCGCCGCTGATCGTCGCGTGCCAGGACGGGGCGCTGGAGATTGTCACCGGCCAGACCGAACGCGGCGTGTACATGCAGGGCGCTCAGCTGGCGCAGGCGCTGGGCCTGGTGTCCGGGGCGGTGATCAGCAGCAAACCGGTGGTGGCGATTAAGCGTCGCACCCGGGTGCTGATCCTCGGCGTCAACGGCTTTATCGGTAACCACCTGACCGAGCGCCTGCTGCAGGACGACAACTATGAGATTTACGGTCTGGATATCGGCTCCGACGCCATCAGCCGTTTTCTCGACTGTCCGCGTTTCCACTTTGTGGAAGGCGATATCAGCATTCACTCCGAGTGGATCGAGTATCACATTAAGAAATGCGACGTGGTGCTGCCGCTGGTGGCCATCGCCACGCCTATCGAATACACCCGCAACCCGCTGCGCGTGTTCGAGCTGGATTTCGAAGAGAACCTGAAAATCATCCGCGACTGCGTGAAATACAATAAGCGCATTATCTTCCCGTCGACCTCGGAAGTGTACGGCATGTGCACCGACAAAAATTTCGACGAAGATAGCTCCAACCTGGTGGTGGGGCCGATCAACAAACAGCGCTGGATCTACTCGGTCTCCAAGCAGCTGCTGGATCGCGTGATCTGGGCCTATGGCGATAAGAATGGCCTCAAGTTCACCCTGTTCCGTCCGTTCAACTGGATGGGGCCGCGTCTGGATAACCTCAACGCCGCGCGTATCGGTAGCTCCCGCGCCATCACTCAGCTGATCCTCAACCTGGTGGAAGGGTCGCCGATCAAGCTTATCGAAGGCGGCAAGCAGAAGCGCTGCTTCACCGACATCAGCGACGGTATCGAAGCGCTGTTCCGCATCATCGAGAACAAAGACGGCCGCTGCGACGGGCAGATCATTAACATCGGCAACCCGGATAACGAAGCGAGTATCAAAGAGCTGGCCGAAATGCTGCTCGCCTGCTTCGAACGTCATCCGCTGCGCGATCGCTTCCCGCCGTTCGCCGGCTTCCGTGAAGTGGAAAGCAGCGATTACTACGGAAAGGGCTACCAGGACGTTGAGCATCGTAAGCCGAGCATCCGCAACGCCAAACGCTGCCTGAACTGGGAGCCGAAGGTGGAGATGGAAGAAACGGTCGAACACACGCTGGACTTCTTCCTGCGCACGGTTGAACTGGTGGACGATAAAAATCCATGAAACAGGTCGGCTTACGCATAGATGTCGATACCTTTCGCGGCACGCGGGACGGCGTTCCGCGGCTGCTGGAGCTGCTGGGCCGGCATGGGATCCAGGCAAGCTTCTTCTTCAGCGTCGGGCCGGACAATATGGGGCGCCACCTGTGGCGCCTGGTAAAACCGAAGTTTCTGTGGAAGATGCTGCGTTCCAGAGCCGCCTCGCTGTACGGCTGGGATATTCTGCTGGCCGGCACCGCCTGGCCGGGGCGCCGCATCGGCGCAGGGAACGAAGCGGTGATCCGCGCCGCCGCCGAATCTCATGAAGTCGGCCTGCACGCCTGGGACCACTACAGCTGGCAGGCGTGGAGCGGCGTCTGGCCGCAGGAACGGCTGGCGCTGGAGGTTGAGCGCGGCCTGCTGGAGCTCGAGCGCATCATCGGCCGGCCGGTGACCTGCTCGGCCGTCGCCGGCTGGCGCGCCGATCAGCGGGTGGTTAAAGCCAAAGAATCCTTCGATTTTCTCTACAACAGCGACTGTCGCGGCACGCGGCCGTTTCTGCCCCAGCTCGGCAGCGGCGTCTCTGGTACCGTGCAGATCCCGGTCACGTTGCCGACCTGGGACGAGGCGGTGGGCACGGCGGTGGATATCGCCGGCTTTAACCGCTACCTGCTGGACTGCATCCATCGCGATGCGGGCGTGCCGGTCTATACCATTCACGCTGAAGTGGAAGGCATTGCCTACGCCGATCAGTTCAATGAACTACTGACCATGGCGGCGGAAGAAGAAATTCAGTTTTGCCCACTGAGCCAGCTGCTGCCCGCTGACTTTAGCGAGCTGCCCTCAGGCAAAGTGGTTCGTGGTGAACTGGCTGGCCGGGAAGGCTGGCTCGGACGTGAACAATTACTGACTTCGGGTGTTTGATGAAAAGCATTCGCTATGGCGTCTCTCTGATTGCGCTGTTTGCGCTGTATTATCTGCTGCCGCTCAATTTCCGTTTGCTCTGGCAACCCGACGAAACCCGCTACGCGGAGATCAGCCGTGAAATGCTGGCCACCGGCGACTGGGTGGTACCGCATTTTCTCGGCCTGCGCTACTTCGAAAAACCGATTGCCGGTTACTGGATCAACAGTATTGGTCAGTGGCTGTTTGGCCATAATAACTTCGGCGTACGCTTCGGGTCGGTCTTCGCTATCACCATGACCGCCCTGCTGGTGGCCTGGCTGGCGTGGCGGATCTTTCGTGATAAGCGGGTAGCTATCCTGTCGCCGATTATCTTCCTCACCGCGATGCTGGTGTATGCGATTGGCACCTATGCGGTGCTGGACCCGATGATCACCCTGTGGCTGGCGCTGGCGATGTGCAGCTTCTGGGGCGCGGCGCAGGCGCACAGCCGCAGCGGCAAAATACTGAGCTACGTGCTGCTGGGCGTCGCCTGCGGGATGGGGGTGATGACCAAAGGCTTCCTGGCGCTGGCGGTGCCGGTGGTGGGCGTTCTGCCGTGGGTGATCGCCCGTAAACGCTGGCGTGAAGTGCTGACCTACGGCTGGCTGGCGGTAATCGTCTGTACGCTGGTGGTGCTGCCCTGGGGGCTGGCTATCGCTCAGCGCGAGCCGGACTTCTGGCGCTACTTCTTCTGGGTCGAGCATATTCAGCGTTTTGCTGAAAAAGACGCCCAGCACAAAGCGCCGTTCTGGTACTACATCCCGTTCCTGATCGCCGGCAGTCTGCCGTGGCTGGCCCTGCTGCCGGGGGCGCTAAAGCGCGGCTGGCTTGAGCGCGATGAGGCCCGCGGCGCGCTGTATCTGTTAGGTTGGGTGGCGATGCCGTTCCTGTTCTTCAGTATCGCCAAAGGCAAACTGCCGACCTATATTCTGCCGTGCTTTGCGCCGCTGTCGATCCTGATGGCCCGCTACGCGCTGGAGGCCGCAAAGACCGGCGCGAAAGCGTTGCGCATCAACGGTATGATCAACCTGGGCGTTGGTTTGCTGGGGCTTATCGCCGTGCTGGTGGTCTCGCCGTGGGGCTTCATGCATAAGCCGGTGTGGACCAAGATTGAGCTGTATAAATGTCTGCTGGCGGCGATCGCTTTTGCCGTCTGGGCGCTGATGGGCTGGCTGGCGATGAAAGACTCTGGCCGCCGCTGGAGCCTCGCCGCGCTCTGTCCGCTCGGCCTGGCGCTGCTGGTGGGCTTCGCCATCCCGGACCGGGTTATCGACAGCAAACAGCCGCAGTTCCTTGTGGAGATCGTCAGCGAATCCCTGCAGCCCAGCCGTTACGTCCTGACCAACAACGTTGGGATCGCCGGCGGCCTGGCCTGGGAGCTGAAGCGAAGCGATATTATTATGTTCGACAAACAGGGTGAGCTGAAGTACGGTCTCGACTGGCCGGATGCTCAGGGAAGCTTTGTCAGCCAGGCCGGTTTTGCCGACTGGCTGGCCGCGCATCGTCAGCAGGGGCCGGTCTCGCTGGTGCTGTTGATGGATAAAGGAGAGAGTATGCTCGACTTACCGTTACCGAAACCGGATAACGCCTACGAGCTGGGCCGGGTCGTTTTCCTTCAGTACCTGCCGCAATGAGCGTCTGGATCTGTCTGGTGTGCGCCAGCCTGCTGAGCTGCGCCGGACAGCTCTGCCAGAAACAGGCGACCCGCCCGTCCCGTCGCGGACGGCGGAGTCGTCATATACTCTTCTGGTTGGGGATGGCGCTGTTATGTCTGGGCTGCGGCATGCTGCTGTGGCTGAGCGTCCTGCAGTCTATTCCGGTCAGCATCGCCTATCCGATGCTGAGTCTGAATTTCGTCTGGGTTACCCTCGCGGGCTGGGGCATCTGGCATGAGCCGGTCGCCCGTCGCCACTGGCTTGGCGTCGGGTTGATCGTCGTGGGCATTGTCATTCTGGGGACCAGCGTCTGATGGGCTTTTTCTGGGCATTACTCAGCGTCGGCCTCGTCAGCGCCGCGCAGTTGCTGCTGCGCAGCGCCATGGTGGCCTTGCCGCCGCTGACCGATATTGTGGCATTTCTCCAGCATCTGCTGCATTTCCAGCCCGGGACTTTCGGCCTGTTTTTCGGCCTGCTGGGCTACCTGCTGTCGATGGTCTGCTGGTACTTTGCCCTCCATCGCCTGCCGCTGTCGAAAGCGTATGCGCTACTGAGCCTGAGCTATATCCTCGTGTGGGCCGCCGCCATCTGGCTGCCCGGCTGGCATGAGCCGTTCTACTGGCAATCGCTGCTGGGCGTGGCGATCATCGTCGCCGGCGTATTGACCATCTTCTGGCCGGTGAAACGCCGCTAGCCGGGGAGCCGGCTTTTGGGACGGCCCGGGCCGAGCAGGATCGCCAGCTTGCTGCCTCCGACGGTGGTTTCCATCCAGATTTTACAGACGCTGGTTAACGGCACCGAGAGCAGCATTCCCACCGGCCCCAGCAGCCAGCCCCAGACCAACAACGACAGGAACACCACCAGGGTCGACATCCCCAGCCGGTGGCCCATCATGCGCGGCTCCACCATGTTGCCCAGCACCATATGCACCACCAGAAACAGCGCCCCTACCAACAGGCACTCATAGATGCCGCTGAACAGCAGCGCCTGCAGCATGGGGGGGATAGCGGAGATGGCGGAGCCAATGTTCGGCACATAGTTCAGCAAAAACGCCAGCACCCCCCACATCAGGGCGAACTGTACCCCCATCGCCAGCAGCCCCAGCCAGACAATCAGCCCGGTCCACAGGCTAATCAGCGTCTTCAGCGCCAGATAATGGGTGACGCCTTTCAGCGCCCGGTGCAATCCGGCGATATGCAGGCGCGGGTTATTGAGGGCAAAACGCAGTTTGTAGGGCAGGTGGCGAACCTCAAACAGCATAAAGATCACCGTCATCACCAGCAGCACGATGCTGGCCATCGCCCCGGAAAGCTGGGTCATCAGCGTCGTGGCCCAGGTCATCAGCCGTTCTGAATCCATGCGCCGCAGCATCCGCTCCGGATTGATATGCAGATTAAGGAAGGGGAGATACTCCTGGAGCTGGAGGATCTTGCGCGTCAGGGCGCGGTTGAAATCGGGCAGCATGGCGACAAAGTCATTGAGCGACGCCGCCAGCACGCCGAGCAGCGCGGTGAGCATCACCAGCATCGCCGTCACCACCAGGGTAATGGCGAACGGACGCCGCACCCCGCGGCGAATGAACCAGGTGACCAGCGGGTTGAGAACAATAGCGAAAAACAGCGCCAGCAGCAGCTGCACCAGGATATCGGCGGCGGCGTGGATCCCGGCGAGGATAATCACCAGCGCCGCCAGCTTAAGTAAAATATGAAGCCCGGCTTTATCAGCCTGCGGAGGGGACATAGGTATTCCTTTTATGAGTCGCGCCAGATAAGTGTAGCGGTTCGCCGACTGCCAATATTCCGAAAGGAGGGCTGCTTTTCCGCCGACAGCGTGGTAATAGTGAAAGCTGGTTGTCGAAATCTGGTGGAACCTGATGCCCGAACCCGTCGCCGAACCGGCGCTTAATGGACTGCGCCTCAATCTGCGGATTGTCTCTGTCGTTATCTTTAACTTTGCCAGCTACCTCACCATCGGCCTGCCGCTGGCGGTGCTGCCCGGCTATGTGCATGATGTCATGGGCTTTAGCGCTTTCTGGGCCGGGCTGGTGATTAGCCTGCAATATTTCGCCACGCTGCTCAGCCGCCCGCATGCCGGGCGCTATGCCGACCTGCTGGGGCCCAAAAAGATTGTCGTCTTCGGCCTCGGCGGCTGCTTTTTGAGCGGTTTGAGCTATCTGCTGGCCGCCTGGGGCAGCGGCTGGCCACTGATTAGCCTGCTGCTGTTATGCCTTGGACGGGTGATCCTTGGTATCGGCCAGAGCTTCGCCGGCACAGGCTCGACGCTGTGGGGCGTCGGCGTGGTCGGTTCGCTGCATATCGGGCGGGTGATCTCGTGGAACGGGATTGTGACCTATGGGGCGATGGCGATGGGCGCGCCGCTCGGCGTGCTGTGCTATTCGCACATTGGCCTCAGCGGTCTGGCCGGGGTCATTATGGCGGTAGCGCTGGTGGCTATCCTCTGCGCGCTGCCCCGCGCGGCGGTGAAGGCTGCCAAAGGCAAAGCGATGTCGTTTCGCGCGGTGCTCGGCCGGGTCTGGCCCTACGGCATGGCGCTGGCGTTGGCCTCCGCCGGCTTTGGGGTGATCGCCACCTTTATCACGCTATTTTATGACGCCAAAGGTTGGGACGGCGCGGCTTTCGCGCTGACATTATTCAGCTGCGCGTTCGTTGGCGCGCGGCTGCTGTTTCCCAACGCCATTAACCGACTCGGCGGGCTGAACGTGGCGATGCTCTGCTTTAGCGTGGAGGCGATCGGCCTGCTGCTGGTCGGCTTTGCCGATACGCCGATGATGGCGAAAATCGGTACTTTCCTTACCGGGGCTGGCTTTTCGCTGGTCTTTCCGGCGCTGGGGGTGGTGGCGGTGAAAGCGGTGCCGCAGCACAATCAGGGGTCGGCGCTGGCGACCTATACCGTGTTTATGGATTTGTCGTTGGGCGTCAGCGGGCCGCTGGCCGGATTGCTGATGGCCTGGACCGGGATCTCGATGATTTATCTCGCCGCGGCGGGGCTGGTGATGGCGGCGCTGCTGTTGGGCTGGCGGCTAAAAAAACGGCCCCCGGTTAGCGAACCGGAGGCCAGCGCACCAGGCCAGTAATTACTGGATGGTGAGGGTGTTGATGATGCTTTCCGCTTCGGTCTGCGCCTGCTGCTGGTTATCCGCCGGCAGGGTGACCTGCAGGGTCAGCAGCTTGTCATCCACTTTGCCGAGGATCACGGAAGACCAGGCGGTCTGCCCCTTGGCGGAGATGATGCTGTCCAGCTGCTGCAGGGTATGGCCTTTAATCTCCAGCGGTTTATTGCTTACCACCTGCAGCTGCGGGTCGCGGCTGCGCTGCTGATCTTCCAGGCGTTTCGCCAGCACCGCCAGATCTTCATTGGTGCTGTCGCCGACGATGACGATGACCGCTTTCTGGCCGGTAGCGTCAGAGTAGACGTGCATATTGTTCGCCTGGGTACCCAGTTTGCCGCTCTGGTCGGCCATGCCCGCAGGCAGGGTGAAGCTCAGCTTGCCATCCAGCAGGCTGATTGCCTGGCCGCTGGCATTGCTCTCCGCTGCTGCGCCAACGGTTGGCGCTTTTGAATCGCTGTTATCGCAGGCGGCAAGCCCCATCACCAGCAGGCCAATACCGACATATTTAACCAAATTGCGCATTGACATCTTCCTTTCGATAAACGGCCACTAATGGCTCATCCGGCTATCTTAACACATCAGCCCGCGAGTACCTTTAACTCGGCTGTAATGCCGACAAATCAGATTTATCCGCCAGTCTTTTCAACAGCATATTTAACAGCACGCCGTACATCGGCAGGAAGAAAATGATGCTGATAAGCACTTTAAAGCTGTAGTCGACGAGGGCGATTTCCCCCCAGTGGGCGGCCATAAACGGGTCCGGGCTGCGCCAGAAAGCGATAAAGAAAAACGCCACGGTATCGCTGATGTTGCCGAACAGCGTCGAGGCGGTAGGGGCCAACCACCAGCGGCGGCTCTGCCGCAGGCGGTTAAAGACGTGAACGTCGAGGATCTGCCCCAGCGCATAGGCCATAAAGCTGGCGACGGCGATGCGCGCGACGAAGAGATTAAAGGTGCCCAGAGCGGCAAAGCCCTGCCATTCGCCCATGTAGAACAGCGCGGAGATGCCGTAAGAGATGGCCAGCGCCGGGACCATCACCGCGAAAATGATGCGTCGCGCCAGCGGGGCGCCAAAAATCCGCACCGTCAGGTCGGTGGCGAGGAAAATAAAAGGAAAACTAAACGCGCCCCAGGTGGTATGGAAACCAAAAATGGAGATCGGCAGCTGAACCAGATAGTTGCTGGAGGTGATGACCAGCAAATGAAATAGCGAAAGCCAGACGAGCGCTTTTTTGCGCTGTACGGTAGTAAACGGATTCATATTGTGACCTTTTTATGCCCGTCATGCTTCAGGTAAATGAGCAATCGGCAGCGGAACGTTGGGGTGAGGGAACCCAATTAAAAACGGCTGCATGATACTGCGTTGCCGGCGTAATGCAATGGTTGTTTTTCGCGCAAACGTTAACCTGGCTTGCGTACTGGCGAGCAGGGGGTAAACTAAGGCCGTTTTGTTGACGTGAGACTAAAATGAGCGAACTTTTCTCCACTCCTGACCACACCCTGGATGCCCTGGGACTCCGCTGCCCGGAGCCGGTCATGATGGTGCGTAAAACCGTGCGGACGATGCTGGTGGGCGAGACGCTGCTGATTATTGCTGACGATCCGGCCACCACCCGCGATATCCCGGGATTCTGCCGCTTTATGGAGCATGAGCTGGTGGCCCAGGAAACCGAAGCCCTGCCGTACCGCTACCTGATCCGCAAAAGCCACTGAGCCTCTCCCGGATGGCGGCGCGTAGCGCCTTATCCGGGCTACCCGACGGTCTGGAACCGTAGCCCTGCTAAGCGTAGCGCGAGCAGGGAAGCCGGTATCGATGCTACAACTTCTTACGCAATAACCGCAGCGCGTTAGCCGTTACCAGCACGGTGGCGCCGGTATCCGCCAGCACCGCCAGCCACAGACCGGTCAGGCCGAGCAGGGTGGTGACGAGGAAAATCCCCTTCAGCCCTAAGGCAATCGCGATGTTCTGGCGGATATTGGCGTGGGTGGCGCGCGCCAGGGAAATCATCTGCGCCAGGCCGGTCAGACGGTTATGGGTCAGCGCGGCGTCGGCCGTCTCCAGCGCCACGTCGGTTCCGCTGCCCATGGCGATGCCGATGGTGGCCGCTTTCATCGCCGGCGCGTCGTTGATACCGTCCCCGACCATCGCCAGCGGCGCGTCGGCATTCAGCGCTATCACCGCGTTGACCTTGTCCGCCGGTAGCAGACCGGCGCGGAATTCCAGCCCCAGTTCGCTGGCGATGGCCGCCGCTGCGCGCGGGTTATCCCCGGTAAGGATCACCCCCTGAACGCCCAACTGATGCAAAGCATCCACCGCCTGACGCGCGTCGTCGCGCAGGGTATCGCGCAGCGCCAGAATGCCGAGCAGCGTCTCGCCGCGCATCACCAGCACTACCGTTTGCCCGGCGCTTTCCAGCTGCTGGATCTGCGCCTCATGCTCTGCCGGGGCGGCTTTGCTGGCGGCGCAGATCAGGATGCGGCTGCCGTTGACTTCGGCTTCGATACCAGAGCCCGCCAGCGCCCGCTGGCCGCTGGCAAGCGGAATGCTCAGCTGACGCCGCTGCGCTTCACGGACGATAGCCTGCGCCAGCGGGTGGCTGGAGCCTTGCTCCACCGCCGCCGCCAGCGCCAGCAGCGCGTTGTCGTCAACTTCGGCCGTGGCAATAACCGAAGTCACCTGCGGCTGGCCGACGGTCAGGGTGCCGGTTTTATCGAACGCCACCTGGCGCACCTGGCCCAGCTGCTCCAGCGCCGCGCCGCCTTTGATTAGCGCCCCGCGGCGAGCGGCGACCGCCAGGCCGGAGGTGATGGCCGCCGGCGTGGAGATGACCAGCGCGCACGGACAGCCGATCAGCAGCAGCGTCAGCCCTTTATAAATCCACGGCAGCCAGGCGCTGGCGAAGAACAGCGGCGGGACAATAGCGACCAACAAGGCCACCACCATAATGGCCGGGGTGTAGATCCGGCTGAAGCGGTCGATGAAGCGCTCGATCGGCGCCCGACGCTCCTCAGCCTCTTCAATCAGCTTCAGGATGCGGTCGATGGCGCTGTCGCCTGGTTCGGATATCACGGTAAGCTGCACCAGGCGGTCGACGCTGGTGGCGCCCGCCGCTACCCGTTCCCCGGCCTGACGTTCCACCGGCACCGACTCGCCGGTCAGGGCGCTTTCATCAAAGCTGGCAAACGGCGACAGCAGCTGGCCATCCGCCGGCAGACGCCCGCCGGCAGCCACTTCAATCACATCTCCGGGACGCAGGTCGCGCTGGGCGACGGTTTCCCGCACGCCGTTGCGCAGACGGATGGCGGTGTCGGGCTTCAGCGCCATCAGCGCGCTCACCCCCTGCCGTGCGCGGCTGGCGGCCCAGCCTTCGAGACGCTCGCCGATCAGGAACAGCAGCAGGACCATCGCCGCCTCCGCGGTGGCGCCGATAAACAGCGCCCCGATGGCGGCGACGCTCATCAGCGTTTCAATGGCGAACCAGCTCCCGCTCTTGATCAGGCGTAGCGCCTGGCGGGCAACCGGCCACAGGCCAACCAGGGTGGTGGCAATAAAGGCCAACTGACCGGCAGGGTGGTTGGCCTGCTCCAGCCCCCAGCTCAAGGCCATCATGATAACCAGCGTCAGTAACGGCAGATTGTCGCGCAGCAGCGACCCTCGGGTTTGCTCTGCTGCGGGAGCATCGGCATCGCGCAGCGTATACCCCGCCTGGCGGACCGCGTTCTCAACCTGAGCGCGGACATCGCCCTCGGCGTTAACCAGCAGCTTTTCTGTGGCGAACAGCACCTGGACCTGACTGACCCCGGGCACCTGACGGACCGCGGTTTCCACCTTGCGGGCGCAGGCGGCGCAGTCCATGCCATCTACCTGCCAGCGGTAGCGGGCGTCGCTAAGCGCTTCGGCGGCAGGGGCGGACTCTGTGGCGCAGGCGTGATCTGTACAGCAGCTCTCCGCCGGGGCGGTTGCTGGCCGCATGGTGAAAGACGAGAATTGTGGAACTTTTTTATCCTGCGCGTCTGGAGTCGACATGGCACCCTCCGGGAAATGATAATTTTCTCATTAGCCGTAGGATACACTCTGGAGTCGACTCCAGAGTCAAGGACTAAATTACAGGTACAGCGCGCGCACGATCAGGAAGTGGCCGGCAAAGTAGAATGCGGCGGCGATGGCGTTATCGGCGCGGAAGCGGCGACGATAGTGGCTCACCAGCCACACGGCATTGCTCAGCAGCAGCAGGGCTGCGCCGGCGAAACCGGACAGCGCGGTGTTGGTGGGGCGGGCAAACCACAGCTCACCGGCCAGCCAGACCATTACCAGCGTCATTCCGATAAAGGTCAGCACCGGCATTTTCATCTCTTCCAGCCGACTCCAGATCACCGCCATTAGCAGGGCGCCGAATACCAGCAGCACCAGCGGCAGCGGCCAGAAGAACGACAGCGTCAGCTGGCTGGCGAACCAGATGGTATACAGCAGATGTGACAGGAAGAAAGCGCCCACCGCGTACATCACCCGCTGGCGCGGCAGCAGGGTCAGGGCGTCGCCGAGCAGCGAGGCGCACAGGCCAGCCAGCACCAGATAGCTGATGGCATTGAACATCGGCGCCTGCCAGGCCAGTAACAGCAACAGAATCAGGGTGACAGGTTTAAAAACCCAGCGTCGCCATGCCGGCCCACGATAGGATGCATCGACATAAAGCCATGCGGAGAAACAGACAGCAATAAATGACCAAAGCATAGTAAGTCCCTGTATCTGTTATCATAAAGAAAGTTACGGATGCGTGATGCTACTACTCAGTGTAGTGGTTTGGCGTAGCAGATGACAATGTTATTCCCGACGCAGTATGCTGATTCCTGATATTTTTTATGGGTAACCCTAATGAGTAAAATGCCCCTCTTTTTTGTTCTGGTCGTCGCGGTGATTGTGGTGGCGGCTTCGTTTCGCTATGTCCAGCAGCGCCGTGAGAAACAGGCGAATGACGCCGCGCCGTTGCTACAAAAGCGGGTTATCGTCAGCAATAAACGGGAAAAAGTGATTAACGATCGGCGCTCGCGGCAGCAGACGGTGACGCCTGCAGGCAGTGAGATGCGCTATGAAGCGAGCTTTCGCCCCGAAAACGGTGGGCTGGAGGTGGTGTTTCGCCTTGACGCGCCGCAATATCACGCGCTGAGCGTCGGCGATCGTGGGATGTTGAGTTATAAGGGCACAGCGTTCGTGGCGTTTACGCCCGATCCCTGAGCCCTTTTCAGGACTATTTTTTCAGCGTCGCCTTCAGTTTTTTCTGCCAGGCCACGAGCTCAAACACGCCGAAAATAAAAATGCGGATTTGCTCAAAGCGGCTCAGCGGCGGCGCCTCTTTCGGCTGCGTCGCCTTGAGCAGCGTCAGCTGCAGACCGTGCATCAGGATCATGAAAATCAGCGCGACGTTGACAAAGATATTCAGCGGCTTCGGGAAGGGCTGAAACAGATTCAATAACAGAAAGGCCCAGACGCACAGCATCAGCAGGCGGCCTAAATTAATCAGCATGGTGCTCTCCTTGGGCCTCACGTTGGTAAAGACGGTAGGCGACCTGTCCGGCCACTTTTTCACGATACAATTGCCAGTTAGCCGGCACCGGCGGTAAGCCGTTTTCGACTTCGCTTTCGACGTACACCAGGGCCTCATCGGCCAGCCAGCCTTGTGTCTCCAGCAGACGTAGCGTCTCCTCCAGCAGCCCCTGACGGAACGGCGGGTCGACGAACACGATCTGGTGCGGGGTCCCCGGCTGGCTCAGGAAGCTGAGGGTGTTGGTGGTGATCACCTTGCCGCGATCCGCTTTCAGGGTGGCGAGATTTTTTTGCAGCTGCTGGGCTACGCCGCGCTCCATCTCCAGCAGCGTGGTGCTGGCCGCATAGCGGGACAGCGCTTCCAGCCCCAGCGCGCCGCTGCCGGCAAAGCAATCGAGGCAGTGCGCGTCAACAATGGACGGCGCCAGCCAGTTAAAAAGGGTTTCGCGAACCCGGTCGGTGGTCGGCCGCAGGCCCGGGCTCTCCGGCACCGGTAATTTACGGCCGCGCCATTGCCCGCCGATGATGCGGATCTGACCGCTGCCCGCGTGGTTTGGTTTTTTCATCTCTCTGCTCAAGTCTCAACTTCCAGCCTGCTATTCTAGCGATCGACGGCGGTTGACGAAACCTTAATCCGGGGGCGGTGCTGCGAGTTAAGTTAAGTGATAGACTATCCAACTAATTTCATCATTTTTTCAGCTTCTGATGAAGCTGCGCCATGAATAAACAGCGAGGAGTGTGGTCGCAAATGGCAAAAGAGAAAAAACGTGGCTTCTTTTCCTGGCTGGGCTTTGGACAGAAAGAACAGGCACAGGAAACCGAGACTGAGCAAAAAGTAGAAGAACAGCAAGCGGTTGCCGAAGAGATACCGGCGGTTGAAACCCCTGCTGAGCCGAGCGCGCCGAAAGCAGACCCGGAGGCGTTTGCCGAAGACGTCGTCGAAGTGACCGAGACGGTGGTCGAAAGCGAAAAAGCGCACCTCGCGGAGCCTGCCAGCGCGCAGGAAGAAGAGTGGGTGGAAACGCCTGCTCTGACCGAAGAAACGCCTGTTGTTGAACCGGAGCCCGCGGTCAGCGAACCGCCTGAACAGCCTGCGGTGGTTGAGCCGCTGGCGGAAGAGGTTATCGCCGAACCGGTGGTGGCGGAAGCCGTAGCAGAGCAGCCTGTGGAAGGCATCGTTGTCCAGCCGCAGGAGACAGAAGCGCCCGAAGAGGACGCGCCGTTAAGCGATGAAGAGCTGGAAGCGCAGGCGCTGGCGGCCGAAGCGGCAGAAGAGGCGGCGGTAGTGGTGCCGGCGCCCGAGGACGAGGCGCCGCTTGAAGCGCTGGCTCAGGAGCAGGAAAAACCGACAAAAGAAGGCTTCTTCGCCCGCCTCAAGCGTAGCCTGCTGAAAACGAAGCAAAATCTCGGTTCCGGATTTATCAGCCTGTTCCGCGGTAAGAAGATCGACGATGATCTGTTTGAAGAGCTGGAAGAACAGCTGCTGATCGCCGACGTCGGGGTGGAAACCACCCGCAAGATCATTACCAACCTGACGGAAGGCGCCAGCCGTAAGCAGCTGCGCGATGCGGAAGCGCTGTACGGCCTGCTGAAAGAAGAGATGGGCGAGATTCTCGCCAAAGTAGACGAGCCGCTGAACGTTGAAGGCAAAACGCCATTTGTTATTCTGATGGTCGGCGTGAACGGGGTGGGGAAAACCACTACCATCGGCAAGCTGGCGCGTCAGTTTGAACAGCAGGGTAAGTCGGTGATGCTGGCGGCGGGGGATACCTTCCGTGCGGCGGCGGTGGAACAGCTGCAGGTCTGGGGCCAGCGTAATAATATCCCGGTGATCGCCCAGCACACCGGCGCCGACTCCGCCTCGGTGATTTTCGACGCCATTCAGGCGGCGAAGGCGCGCCATGTTGACGTACTGATTGCCGATACCGCCGGGCGTTTGCAGAATAAATCGCACCTGATGGAAGAGCTGAAGAAGATTGTCCGGGTAATGAAAAAGCTGGACGTCGACGCGCCGCACGAGGTGATGTTAACCATTGACGCCAGCACCGGGCAGAATGCTATTAGCCAGGCCAAACTGTTCCATGAAGCGGTAGGATTGACCGGGATCACCCTGACCAAGCTGGACGGCACCGCCAAAGGCGGCGTGATCTTCTCGGTGGCCGATCAGTTCGGCATTCCGATTCGCTATATTGGCGTCGGCGAGCGTATTGAGGATCTGCGTCCGTTTAATGCGGGCGACTTTATTGAGGCACTTTTTGCCCGAGAGGATTAAGAATGATTCGCTTTGAACAAGTCAGCAAAGCCTATCTCGGTGGGAGACAAGCGCTGCAGGGGGTGACCTTCCACCTGCAGCCGGGCGAGATGGCGTTTCTGACCGGCCATTCCGGCGCAGGGAAGAGTACCCTGCTGAAGCTTATCTGTGGTATCGAACGGCCCAGCGCCGGGAAAATCTTCTTCAGCGGTCATGAAATCAGCCGTCTGAAGAGCCGTGAGGTGCCGTTCCTGCGCCGCCAGATCGGTATGATTTTCCAGGACCACCATTTGCTGATGGATCGTACCGTGTATGACAACGTGGCGATCCCGCTGATTATCGCCGGCGCCAGCGGCGATGATATTCGTCGTCGCGTCTCGGCGGCGCTGGACAAGGTTGGCCTGCTGGACAAAGCGAAGAATTTTCCCATTCAGCTCTCCGGCGGTGAGCAGCAGCGCGTGGGAATCGCTCGCGCGGTGGTCAACAAGCCGGCGGTGCTGCTGGCGGATGAACCGACCGGCAACCTCGACGAGGCGCTCTCGGAGGGGATTTTACGTCTGTTTGAAGAGTTTAACCGCGTCGGGGTGACGGTACTGATGGCCACGCACGATCTGGGGCTTATCTCCAGTCGTCCGTACCGCGTGCTGACGCTTAGCGACGGCCATCTGCATGGAGGCATTCGGGGTGAATAAGCGCGACGCAATGAACCAGATTCGCCAGTTCGGCAGCAAGTTCGATCGCCTGCGCAACGCCGCGGGCGGCGGCGGCGGCGGGCGCAATGCGCCAAAACGGCCGAAAGCGGCGCCTAACCCGGCCTCGCGTAAGAGCAACGTATTCAACGAGCAGGTGCGCTATGCCTGGCACGGCGCGCTGCAGGATCTAAAAAGCACGCCGCTGGCGACCTTCCTGACGGTAATGGTCATCGCCATTTCGTTGACCCTGCCAAGCGTCTGCTACATGGTCTACAAAAACGTCAGCAGCGCGGCGTCCCAGTATTATCCCTCGCCGCAGATCACCGTTTATCTGGAGAAAACGCTGGATGACGATGCCGCGGCGCGGGTGGTGGGCCAGCTGCAGGCGGAGCAGGGCGTCGACAAGGTAAACTATTTGTCCCGTGACGAGGCGCTGGGGGAATTCCGTAACTGGTCTGGCTTTGGCGGCGCCCTGGATATGCTGGAGGAGAACCCGCTGCCGGCGGTCGCCATCGTGGTGCCGAAGCTGGATTTCCAGAGCACCGAGGCGCTGAATACCCTGCGCGATCGGGTAACGCGGATCCAGGGCGTCGATGAAGTGCGGATGGACGACAGCTGGTTTGCCCGTCTCTCCTCGCTCACCGGGCTGGTAGGACGCGTGTCGGCGATGATCGGCGTGCTGATGGTGGCGGCGGTGTTCCTGGTGATCGGCAACAGCGTGCGCCTGAGCATCTTCGCCCGCCGCGATACCATTAACGTTCAGAAGCTTATCGGCGCCACCGACGGCTTTATCCTGCGTCCGTTCCTCTACGGCGGAGCGATGCTGGGCTTTTCCGGCGCGTTTTTATCGCTGATCCTGTCGGAGATTCTGGTAATGCGCCTCTCGTCGGCGGTGACCGAAGTGGCGAAAGTCTTCGGCACCCAGTTTGAGCTGAGCGGCTTAGGCTTCGACGAGTGTCTGTTGATGTTGATCGTCTGCTCGATGATCGGGTGGGTAGCCGCCTGGCTGGCGACAGTGCAACATTTACGTCACTTTACTCCCGATTAATAAAAGCGTGATATAATCTTTCCCTGCTGCAATGAGTTCCTGTTCGCAGGGAAAGATACCGCAAGCTTGTTCCCCTTTTCCTGCCCTCACTTTTTCATCGTGGTGTCACATTTTGTGCGTAATTTATTCACACCGTTGCATGGAACTTGTGGATAAAATCACTGTCTGATACTAATGTGAGTGATATTCTCGTTGCTCATGAATGCTGGCATGCTTGTTGCCTGATGGGGACAAGAACGCGTCAGAAGATATCAATTGAGAGGATTTGAATGACCAAAGAAATGCAAACTTTAGCTTTAGCCCCCGTTGGTAACCTGGAATCGTACATCCGGGCCGCTAACACTTGGCCGATGCTGTCGGCTGATGAAGAGCGGGAGCTTGCTGAAAAGCTGCATTACCAGGGCGATCTGGAAGCAGCGAAAAAGCTGATTCTGTCTCACCTGCGCTTTGTTGTTCACATTGCTCGTAACTACTCGGGCTATGGCCTGCCGCAGGCGGATCTGATCCAGGAAGGCAATATCGGCCTGATGAAAGCCGTGCGTCGCTTCAACCCGGAAGTGGGTGTGCGCCTGGTCTCCTTCGCCGTGCACTGGATTAAAGCCGAAATTCACGAATACGTGCTGCGCAACTGGCGTATTGTGAAGGTCGCTACCACCAAAGCACAGCGTAAGCTGTTCTTTAACCTGCGTAAAACCAAACAGCGTTTGGGTTGGTTCAACCAGGATGAAGTGGAAATGGTGGCCCGTGAGCTGGGCGTGTCGAGCAAAGACGTCCGCGAGATGGAATCCCGTATGGCGGCCCAGGACATGACCTTCGACATGTCGTCCGACGATGAGTCCGACAGCCAGCCGATGGCGCCGGTCCTGTATCTGCAGGACAAAACGTCTAACTTTGCCGACGGCATCGAAGACGATAACTGGGAAGAGCAGGCGGCGAATAAGCTGACTGATGCGATGCAGGGCCTGGACGAGCGTAGCCAGGACATCATCCGCGCCCGCTGGCTGGACGAAGATAACAAGTCCACGCTGCAGGAACTGGCCGACCGCTACGGCGTCTCCGCAGAGCGCGTGCGTCAGCTGGAAAAGAACGCCATGAAAAAACTGCGTGCCGCTATCGAAGCCTGATACGCCATGCCTGCCTGATACCTGATACCAGGCTCCCCGATAACGCCCCGCCTCAGGTTGGGGCGTTTTGTTTTTCTGCGTCCTCCCGGAGCAGGAGCGTCTGCGGGCAGTGCGTCTGCAGGCAGCCGAGTAAGACGCTGAACGCCGACGCCATCTGCTCTTCGGGCTGGCTGGCGAATCCCATCAGTAATCCTTTCTTGCGCGCCGCCGTCAGGTAGTAGCGCGACAGCGGCCGCACCAGAATGTGCCGCGCATTGGCCTCTCTGGCGATCGCCACATCGTCAGCCTCTGCGGGCAAATTGAGGATCAAATGCAGTCCGGCATTATCGCTGAAGTCAGACAGGGCGTACGGCATACAGTGCCGCTGGATAAGCTCAGTTAAAAAGACCCGGCGACGGCTGTAGAGCAGCCGCATACGGCGGATATGGGCCGAATAGTGGCCGGCGGTAATAAACTCCGCCAGCGCCATCTGGATCAGCGAATGGCCGCCGCGGTAAAGCTCGGCATGGGCGTGCTTCAGATCGCTGACCAGCGGCCGCGGGATCACCACGTAGCCCAGGCGCAGGCCGGGATAGAGCGTCTTGCTGAAGGTGCCGATATAGACCACCGGGGCGTCGGCGACCAGACCCTGCAGGGCGGGGATCGGCTGACCGGAAAAGCGAAACTCGCTGTCATAATCATCTTCGACGATCCAGCTCCCCTGCTGACGGGCGAGTGCCAGCAGGCGCTGGCGGCGCTCAAGGCTCATCACCGCGCCCAGCGGATACTGGTGGGAAGGCGTAACGAAGATCAGCCTCGGCGCATCGTCAACCGTCTCCGGCGGGCACAGGCCGTTGGCATCGACGGTCAGGGGCTCTGCCCGAACGTCGTTCATCGCCAGCACGTGGCGGATCCCCCAGTAGGAAGGCTCCTCCACCCACGCCAGATCGCCGTTATCACACAGCATGCGGGTGACCAGATCGATCGCCTGGTGGATCCCCTCGGTGATAAGAATTTGATCTGACTGACAGTGGACGCCGCGCGACACGCGCAGATAATCCACCAGCGCCTGCTGCAGTTCCGGGGTGCCGCCGTTGCAGCTATAGCTGAGCCGCTCCGGTTTGGGCCGACGGCTGATGCGGGCCTGGATCTTACTGAACAGCGGGTGGGGAAAGGCGTTAACGTCCGGCACGCCGGGTATAAACGCTCCCCACTGGCGCGGGCTGGCGCTGACCTGGCCGAGCAGATGTTGGCCTCGGCGTGAAAGATGCGCCGTCGGTGCTGCGATACTGCTGTTTTCTTGCTGACCTTTAGCCGTCAATGAGCTCTCAGGGGCGGTTTGGGCAACGAATGTTCCGCTTCCCCGACGGGAAACCACATATCCTTCCGCCAGCAATTGTTCATAAGTTGTTAATATGGTGTTTCTTGATACGCCAAGTTCGCCCGCCAGGTCCCGCGACGGCGGCAGACGGCTTTGAGGCGCCAGCGAACCGTCGAGGATCGCGCGGCGCAGCGCGTTATATAAGCGTTTGTGCAGAAGAGGATCCCGCTCTTCCTGCAGACGGACCAGCACCAGGTCACCCACCAGCGAACGCAATTGGATCCCTCAGATATTCAAAATTGGTACTCGATTATAGGGCCAACTCCTGTGTAAATAAACGACATCGTTTCTAATTTGTTGCGATAACGTGACATACACGACAGGAGATTCGCAGGTGAAAAGCTCAGAACTGAATCAACGTCGCCAGCAGGCGACGCCGCGCGGCGTAGGCGTAATGTGTAACTACTTTGTCGAGAAGGCGGAAAACGCCACGCTGTGGGATATCGAAGGCAATGAGGTGATCGATTTCGCCGCCGGGATCGCCGTGTTAAATACCGGTCACCGCCATCCGAAAGTGGTCGCCGCGGTTGCCGACCAGCTGCAGGCGTTCACCCACACCGCCTATCAGATTGTGCCGTACGAAAGCTATGTTTCGCTGGCGGAGCGTATCAACGATCTGGCGCCAATTGACGGGCCGGCAAAAACGGCTTTCTTCACCACCGGCGCGGAAGCGGTCGAGAACGCGGTGAAAATCGCCCGCGCTTACACCGGTCGTCCGGGGCTGATTACCTTCGGCGGCGGTTTCCACGGCCGTACCTTTATGACCATGGCCCTCACCGGTAAGGTCGCACCCTACAAAATCGGCTTCGGGCCGTTCCCGGGCTCGGTGTATCACGGCGTTTACCCCAATGCGGCGCATGGCGTGACCACCGCGGATGCGCTGAAAAGCCTGGAGCGCATTTTCAAAGCGGATATTGCGCCGGATCAGGTCGCGGCCATCATCCTCGAGCCGATCCAGGGGGAAGGCGGCTTTAACGTCGCGCCGGCCGATTTTATGCAGGCGCTGCGCGACCTGTGCGATACCCACGGCATTCTGCTGATCGCCGATGAAGTGCAAACCGGTTTCGCCCGTACCGGCAAGCTGTTCGCCATGCAGCATTATGAGGTGAAACCGGATCTGATGACGATGGCGAAAAGCCTCGCCGGCGGTTTCCCGCTGTCGGGCGTCGTTGGTCGCGCCGAAGTGATGGATGCGCCAGCGCCTGGCGGGCTGGGCGGAACCTATGCCGGTAACCCGCTGGCGGTGGCCGCGGCGCACGCGGTGCTGGATGTGATTGCCGAAGAGCAGCTGTGTCAGCGCGCTGAACAGCTGGGTAGCCATCTGCAGGAAGTGCTCAACCAGGCGCGCGCTACCTGCCCGGCGATCGTGGATGTCCGCGGCCGGGGGTCGATGGTGGCGGTGGAGTTTAACGATCCGCAAACAGGCGAACCGTCGCCGGAATTCACCCGCCAGGTGCAACAGAAAGCGCAGGAGAACGGCCTGCTGCTACTGAGCTGTGGCGTCTACGGCAACGTGATCCGATTCCTGTATCCGTTGACTATCCCGGATACCCAGTTCTCGAAAGCGCTGGATATTCTGGCGCGCGTACTGAAGAGCTAACGTCTCCCCGGCGGGCTGCGGCGGCAGGGAAGCCGAACAGAAACAGGACGCCGCAGCCGGCTGTTTATGCTCAGCGTGAGTGGTTTATCACCCTGATATCACCTTTTTTCCGGCGGTGACAACCGCCGGAGTAAAACGGAAAGTATTATGTCTGAAAACTCCACCTTTTCTCCCGTCCTCACCGGCCGGGAACGTACGGCTGTCCCTGCAAAATCTCTGAGCTTCGTCGAAGGGGTATCGATGATTGTCGGTACCAATATTGGCGCGGGCGTCCTTTCTATCGCCTATGCGTCGAGCAAAGCGGGCTTCTTACCGCTGCTGTTCTGGCTGGTGCTGGTGGGCAGCCTGACGACGGTGACTATGCTCTATGTCGCGGAATCCACGCTGCGCACCCGTAAACATCTGCAGCTCAGTGGATTATCGAAGCGCTACGTCGGCGGCTTTGGCGCGCTGATGATGTTTCTCTCCGTCTGCGTCAATAGCGTCGGGGCATTGACGGCGTATATGACTGGCAGCGGTAAGCTGCTGCACTCCCTGTTTGGCATCTCGCCGGCGCTGGGTAGCGTGCTGTTTTTCGTTCCGGCGGCAGGGGTACTCTACCTGGGGCTGAAGGCGATCGGCCGCGGTGAGAAATTTATCAGCATCGGCATGGTGGTGATGATCTCGGTGCTGGTGATTGCCACGCTGTTGAAAGAGACCACTCGCGTCGGCTATCTGCTCGACGGCAACTGGCTGTATATGGTTCCGGTCTTCAACGTCGTGGCATTCTGCTTCTCGGCACAGTATATCGTGCCGGAGATGGCGCGGGGCTTCGCCGACAAACCGGAAAAATTGCCTAAAGCCATCATGGTCGGCATGGCGCTGACCTTTACCCTGCTGGCGCTGGTGCCGTTGTCGGTGATCTCGCTTAACGGTCTGGACAATATCTCGGATGTGGCCACCATCTCCTGGGGCCGGGCGCTTGGCGAATGGGCCTTCTTCTCAGCCAATCTGTTTGCGCTGTGCGCGATGCTGACCTCCTACTGGGGACTGGGCGGCAGCTTCCTGACCAATATCTTCGATCAGTTCCGCCTGGGGAATGACGAACAGCCCGCCCGGCGCCTGATGGTGCTGCTGGTGGTGGCGATCCCGCCGTTCGTACTGGCCTATAGCGGCATGGTCTCCTTCGTCAACGCGCTCTATTTTGCCGGGGTGTTCAGCGGCGTCATTTTATCGATTATGCCGATCCTGATGCTCAAGGGCGCCCGCCAGCGTGGCGATCTGACCCCGGGCTGGACCTGTCCGGCCTGGATGACCCATCCGCTTATCCAATGCTTCATTGTGTTGTTGTATCTTTGCAGCGCCGCCTACGCGATAGCATCCGCGGTGGGCTACCTACCCGCAGGCTGGTAATCAGGCTCTGTTTTGCACCGCGTCCGGTTCATGCTGGCGCGGTTTTTTTATTTGTCACTTATCTGTTACATAGCCCGCAATTTAGTCGTTTCAAATTCCTCAGAATGACGGTATGTTTAGCATAGTGTGCTGCAAAAGCGCGGGCAGCCCCCGGTTGATTAGCTATCATATGCTTTTCCTATCGGTATAAACAAAATAATGCGCTAATAAACAACATCACAACAAATGCAAAAACCATAATAATGGGGAGCCTCAGGATGAATATGAAGGGTAAAGCGTTACTGGCAGGATGTATTGCCTTAGTTATGAGCAGCGCGGCGCTGGCGGAAGATATCAAAATCGCGGTAGTCGGGGCGATGTCCGGCCCGGTGGCCCAGTACGGCGACCAGGAGTTTACCGGCGCAGAGCAGGCGGTAGCGGATATCAACGCTAAGGGCGGCATCAAGGGCAATAAGCTGCAGATCGTCAAATATGATGACGCTTGCGACCCGAAACAGGCGGTAGCGGTAGCCAACAAAGTGGTCAACGACGGCATCAAATACGTCATTGGTCACCTGTGCTCCTCTTCCACTCAGCCGGCGTCTGATATCTATGAAGACGAAGGCATTCTGATGATTACCCCGGCAGCGACTGCTCCGGAGCTGACGGCGCGCGGCTATAAGCTGATCCTGCGCACCACCGGTCTGGACTCCGATCAGGGGCCAACCGCGGCGAAATACATTCTCGACAAAGTGAAGCCGCAGCGTATCGCAGTGGTACATGACAAACAGCAGTACGGCGAAGGTTTGGCCCGTGCGGTGCAGGATGGCCTGAAAAAAGGCGGGGCAAACGTGGTCTTCTTCGACGGGATCACCGCCGGTGAGAAAGATTTCTCCACCCTGGTGGCGCGCCTGAAGAAAGAGAATATCGATTTCGTCTACTACGGCGGCTATCACCCGGAAATGGGCCAGATCCTGCGTCAGGCGCGCGCCGCCGGTCTGAAAACCCAGTTTATGGGCCCGGAAGGCGTAGCGAACGTCTCCCTGTCTAACATCGCCGGCGAGTCGGCGGAAGGCCTGCTGGTAACCAAGCCGAAGAACTACGACCAGGTGCCGGCGAACAAACCGATCGTGGATGCGATCAAGGCGAAGAAACAGGATCCGAGCGGCGCCTTCGTGTGGACCACCTACGCGGCGCTGCAGTCGCTGCAGGCAGGTCTGAATCAGTCTGACGATCCGGCGGAAATCGCTAAATACCTGAAAGGCGCGACAGTAGACACCGTGATGGGCCCGCTGTCGTGGGATCAGAAAGGCGACCTGAAAGGCTTCGAGTTCGGGGTCTTTACCTGGCATGCGAACGGTACGGCGACCGACGCCAAATAATTTAACCGGCGCCTTTCACGCTGCAAATGCGTTGTCTGCGGCCCTCAACCCCGGTCACTTACTGATGTAAGCTCCCGGGGATTTCGGGTCTTGACGCCTTTTTGCAACGCGAAATGCTGGGTTAAATGGGGGCGCCTTTCACGCCGCAAATGCGTTGTCTGACCCCGGTCGCGCTGCGCTTACCGGGGCTACAGTCGCCAGGTAGCCCGGCTAAGCGAAGCGCCGCCGGGTTCTTCCTTGGTCATGCTCCGCTTATTGGGGCTACGGCTTAATGCTTTTCCCAACCATTCTGCTGGGCGCTAAAGCCGAGCGCCTGCATAAAGGCCGCCATCACGCCGCGGTCCTCCACCCCATGGTCGGCGACGCGCCAGCTATTGATCGCCGGGTTATCACGCAATGTCTCTTCCACTAAGTATTGTCCGACGCCGCGGCGGCGGGTCACTTCACGCACGCACAGATCGCTGAGCTCACCTTCGACGCCGCGCAGGGTAACGCGCACGGCGCCCAGCAGGCGCTCGTTAAATCGGGCGGCGTAGAGACGATGGTTTTCATCAAGGGTCAGCGTCGACAGATCCTGCGACGGCCAGATTTTCCCCAGATCAATGCGATCCTGATCGCTGAAGTGCTGTAAACGGATAATGGTCAGTTTCATGGGCGGCAAATCCAGTGCAAAACAGAGGCGCCAGTGTACCCAAAATTGCTGTCTGGCGGAGCGCTGTTTTTTGCGCGTACATCAGGGGATTCGTTTTCCTGGCGTTGTCAGGGTAGCTCAATCCGTCATGGATCGAAAAATAAGCAGAATTTTAACCTAATGTGCAGCGTTTTATTCCGCCTTATGTATCGTTATTTTATGCTGCAGGATGGACTTTTTTTTGTTTATCTTCACCAAAATACAGAATATTATCTTTGCTTAATCGACTGAAAAATAGAGATTTTAATCTGTTTTTTAGTGAAAAACTGCGCTAAACCATTAAACTCAATGGTAAAAATGGCGTTGTTTAATAAAAGCACAGAATGCTTTTTAACCATAAAAATACAAAACATTTACACCACATCACGAACGGGGTTCTGCAGCATGAAAAGGAACGCGAAAACCATCGTCGCGGGCATTGTCGCATTAGCGATGTCGCACGCGGCGATGGCCAAGGATATTAAGGTCGCCGTGGTCGGCGCGATGTCGGGTCCGGTGGCCCAGTGGGGCGACATGGAGTTCAATGGCGCGCGTCAGGCGATTAAAGACATCAACGCCAGCGGCGGCATTAAGGGCGACAAGCTGGTGGCCGTCGAATATGACGACGCCTGCGATCCGAAGCAAGCGGTCGCGGTGGCCAACAAAATCGTCAACGACGGCATTCAGTACGTTATCGGCCACCTGTGCTCCTCTTCCACCCAGCCGGCTTCCGACATCTATGAGGATGAAGGCATCCTGATGATCTCCCCCGGGGCGACCAACCCGGAGCTGACCCAGCGCGGATACCAGTACATCATGCGTACCGCCGGCCTCGACTCCTCGCAGGGGCCGACCGCGGCGAAATATATCGTCGAGAAAGTGAAACCGCAGCGTATCGCCATCATTCATGACAAGCAGCAGTACGGCGAAGGGCTGGCGCGTTCGGTGCAGGACAACCTGAAGAAAGCCGGGGCCAACATCGTCTTCTTCGATGGCATCACCGCGGGGGAAAAAGATTTCTCCGCCCTGCTGGCGCGCCTGAAGAAAGAGAACATCGACTTCGTCTACTACGGCGGCTACTACCCGGAAATGGGCCAGATGCTGCGCCAGGCGCGCTCCGTCGGGTTGAAAACCGTGTTTATGGGGCCGGAAGGGGTCGGCAACGCCTCGCTGTCCAATATCGCGGGCGCCGCGGCGGAAGGCATGCTGGTGACAATGCCAAAACGCTACGATCAGGACCCTGCCAACAGCGCCATCGTCAACGCGCTGAAAGCGGAGAAGAAAGATCCGAGCGGACCGTACGTCTGGATCACCTATGCCGCCGTGCAGTCGCTGACGCAGGCGATGGACAGAACCGGCAGCCAGCAGCCGCTGGATTTAATCAACGATTTGAAAGCGCACGGGGCGAAAACCGTGATTGGGCCGCTGACCTGGGATGAAAAAGGCGATCTGAAGGGATTTGAGTTTGGTGTCTTCCAGTGGCACGCCGATGGCTCTTCGAGCGCGGCGAAATAAGCGCTGAAGACGAGTTATCCCTCCGCCTGCGAACCGCGGGCGGTTTGAAAAAGGTTACCTTATGTCCGAGCAGTTTCTCTATTTTCTGCAGCAGATGTTTAACGGCGTCACGCTGGGCAGTACCTATGCGTTGATCGCCATCGGCTATACGATGGTGTACGGCATTATCGGCATGATCAACTTCGCCCACGGCGAGGTCTATATGATTGGCAGCTATGTCTCCTTCATGATCATCGCCGCGCTGATGATGATGGGCATTGACACTAGCTGGCTGCTGGTCGCCGCCGGATTCGTGGGCGCCATTGTGATTGCCAGCGCCTACGGCTGGAGCATTGAGCGCGTGGCCTATCGGCCGGTGCGTAACTCCAAGCGCCTGATTGCGCTGATCTCCGCCATCGGGATGTCTATCTTCCTGCAGAACTACGTCAGCCTGACCCAGGGCTCCCGCGACGTGGCGCTGCCGAGCTTGTTTAACGGCCAGTGGGTCGTCGGCCACAGCGACAGCTTCTCCGCGACAATCACCACCATGCAACTGGTGATCTGGGTGGTGACCTTTATCGCCATGCTGGCCCTGACGCTGTTTATTCGCTACTCGCGGATGGGGCGCGCCTGCCGCGCCTGCGCGGAAGATCTGAAAATGGCCAGCCTGCTCGGGATTAACACCGACCGCGTCATTGCCCTGACCTTTGTCATCGGCGCAGCGATGGCGGCGGTGGCCGGCGTGCTGCTGGGGCAGTTCTACGGCGTGATTAACCCCTACATCGGCTTTATGGCCGGGATGAAGGCGTTCACCGCCGCCGTGCTCGGCGGGATCGGCAGTATCCCTGGCGCGATGATCGGCGGCCTGATCCTGGGTATTGCCGAGGCGCTCTCTTCCGCCTATCTCAGCACCGAATATAAGGACGTCGTTTCCTTCGCGCTGCTGATTCTGGTGCTGTTAGTGATGCCGACCGGCATTCTGGGCCGCCCGGAGGTGGAAAAAGTATGAAACCGATGCAAATTGCAATGGCGCTGCTCTCTGCCGTGATGTTCTTCATTCTGGCGGGCGTCTTTATGGGCGTGCAGCTGGAGCTGAACGGCACCAAACTGGTGGTCGATACCGCCGCCGATATTCGCTGGCAGTGGATCTTCATCGGTACCGCGGTGGTCTTTTTCTTCCAGCTGCTGCGGCCGCTGTTCCAGAAAGCGGTTAAGAACGTCTCCGGGCCGAAATTTATTATGCCGGCGATTGACGGGTCGACGGTGAAGCAGAAGCTGTTCCTGATCGCCCTGCTGGTGATTGCCGTGGCCTGGCCGTTTATGGTGTCGCGCGGCACGGTGGATATCGCCACCCTGACGATGATCTATATCATCCTCGGCCTCGGGTTGAACGTGGTGGTCGGCCTTTCCGGCCTGCTGGTGCTGGGCTACGGCGGGTTCTATGCCATCGGCGCGTATACCTTTGCGCTGCTGAACCACTATTACGGTCTCGGCTTCTGGACCTGTCTCCCGCTGGCCGGCCTGGTCTCCGCGGCGGCCGGTTTCCTGCTGGGCTTCCCGGTGTTGCGTTTGCGCGGCGACTACCTGGCGATTGTGACCTTAGGCTTCGGCGAGATCGTGCGCATTCTGCTGCTCAACAATACCGAGATCACCGGCGGGCCGAACGGCATCAGCCAGATCCCGAAACCGACCTTCTTTGGCCTCGAATTTAGCCGCAGCGCCCGCGAAGGCGGCTGGGATACCTTCAGCAACTTCTTCGGCGTCAAATACGATCCCTCCGACCGGGTGATTTTCCTCTACCTGGTGGCGTTGCTGCTGGTAGTGCTCAGCCTGTTCGTCATCAACCGCCTGCTGCGAATGCCGCTGGGCCGGGCGTGGGAAGCGCTGCGTGAAGATGAGATCGCCTGTCGTTCGCTGGGCCTGAGCCCGACGCGCATCAAGCTGACCGCCTTTACCATCAGCGCCGCGTTTGCTGGCTTCGCCGGCACGCTGTTCGCCGCGCGCCAGGGCTTCGTCAGCCCGGAATCCTTTACCTTCGCCGAGTCAGCCTTTGTGCTGGCGATCGTCGTGCTGGGCGGGATGGGCTCGCAGTTCGCGGTGATCCTCGCGGCTATTCTGCTGGTGGTCTCGCGCGAGTTGATGCGTGACTTCAACGAATACAGCATGTTAATGCTCGGCGGCCTGATGGTGCTGATGATGATCTGGCGTCCGCAGGGGCTTCTGCCAATGACGCGCGTGCAGTTGAAGCTGAAAAACGGTCAGGCGAAAGGAGAGCAGGCATGAGTCAGCCATTATTATCCGTTAGCGGCCTGATGATGCGTTTCGGCGGTCTGCTGGCCGTCAACAATGTGTCGCTGGAGCTCAGAGAGCGCGAGATCGTCTCGCTGATCGGCCCCAATGGCGCCGGGAAGACCACCGTCTTTAACTGCCTGACCGGTTTTTACAAGCCCACCGGCGGCACTATTCTGCTGCGCGACCAGCACCTGGAAGGGCTGCCGGGTCAGCAGATTGCGCGGATGGGCGTGGTGCGGACCTTCCAGCACGTGCGCCTGTTCCGCGAAATGACGGTGATTGAAAACCTGCTGGTGGCGCAGCATCAGCAGCTGAAAACCGGGCTCTTCTCCGGCCTGCTGAAAACGCCGGCCTTCCGTCGGGCGCAGAGCGAAGCGCTGGACAGGGCCGCCACCTGGCTGGAGCGCATCGGCCTGCTGGAGCATGCCAACCGTCAGGCCAGCAACCTGGCCTACGGCGACCAGCGTCGGCTGGAGATTGCCCGCTGCATGGTGACCCAGCCGGAAATTCTGATGCTCGATGAACCGGCGGCGGGGCTGAACCCGAAAGAGACCAAAGAGCTGGACGAGCTTATCGCCGAGCTGCGTAACCATCACAACACCACCATCCTGCTTATCGAACACGATATGAAGCTGGTGATGGGCATTTCCGATCGCATCTACGTCGTGAACCAGGGAACACCGCTGGCCAACGGGACGCCGGAAGAGATTCGTAATAACCCGGATGTGATCCGCGCATACCTTGGTGAGGCATAAGATGGAAAACGCGATGTTAACTTTTGACAACGTCAGCGCCCACTACGGCAAGATTCAGGCGCTGCACAACGTCAGCCTGCATATCAAACAGGGCGAGATCGTCACGCTTATCGGCGCCAACGGCGCGGGGAAAACCACCCTGCTCGGCACGCTGTGCGGCGACCCGCGCTCCTCCAGCGGGCGCATTGTCTTTGACGGTAAGGATATTACCGACTGGCAAACCGCGAAGATCATGCGCGAGGCGGTGGCGATCGTTCCGGAAGGGCGGCGCGTCTTTTCGCGTATGACGGTGGAAGAGAACCTGGCGATGGGCGGTTTTTTTGCCGACCGCGATCAGTTCCAGACCCGCATCAAATGGGTGTATGAGCTGTTCCCGCGTCTGCATGAACGCCGTATTCAGCGCGCCGGCACCATGTCCGGCGGCGAGCAGCAGATGCTGGCGATCGGTCGCGCCCTGATGAGCCAACCGCGCCTGCTGCTGCTGGATGAACCGTCGCTGGGGCTGGCGCCGATTATCATTCAGCAGATTTTCGACACCATCGAGCAGCTGCGCGAGCAAGGGATGACGATCTTCCTGGTTGAGCAGAACGCCAACCAGGCGCTGAAGCTGGCCGACCGCGGCTATGTGCTGGAGAACGGCCACGTGGTGCTGGAGGACACTGGCGACGCGCTGTTGGCCAACGAGGCGGTGCGCAGCGCCTATCTCGGCGGTTAATTCATCGCAACCCGGCGTCGTTCACTTCGCCGGGTTGTAGCCCGGGCGAGGCGCTTGCGCCGACCCCGGGAGCCGATCGCAAGAATACATTTAAAAGAGCCTGTTGGCTCTTTTTTTGTACATGTATGTTGTACAATAAAAGAGTACAGCTTTGGAGGTTTTTATGAGAACGGTTAACTATAGCGAAGCCCGGCAAAATCTGGCCGATGTGCTGGAAAGCGCAGTGACAGGTGTACCTGTGACCATTACCCGTCGTGGGCATAAATCTGCAGTCATCATTAGTGCAGAAGAGTTTGAACGCTACCAGGCGGCCAGAATGGATGATGAGTTCGCGGCTATCATGGCGGTTCATGGTGATGAGATCAGGGAGCTTGCGGATAAATGACGCTGCAGATTATCTCAGCGGAAGAGATAATACAGTTTCACGACAGGCTGCTCCGCGTCACGCCTGGCGTTGCCGGTATGCCCGATCTGGGGCGTGCCGAAGCGATAATGTATAGGGTGCTAAACAAAATTGAATATGAAGGTGTGACAGACGTGTGGCGACTCGCTGCGATGCATCTGCTGGCGATTTCTCGCGGTCATATATTTAATGATGGTAATAAGCGTACGGCACTGTTTATCACCCTGCTTTTTTTAAAGCGAAATGGAATTATATTGCCGGCGAATCCAGACTTCGTCGGCATGACCGTCGAGGCAGCAGCAGGGCAACTTACCCTGGAACAGATTGTCGCGCGTTTGCGTGGATGACGGTTAACTCGTTGCAACCCGGCGGCTTCGCCGGTTTGTAGCCCGGGCGAGGCGCTTGCGCCGACCCCGGGAGCCGACCGCACGAATATTATCCGTGTCTCAGCTCCCACTTTACTTCCCCCGTCCTTTCATCGGCTTGTCATCTCTCTGACCCGTTACTATCTTTTTTTTGTAATAAAAAAGTTATTTTTCTGTAATTCGAACATGTCATGTTACCCCGCGAGCATAAAACGCGTGAAATCGCGCATCCGGCACAACAAGAGAGATAACCGATGATATCGTTACGACATACAGCTTTAGGACTGGCGCTGAGCCTGGCTTTTGCCGGTCAGGCCCTGGCGGTTACCACCATCCCATTCTGGCACTCAATGGAAGGCGAGCTGGGTAAAGAAGTGGATTCTCTGGCGCAACGCTTTAACGCGGCCAATCCTGATTACAAAATCGTTCCGGTATACAAAGGCAACTACGAGCAGAGCCTGAGCGCCGGTATCGCCGCCTTCCGTACCGGCAACGCGCCGGCTATCCTGCAGGTGTATGAAGTCGGCACCGCCACCATGATGGCGTCAAAAGCCATTAAGCCGGTCTACCAGGTGTTTAGCGAGGCGGGCATCAAGTTTGATGAATCGCAGTTCGTACCGACGGTGGCCGGGTATTACACCGATTCGAAAACCGGCCATCTGCTCTCCCAGCCGTTTAACAGCTCTACCCCGGTGCTCTACTACAACAAAGACGCCTTCAAAAAAGCCGGCTTAGATCCGGAGCAGCCGCCGAAGACCTGGCAGGATCTGGCGGCCTATACCGCGAAGCTGAAAGCCGCCGGGATGAAGTGCGGCTACGCCAGCGGCTGGCAGGGCTGGATCCAGATTGAAAACTTCAGCGCCTGGCACGGTCTGCCGGTGGCCACGAAGAATAACGGCTTCGACGGTACCGACGCGGTTCTTGAGTTCAACAAGCCGGAGCAGGTGAAGCATATCGCGCTGCTCGAAGAGATGAACAAGAAGGGCGATTTCAGCTACTTCGGGCGTAAAGACGAGTCTACCGAAAAGTTCTATAACGGCGACTGCGCCATTACCACTGCCTCGTCCGGATCGCTGGCCGATATCCGCCAGTACGCCAAATTTAACTACGGCGTCGGCATGATGCCTTACGATGCCGACGTGAAAGGCGCGCCGCAGAACGCCATCATCGGCGGGGCCAGCCTGTGGGTGATGCAGGGCAAAGACAAAGAGACCTACACCGGCGTGGCGAAGTTCCTCGACTTCCTGACCAAACCGGAAAACGCCGCCGAGTGGCACCAGAAAACCGGCTACCTGCCGATCACTACCGCGGCCTACGATCTGACGCGTCAGCAGGGCTTCTATGATAAGAACCCGGGCGCCGATATCGCTACCCGCCAGATGCTGAACAAGCCGCCGTTGCCGTTCACCAAAGGTCTGCGCCTGGGCAACATGCCGCAAATCCGCACCATCGTCGATGAAGAGCTGGAGAGCGTGTGGACCGGCAAGAAAACCCCGCAGCAGGCGCTGGATTCCGCCGTGCAGCGCGGAAACCAGCTGCTGCGTCGCTTCGAGCAAGCGACCAAATCGTAATCTGTAACTTGCCCGGTGGCGCTGCGCTTACCGGGCCTACGATGTGCCCTATGTAGGCCGGGTAAGGCGTAGCCGCCACCCGGCATTGTTCAGGAACCCAATCTCAATGTCATCATCCCGTCCGGTATTCCGCTCGCGCTGGCTGCCCTATGTGCTGGTCGCGCCGCAGCTGATTATCACGTTGATTTTCTTTATCTGGCCCGCAGGCGAAGCGCTGTGGTACTCGCTGCAGAGCGTCGATCCCTTTGGCCTTTCCAGCCAGTTCGTCGGCCTGGATAACTTCGTTGCGCTGTTCCACGATCCGTACTACCTGGACTCGTTCTGGACCACCATAAAATTTAGCGCCCTGGTGACCGTCAGCGGCCTGCTCATTTCACTGTTTTTCGCCGCGCTGGTCGACTATGTGGTGCGCGGCAGCCGCTTTTATCAAACGCTGATGCTGCTGCCGTACGCCGTGGCCCCCGCCGTCGCGGCGGTGCTGTGGATCTTCCTCTTTAACCCCGGGCGCGGGCTGATCACCCATTTCCTCGGCGAGCTGGGCTATGACTGGAACCATGCGCAGAACAGCGGCCAGGCGATGTTTCTGGTGGTCTTCGCCTCGGTGTGGAAGCAGATAAGCTACAACTTCCTGTTCTTCTTCGCCGCGCTGCAGTCGATTCCGCGTTCGCTGGTTGAGGCCGCCGCCATCGACGGCGCCGGGCCGATTCGACGCTTCTTTAAGCTGGCGCTGCCGCTGATTGCGCCGGTGAGTTTCTTCCTGCTGGTGGTCAACCTGGTTTATGCCTTCTTCGACACCTTCCCGGTGATCGATGCCGCCACCGCTGGCGGCCCGGTGCAGGCGACCACCACTCTGATCTACAAAATCTATCGCGAAGGTTTCGCCGGGCTCGATCTATCCGCTTCCGCCGCGCAGTCGGTGGTGCTGATGTTCCTCGTCATTATCCTGACGGTGGTGCAGTTCCGTTACGTTGAAAGTAAGGTGCGTTACCAATGATTGAGAACCGTCGCGGGCTGACGATTTTCAGCCACACCATGCTGATCCTGGGTATCGCCGTCATTTTATTCCCGCTGTACGTCGCCTTCGTGGCGGCGACGCTGGATAACAAATCGGTATTTGAAACGCCGATGACGCTGATCCCCGGTAGCCATCTGCTGGAGAACATGAAGACCATTTGGGTGAACGGCGTCGGCGTCAACAGCGCGCCGTTCTGGCTGATGATGCTCAACAGCTTCATCATGGCGTTCGCCATTACGGTCGGCAAAATCGTGGTGTCGATGCTTTCGGCGTTCGCTATCGTCTGGTTCCGCTTTCCGCTGCGTAACCTGTTCTTCTGGATGATCTTTATCACCCTGATGCTGCCGGTCGAGGTGCGTATTTTCCCGACGGTGGAGGTGATCGCCAACCTCAACATGCTCGACAGCTATGCCGGGTTAACGCTGCCGTTGATGGCTTCGGCCACCGCTACCTTCCTGTTCCGCCAGTTCTTTATGACCCTGCCGGACGAGCTGATTGAAGCGGCGCGTATCGATGGCGCTTCGCCGATGCGCTTCTTTCGCGACATCGTGCTGCCGCTGTCGAAAACCAACCTCGCCGCGCTGTTCGTCATCACCTTTATCTACGGCTGGAACCAGTATCTATGGCCGTTGCTGATTATTCAGGATGTGAATCTTGGCACCGCCGTCGCCGGTATTAAAGGCATGATCGCCACCGGCGAAGGTACTACCCAGTGGAATCAGGTGATGGCGGCGATGCTGCTGACCCTGATCCCGCCGGTCGTCATCGTTTTAGCCATGCAGCGCGCGTTTGTGCGCGGCCTGGTCGATAGTGAGAAATAAAATGGCTGGTTTAAAACTACAGGCAGTAAGCAAAAGCTGGGATGGCAAAACCCAGGTAATTCAACCGTTGACGCTGGACGTGGCGGACGGGGAATTTATCGTCATGGTCGGCCCGTCGGGCTGCGGGAAATCAACGCTGCTGCGGATGGTCGCCGGACTTGAACGGGTGACCAGCGGCGATATCTGGATCGATCGCAAACGGGTGACCGAGATGGAGCCGAAAGATCGCGGCATCGCGATGGTGTTCCAGAACTATGCCCTTTATCCGCATATGAGCGTGGAAGAGAACATGGCGTGGGGGCTGAAGATTCGCGGCATGGGTAAGGGATTGATCGCCGAGCGGGTGCAGGAGGCGGCGCGCATTCTTGAGCTGGATGGTCTGCTCAAGCGCCGCCCGCGGGAACTGTCCGGCGGTCAGCGCCAGCGCGTGGCGATGGGCCGCGCTATCGTGCGTGACCCGGCGGTATTCCTCTTCGACGAACCGTTGTCAAATCTCGACGCCAAGCTGCGCGTGCAGATGCGTCTGGAATTGCAGCAGCTGCATCGCCGCCTGAAAACCACCTCGCTGTACGTCACCCATGACCAGGTGGAGGCGATGACCCTCGCCCAGCGGGTGATGGTGATGAACAAAGGCGTTGCCGAGCAGATCGGCACCCCGGTGGAAGTGTATGAGAAGCCAGCCAGCCGCTTTGTGGCGAGCTTTATCGGCAGCCCGGCCATGAACCTGCTGGAAGGGCGCATCAGCGATGACGGCGGTCGCTTTGAGCTGGCGGGCGGCATGCAGCTGCCGACGAATCATGAGCACCGGCGCCACGCTGGGCGTAAAATGACGCTCGGTATCCGTCCGGAGCATTTTATCTTAAGCTCGCAGGCGCAAGGCGGCATTCCGCTGCTGATGGACACCCTGGAAATTTTAGGTGCCGATAACCTCGCTCACGGGCGCTGGGGCGAACAGAAGCTGGTGGTCAGACTGCCGCACCAGCAGCGCCCGGCGGCAGGCAGCACGCTATGGCTGCATCTGCCTTTGGAACATCTGCACCTCTTTGATGGTGAAACAGGACAACGCGCATGAGTAACTGGCCTTATCCCCGCATCGTCGCCCATCGCGGCGGCGGTAAACTGGCGCCGGAGAACACCCTGGCGGCTATCGACGTCGGCGCCCGCTACGGGCACACGATGATTGAATTTGACGCCAAGCTGTCGAAGGACGGGCAGATCTTTCTGCTGCATGACGATAATCTCGAACGCACCAGCAATGGCTGGGGCGTGGCGGGCGAGCTGGCGTGGGACGATCTGCTGAAGGTCGATGCCGGTAGCTGGTTCAGCCGTGAATTTAAGGGCGAGCCGCTGCCGTTGCTCTCCCAGGTGGCGGAGCGCTGCCGTCGTCACGGCATGATGGCGAATATCGAAATTAAGCCGACCACCGGGCTGGGGCCGCAGACCGGGAAAGTGGTGGCGCTGGCCGCGCGCGATCTATGGCAAGGCATGACCGCGCCGCTGCTCTCCTCTTTTGAAATCGACGCCCTGGAGGCGGCGCAGGAAGCCGCGCCCGAGCTGCCGCGCGGGCTGCTGCTGGATGAGTGGCGCGATGACTGGCGCGAATTGACCACCCGGTTGGGCTGCGTGTCGATTCACCTCAATCACAAACTGCTGGATGCGGCGCGGGTGGCGAGCCTGAAACAGGCCGGCCTGCACATTCTGGTGTACACGGTCAATAAACCCCAGCGCGCCGCCGAACTGCTGCGCTGGGGCGTAGACTGCATCTGCACCGATGCCATTGATGTCATCGGGCCGAATTTCCAGCCTTAAGACGGATTTGCGGCGGACGATCTTTACGGATTAGTCTGCCGCAGCATCCCACCGTTGTTATTTGGCCGCACCTGCTGCGGCGCATTCAGATTGCCGCCCTGGGCCGCGCGCTGCTGATTAGTCTGCAGCTGGTTTTGCAAATGCTGCTGCTGCGAGCGGGTCTGATTGTTCAGATCCTGCTTCAGCATGCTCTGCTGCTGCTGTTGCTGGATCTTCATCTCATTTTGCATGCGCTGCTGGCTGGGGACCACGTAACCCGGCTGGTTAGGGTTGTTATTAATATTGATCGGCTGGGCTAATACGCCAAGCGGCATCAGCGCCGCCAGAAACAGAATCGCTTTCATGGTTTTCTCCTCCCGTGCGTGGGATCACTTAAGTGTACCTCGAATCTGCCATAACAATGATTTTTTAGGAGTTATCAACCAGGCTTAAGCGGGGAATGAAACCTACCTTTCAGGAGTAAGACAATGATAAAAACAACAATATGGCGTCAGGTGGTCATCGCTGCGTTGCTGGCGGGGGGCAGCTTTACCGTCGCCGCCAATCCGCCACCGCCGCCGCCGGTCTCTTATGGCGTAGAGGAAGATGTGTTCCACCCGGTACGCGCCCGGCAGGGGATGGTGGCCTCGGTGGACGCGCTGGCGACCCGCGTCGGCGTGGATATCCTGCGCCAGGGCGGTAACGCTGTCGATGCGGCGGTAGCGGTAGGCTACGCGCTGGCGGTCACCCATCCGCAGGCCGGGAATATTGGCGGTGGCGGTTTTATGATGCTGCGGACTAAAGACGGCAAGACCACGGCGATCGATTTCCGCGAAATGGCGCCAGAGCAGGCCACCCGCGACATGTTCCTTGACGACCAGGGCAACCCGGACAGTAAAAAATCACTGACTTCGCATCTGGCCTCCGGCACGCCAGGCAGCGTCGCCGGTTTCTCCCTCGCGCTGGAAAAGTATGGCACCATGCCGTTGAACAAAGTGATCCGTCCGGCGATTAAGCTGGCGGAAGAGGGGTTTATCGTTAACGATGCGCTGGCGGACGATCTGAAGACCTACGGCAGCGAAGTGATCCCGCAGCATGAAAATAGTAAAGCGATCTTCTGGAAGAACGGCGAGCCGCTGAAAAAGGGCGATCGGCTGGTGCAGAAGAACCTCGGTAAGAGCCTGGAGCTGATTGCCGAGCACGGCCCGGACGCCTTCTATAAAGGGGCCATCGCCGACCAGATCGCTGACGAGATGAAAAAGCACGGCGGGCTAATCACCAAAGCCGATCTCGCCGGCTATAAGGCTGTGGAGCGTACGCCGGTTAGCGGCGAGTATCGCGGGTATGAGGTTTACTCTATGCCGCCGCCGTCCTCCGGCGGGATCCATATCGTGCAGATCCTCAATATCCTCGAAAACTTCGATATGCAGAAATATGGTTTTGGCAGCGCCGACGCCATGCAGGTGATGGCGGAGGCGGAGAAACATGCCTATGCCGACCGTTCCGAATATCTCGGCGATCCTGACTTCGTCAACGTGCCGTGGCAGGCGCTGACCAGCAAGGCTTACGCCAAAGCGATCGCCGCCGAGATTGATGTCAACAAGGCGAAGCCTTCCAGCCAGATCCGTCCGGGCAAGCTGGCGCCCTATGAAAGCAACCAGACCACCCACTTCTCGGTGGTCGATAAAGACGGCAATGCGGTGGCGGTGACCTATACGCTGAATACCACCTTCGGTACCGGCATTGTGGCCGGTGATTCCGGCATTCTGCTCAATAACCAGATGGATGATTTCTCGGCGAAGCCCGGCGTGCCTAACGTCTATGGTCTGGTGGGCGGCGACGCCAATGCGGTGGAGCCGAAAAAACGCCCGCTGTCGTCAATGTCGCCGACCATTGTGGTGAAAGATGGCAAAACCTGGCTGGTGACCGGCAGCCCGGGCGGCAGTCGGATCATCACCACCGTACTGCAGATGGTGGTCAATACCATCGATTTCGGGATGAACGTCGCGGAAGCCACCAACGCGCCGCGTTTCCACCATCAATGGCTGCCGGATGAGCTGCGGGTGGAGAAAGGCTTTAGCCCGGATACCCTCAAGCTGCTGGAGGCGAAGGGGCAGAAAGTGGCGCTGAAAGAGGCGATGGGCAGTACCCAGAGCATCATGGTGGGACCGGACGGCATGCTGTATGGCGCCTCCGATCCGCGTTCGCCGGATGATTTAACGGCGGGGTATTGATGTGTTGCCCGGTGGCGCTGCTGCGCTTACCGGGCCTACAACTGTGCGAACGCAGGCCGGGTAAGGCGAAGCCGCCACCCGGCAACACGCTACTTCATTCTCGCCATATAATACGCATCCACATACTCACCGTTGCGCAGCGCGTAACGCCTGCCGGTGCCTTCGATCTCAAAGCCGTACTTCTTATACACCGCAATCGCCGGGGCATTATCGGCGAACACCGTCAGCTCAATACGCTCGACGCGCAGCCAGTTGTCGCACAGGTCGATCATCTCGCGCATCAGCGCGCTGGCGACGCCGCGGTTGTGCCAGCGCGAATCCACGCTGACACCAAAATCGGCGACGTGGCTACGGCGGGGACGTTGGACGACGGCAATGCTTAAATGGCCGACAACTTGCTCATCGATACAGGCCACCAGCTGCTTCACGCCGGGCGTATCGGTTAGCCGCTCCCGCCACATATGTTCGGATGGATGAGGGACCTGTAGCGTGTTGTGATACACCTCCGGCTGGGCGTGAATTTGACGAATCGCGTCAATATCTTTCGGTTCAGCATGGCGTATCACGATGTCACTCATTCCTTGTTCCTCATTCAGGTGAAAAGTCCCTTTAAACATCACTGACTACGGCGTTCGAGTCAACACGCATTATTTGCAAAAAAAAGTAGACAAGTGCGAATGAGAATGATTATTATTGTCCTGCATTCAGGGAGACCCTTGCGGAAAGCCTGAAAGCACGACATTGCTCACATTGCTTCCAGTATTACTTTAGCCAGCCGGGTGCTGGCTTTTTTTTTTGCTGCTATCTCAGGCGCTCTGCGGCCTGACGGGCTCCGCGTCGGTTTTGGAGGGTGCGTCTGCTACCAGACCGAGAATATGACTTTTGTTCTCC
The DNA here is from genome assembly GCF_018223915.1 of Klebsiella sp. 64. Taxonomy (NCBI): domain Bacteria; kingdom Pseudomonadati; phylum Pseudomonadota; class Gammaproteobacteria; order Enterobacterales; family Enterobacteriaceae; genus Klebsiella; species Klebsiella sp. 64. Next base: position 268,380 of record NZ_JAGRQZ010000005.1, read on the forward strand.
GCGGCGGCCAGCATTTCAGCGCGACCGCTAAAAACGCCGCCTTTCTTGATCGCCAGCGCGCGATAGGCGAGGGTACCCTCCAGATGGCCGTGCTCCTCGATGGTGATGCTGTCGCCATGACACTGGCCCTGCACCTTGCCGTCAATTATTAGCTCCCGGCAGCTGACGTTGCCCTCCACCTGGCCTTCACGCATTACCTTAATCAAATGCTCTTTGGCCTCAATGTTGCCGGTGACCTGACCGTGGATATAGACATGGCCGCTGGCGACTATATTGCCGACGAAATGCACCCCGCTGGCGATGACCGTAGTCTCGTGTTTTTTGCTGGCGACCGCTTCGGGTTCTGGGTTAATTGCCGGAGGCGTGGCTGCTTCTGATATCAGAGGTTCCGTTTTATTTTTCTTAATAAACATCGCGTTAATCTTGTTCCGTTGGCTATGGAGGAGGAAAGCGATAAGCGCGCAGGCGGCCGCCAGGCGCGCCAGCGCGCTTGCATCGACAGACCAGGCGATCAGCGCGAGAAGCCAGAAAAAAAGGGCGCCGTTTATGGCGAGATACTGTTTGTCCATCAGCAGCGGCTGGCTACTCCGTTAGTCATCAGCAACCTCCTGGTTTGCTCTCCACTTATCCGCAGTTTTGCCATGGCGATCAAGGTTTTTTGCCGAAAACTGCTGATTTAATCACTTATTAATCAATAAGTTATTAATAATTACGTATGAGTGATACTCGAACTATTTTCCTAACGAATCTTCACTGCAAGCAAACAGAGAGGATGAAGTGAGGGACCGGCTTGCGCTATGGTTGAAGGTAGCTCATTAACTAAGGACAGCGTTATGACTCTGCACTGCGCATTTATTGGCTTTGGTAAAAGCACCACCCGCTATCACCTTCCTTACGTTTTGCACCGCAAAGACCGCTGGCAGGTAGCGCACATTTACCGCCGCCGGGCGAAGCCCGAGGAGCAGGCGCCGCAGTATTCCCATATTCATTTCACCAGCGACCTTGAAGAAGTATTAAACGATCCACTGGTCAAGCTGGTGGTGGTCTGCACTCACGCCGACAGCCATTTTGAATATGCGAAAAAGGCGCTGGAGGCAGGAAAAAACGTGCTGGTGGAAAAGCCGTTCACCCCGACGCTGGAGGAAGCAAAAACTCTGTTTGCCCTGGCGAACAGCAAAGGCCTGACGGTGACGCCCTATCAGAACCGCCGTTTCGACTCCTGCTTCCTGACCACCAAAAAGGTGATTGAGAGCGGGAAACTCGGCGAACTGGTGGAGATCGAAAGCCATTTCGATAACTACCGCCCGCTGGCGGAGACCAACCCCGGCGGTCCGCAAAACGGCGAGTTCTATGGCCTTGGCGTGCATACCCTGGATCAGATCATTTCGTTGTTCGGCCGCCCGGACCATGTCTCTTACGATCTGCGCTCGCTGCGCAATAAAGCCAACCCGGATGACACCTTTGAAGCCCAGCTGTTCTACGGCGATATGAAGGCCATCGTTAAGACCAGCCATCTGGTGCAGATCGATTACCCGAAATTTATCGTTCACGGGCACAAAGGTTCGTTTGTGAAGTACGGCATTGACCAGCAGGAGACCAGCCTGAAGGCCAATATCATGCCGGGCGAGCCGGGATTTGGCGCGGACGACAGCGTTGGCGAGCTGGTGTATGTCAACGAGGCAGGGGAGATGGTGCGCGAAGCGGTGCCGCTGGAGAGCGGCGATTATGGTCGGGTGTACGACGCGCTGTACGACACCCTCGTCAACGGCCAGCCGAATTACGTCAAGGAAACTGACGTTCTCACCAATATGGAGATCCTGCAGCGCGGCTTTGAGCAGCCTTCACCGGCCACCATTACCCTTACCCGATAAGTCAAATTGGCTCTTCTGCGCTTGTTCATATTTTTTGAACAGAGGAGTCAATTTTCACCCTCTATGATCGCCGGCGAAATGGGTCCACACTGACTCCATCGACAACATACGGGGGTGCAACATGATCTATTTACGCAAAGCGAACGAACGTGGCCACGCTAACCATGGCTGGCTGGATTCCTGGCATACTTTCTCTTTCGCCAACTATTATGACCCGAACTTTATGGGCTTCTCGGCCCTGCGGGTGATTAACGACGACGTCATCGACGCCGGTCAGGGCTTCGGTACCCACCCGCACAAAGACATGGAGATCCTGACCTATGTGCTGGAAGGGGCGGTGGAGCACCAGGACAGCATGGGCAACAAAGAGCAGGTGCCGGCGGGCGAGTTCCAGATCATGAGCGCGGGTACCGGGGTGCGCCACTCTGAGTACAACCCGAGCAAAACCGATCGTCTGCGTCTGTATCAGATCTGGATTATTCCGGAAGAAACCGGCATTACCCCGCGCTACGAGCAGCGCCGCTTCGACGCCGCCCAGGGCAAACAGCTGGTGCTGTCGCCGGATGCGCGAGATGGCTCGCTGAAGGTGTACCAGGATATGGAACTCTATCGCTGGGCGCTGCTGAAAGATGAGCAGTCGGTTCACCAGATTGCCGCGGAACGCCGCGTGTGGATCCAGGTGGTCAAAGGCGAAGTGACCATCAACGGTACCAAAGCCACCACCAGCGACGGTTTGGCCATCTGGGACGAGCAGGCGATTTCGGTTCATGCCGACAGCGATAGCGAGATCCTGCTGTTCGATCTGCCGCCGGTTTGATAGTTATCTGAGCCAGGTTAAATAAATTGCGCAGCCTTCCCTCATGTTAGGGAAGGTTGCGCTTTGTCCGTGATAAACTGAGAAAATGTTTCCCGTTGATCACAGTCAGGACGATGAAAAAGAAAAGACCCGTACTTCAGGATGTAGCCGATCTTGTCGGCGTGACCAAAATGACGGTCAGTCGCTATTTACGCAACCCGGAGCAGGTCTCCGAAGCGCTGCGTGGCAAGATTGCCGTTGCCCTCGATGAACTGGGTTATATTCCCAATCGCGCCCCTGACATTCTTTCCAACGCCACCAGCCGCGCCATCGGCGTGCTGCTGCCGTCGTTAACCAATCAGGTCTTTTCGGAAGTACTGCGCGGTATCGAAAGCGTCACCGACGCCTTCGGCTATCAAACCATGCTGGCGCACTACGGCTATAAGCCGGAAATGGAAGAGAAACGCCTCGAATCGATGCTCTCCTGGAACATTGATGGCCTGATCCTCACCGAACGCACCCATACGCCGCGCACCCTGAAGATGATCGAAGTCGCCGGCATTCCGGTGGTGGAGCTGATGGACAGCCGGTCGCCGTGTCTCGATATTGCCGTCGGGTTTGATAACTTTGAAGCCGCCCGGCAGATGACCGCGGCGATCATCGCCCGCGGCCATCGCCATGTCGCCTATCTGGGGGCGCGTCTTGATGAACGTACTATCATCAAACAGAAGGGGTACGAGCAGGCGATGCTTGACGCCGGGATGACGCCCTACAGCGTGATGGTGGAGCAATCCTCGTCCTATTCTTCGGGGATTGAGCTGATGCGCCAGGCGCGCCGCGAATATCCGCAGCTCGACGGCATCTTCTGCACCAACGATGACCTCGCGGTCGGCGCGGCGTTCGAGTGCCAGCGTCTGGGGCTGAAGATACCCGATGATATGGCGATCGCCGGGTTCCACGGCCATGATATCGGCCAGGTGATGGAGCCGCGGCTGGCCAGCGTCCTGACCCCGCGCGAGCGAATGGGGCGCATCGGCGCCGAACGGCTGCTGGCGCGCATTCGTGGTGAAGCGATTACCCCTAAGATGTTAGATTTAGGTTTCACATTGTCACCGGGCGGATCAATTTAAACTGACAAGTTTGAAGTAGATCACACATATTCACATCTGGCACGAATGGATATTGCTTCTCCACAGGTCCGGCATGACAATGTTACCGATAACAGTTACCCGTAACAATTAACCGATACGCCGCCTTCGCGCTGGATGAGTCAGCCCCGGCGCGGCGTACCAGTCCAGTGGGAGGACGCTTTGAGCACGACTAACCATGATCACCACGTCTATGTCCTGATGGGCGTTTCCGGCAGCGGAAAATCCGCTGTCGCCAGCGAAGTGGCGCATCAACTGCATGCCGCGTTTCTTGACGGCGACTTTCTCCATCCGCGCAGCAATATCACCAAGATGGCCTCCGGCGAGCCGCTCAACGATGACGACCGCACGCCGTGGCTGCAGGCGCTAAATGACGCCGCGTTCGCCATGCAGCGTACCAACAAGGTGTCGCTGATCGTCTGCTCGGCGCTGAAGAAGAGCTATCGCGACATTCTGCGCAAGGGCAACCCGAACCTCTCCTTCATCTACCTGAAAGGCGATTTCGACGTGATCGAAAGCCGTCTGAAGGCGCGTAAAGGGCACTTCTTTAAAACCCAAATGTTGGTGACGCAGTTTGAAACGCTGCAGGAACCAGGCGCCGACGAGAGCGATGTGCTTATCGTCGATATCGACCAGCCGCTGGAAGGCGTGGTGGCCAGCACCATCGAGGTGATCAACAAAGGCAGTCACTAGTGAGTACTTTAACGCTTGTTTTAACAGCAGTCGGCTCGGTATTGCTGCTGCTGTTTTTAGTCATGAAGGCGCGAATGCACGCCTTCGTGGCTTTGATGGTGGTTTCTATTGGCGCCGGCCTCTTCTCCGGCATGCCGCTGGATAAAATCGCGGCGACGATGGAGAAAGGGATGGGCGGTACGCTGGGCTTCCTGGCGATCGTCGTCGCGCTCGGCGCGATGTTCGGTAAGATCCTGCATGAAACGGGGGCGGTCGATCAGATTGCCGTCAAGATGCTCAAATCCTTTGGCCACAATCGCGCGCACTATGCGATTGGTCTCGCCGGTCTCATCTGCGCGCTGCCGCTGTTCTTCGAAGTGGCGATCGTACTGCTGATTAGCGTCGCCTTCTCGATGGCGCGCCATACCGGTACTAACCTCGTGAAGCTGGTGATCCCGCTGTTTGCCGGCGTTGCCGCCGCCGCGGCGTTTCTGTTGCCTGGACCGGCGCCGATGCTGCTGGCGTCGCAAATGCACGCCGACTTTGGCTGGATGATCCTGATTGGCCTGTGTGCGGCCATTCCGGGGATGATTATCGCCGGTCCGCTATGGGGCAACTTCATCAGCCGCTACGTCGAATTGCATATTCCTGACGACGTCACGGAACCGCATCTCGGCGAAGGCAAAATGCCCTCCTTCGGCTTCAGCCTGGCGCTGATCCTGCTGCCGCTGGTGCTGGTTGGCCTGAAAACCATCGCCGCGCGCTTTGTGCCGGTGGGTTCCACTGCCTACGAATGGTTCGAGTTTATCGGCCACCCGTTCACCGCGATCCTGGTGGCCTGCCTGGTGGCGATTTACGGTCTGGCGGTACGTCAGGGAATGGCGAAAGACCGGGTGATGGAGATTTGCGGCCACGCGCTGCAGCCGGCCGGGATTATTCTGCTGGTGATCGGGGCTGGCGGCGTCTTCAAGCAGGTGCTGGTTGACTCCGGCGTTGGCCCGGCGCTTGGTGAAGCGCTGACCGGAATGGGGCTGCCGATCGCTATTACCTGCTTCGTACTGGCGGCGGCGGTGCGTATCATTCAGGGCTCTGCCACCGTGGCGTGCCTGACGGCGGTCGGCCTGGTGATGCCGGTGATTGAGCAGCTGAACTACAGCGGCGCGCAGATGGCGGCATTGTCTATCTGTATCGCCGGCGGCTCGATTGTGGTAAGCCACGTGAACGACGCCGGCTTCTGGCTGTTCGGTAAATTTACCGGCGCCAGTGAAGCCCAGACGCTGAAGACCTGGACCATGATGGAAACCATCCTTGGCACCACCGGGGCGATTGTCGGTATGATCGCCTTCCAGCTGCTGAGCTAAGCCCGCTCATCTCCCGCTCGTGGGAAATAAAAAGCCAGGGTAACGCTGCTTACCCTGGCTTCTTTGCAATAAGCCGCCCTTTTTCCCTCTTTTCCTTGCCAGCTATTGGCCCTTATTAGCGCTACGACGATGCTCGTATCCCTCGTCAGCCCTTGCTGTGACTGGGTTTGTCGCTTTTTTTTGGCAAGCGGAAAAGCACCAGATTTCACGCTTAATCCATAATCAGGATCAATAAAATAGCGACGGAAAATATTCCATTCCCCGGGGGTTTTCCCCGATAATCGTTGCGCTTTTGACGACGACCAGCGACGGTGGACAATGTGCAGGATAAGTTGCTTTTCTGATTGTTCAGCAATCATTGATTAATTTCACTTGCGACTTTAGCTGCATTTTGTAAGGTGAGGGATAATCCAGTTGGAAACTGGCCAGGCACAAACAGCACACACCTCGCAGGAATACGTTATGAAAAATGTTGGTTTTATCGGCTGGCGCGGAATGGTCGGCTCTGTTCTCATGCAACGCATGGTTGAAGAGCGCGATTTCGACGCCATTCGCCCGGTGTTCTTCTCTACCTCCCAGCTGGGACAGCCAGCGCCGTCATTCGGCGGTAGCACCGGTGGCACGCTGCAGGATGCGTTCGATCTGGACGCGCTGAAGGCGCTGGACATTATTGTCACGTGCCAGGGCGGCGATTACACCAACGAGATTTACCCGAAGCTGCGCGCAAGCGGCTGGCAGGGTTACTGGATTGACGCGGCTTCTTCGCTGCGCATGAAGGACGATGCGATCATTATCCTCGACCCGGTTAACCAGGATGTGATCACCGCCGGCCTGAACAACGGCGTGAAAACCTTTGTCGGCGGCAACTGCACCGTCAGCCTGATGCTGATGTCCCTCGGCGGCCTGTTTGCTCAGGATCTGGTGGAGTGGGTCAGCGTGGCGACGTACCAGGCGGCTTCCGGCGGCGGCGCGCGTCATATGCGCGAGCTGCTGAGCCAGATGGGGCAGCTGCATAATCATGTGGCCGCGGAGCTGGCGGACCCGGCTTCCGCCATCCTGGATATTGAGCGCAAAGTGACGTCGCTGACCCGCAGCGGCGAGCTGCCGGTCGATAACTTTGGCGTACCGCTGGCGGGCAGCCTGATCCCGTGGATCGACAAACAGCTGGATAACGGTCAGAGCCGCGAAGAGTGGAAAGGCCAGGCGGAGACCAACAAGATCCTCGCCACCTCGTCCGTTATCCCGGTAGATGGCCTCTGCGTTCGCGTTGGCGCGCTGCGCTGCCACAGCCAGGCGTTTACCATCAAGCTGAAGAAAGATGTTTCTATCCCGACCGTTGAGGAGCTGCTGGCCGCGCACAACCCGTGGGCCAAAGTGGTACCGAACGATCGTGAGATTACCATGCGCGAGCTGACCCCAGCCGCGGTGACGGGCACCCTGACCACCCCGGTAGGACGCCTGCGTAAACTGAATATGGGGCCGGAGTATCTATCGGCCTTTACCGTTGGCGACCAGCTGCTGTGGGGCGCCGCGGAGCCGCTGCGCCGGATGCTTCGCCAGCTGGCGTAAGCCCAGGATGAACAGAAAGGGGGTCTTCAAGCCCCCTTTTTTTTTGCGTAATACAAGGAGTAAACGCGGATGATAGATTTTTCCCCACGGAGGTAACTCAGCCTTGGCTATGCTTTAAGTAAGGAATTCCTTACCTGAAGGTGGGACGGAGCAGGAGGATGCTGAGAGCACTGCGCCGTTCAGGTCAAAAAAAGTCGCCAGTTACAGGAATGAGCGACACTTACAACAGGATGAAAGCATGTCTAATCATATTGATAGAGACGTGATTAATGCGCTAATCGCCGGTCATTTCGCGGATCCCTTTTCCGTGCTCGGCATGCACCGTACTGACGCCGGGCTGGAAGTGCGCGCATTATTACCCGATGCCACCGACGTGTGGGTTATTGAACCGAAAACCGGACGCAAAGTCGGCAAGCTCGAATGTCTCGACTCGCGTGGTTTCTTCAGCGGCGTCCTGCCGCGGCGTAAAAACGCTTTTCGCTATCAGCTGGCCGTCACCTGGCACGGGCAGCAGAATCTGATCGATGACCCTTATCGCTTTGGTCCGCTGTTGCAGGACCTTGACGTCTGGCTGCTGTCGGAAGGGACCCACCTGCGCCCTTACGAAACGCTGGGCGCGCACGCTGCCACCATGGACGGCGTCACCGGTACCCGTTTCTCGGTGTGGGCGCCGAACGCCCGCCGCGTATCGGTGGTGGGGCAGTTTAACTACTGGGATGGCCGTCGCCACCCGATGCGATTCCGCAAAGAGTCCGGGATCTGGGAGCTGTTCGTTCCCGGCGCGCATAATGGCCAGCTGTATAAATTCGAACTGATTGACGCCCACGGCAATCTGCGGGTCAAAGCCGACCCTTACGCCTTTGAGTCGCAAATGCGTCCGGAAAGCGCCTCGCTTATCTGCGACCTGCCGCCCAAAGTGGAACAGCCAGCGGACCGCAGAGCGGCGAACCAGTTTGATGCCCCGATCTCTATCTATGAAGTGCATCTCGGCTCCTGGCGCCGTCATACCGATAATAATTTCTGGCTGAGCTACCGCGAGCTGGCCGACCAGCTGGTGCCCTATGCGAAATGGATGGGCTTCACCCATCTCGAACTATTGCCGGTTAACGAGCACCCGTTCGACGGCAGCTGGGGCTACCAACCCACCGGGCTCTATGCGCCGACCCGCCGCTTCGGCACCCGCGACGATTTCCGTTACTTTATCAATGCCGCGCACGCCGCCGGGCTGAACGTCATTCTTGACTGGGTGCCCGGCCACTTCCCGGCGGATGATTTTGCCCTTGCCTCGTTTGACGGCACTTCGCTGTATGAGCACAGCGATCCGCGCGAGGGGTATCACCAGGACTGGAATACCCTGATCTACAACTACGGACGTCGGGAAGTCAGCAACTACCTGGTGGGTAACGCGCTGTACTGGATCGAACGCTTCGGCATCGATGCGCTGCGGGTCGACGCGGTGGCCTCGATGATCTATCGCGATTACAGCCGCAAGGCGGGAGAGTGGATCCCCAACGAATACGGCGGTCGGGAGAATCTGGAAGCCATTGAGTTTCTGCGCAACACCAACCGCATCCTTGGCGAACAGACGCCGGGCGCGGTCACCATGGCGGAAGAGTCCACCGATTTTGCCGGGGTGACCCGTCCGCCAGCCGGCGGCGGCCTCGGTTTCTGGTTCAAATGGAACCTCGGCTGGATGCACGACACCCTGGATTACATGAAGCTCGATCCGGTGCATCGCCGCTACCATCATGACAAAATGACCTTCGGCATGCTCTACAACTACACCGAGAATTTTGTGCTGCCGCTCTCCCACGATGAAGTGGTGCACGGCAAAAAATCGATTCTCGACCGCATGCCGGGCGATGCCTGGCAGAAGTTCGCCAACCTGCGCGCCTACTACGGCTGGCTGTTCGCCTTCCCGGGGAAAAAGCTGCTGTTTATGGGCAATGAGTTCGCTCAGGGGCGCGAGTGGAACCATGACGTTAGCCTCGACTGGCATCTGCTGGAGGGCGGCGACAACTGGCACCACGGCGTCCAGCGGCTGGTGCGCGACCTGAACCATACCTACCGTCATCATAAAGCGCTGCACGAGCTGGATTTTGACCCCTACGGCTTCGAATGGCTGGTGGTCGACGACCATGAGCGCTCGGTGTTTGTCTTTGTACGCCGTGACCGGGCGGGCAACGAGATTATCGTCGCCAGCAACTTCACGCCGGTGCCGCGCCACGACTACCGCTTCGGCATTAACCAGCCGGGCCGCTGGCGCGAGGCGCTAAATACCGACTCCATGCACTATCACGGCAGCAATCAGGGCAATGGCGGCGTGGTGGAAAGCGACGCTATCGCCAGCCATGGCCGCGAACATTCGCTGTCGCTGACCCTGCCCCCGCTGGCGACGATCTGGCTGGTCCGGGAGGCGCAATGACCTCACTCGCGGCAGGCAAACCTGCGCCATTGGGCGCCAGCTATGACGGCAAGGGGGTGAATTTCGCCCTCTTCTCCGCCCATGCGGAGCGGGTGGAGCTGTGCGTATTCGACGAGCAGGGCAACGAGCAACGCTTCGATCTCCCGGCGCGCAGCGGCGACATCTGGCACGGCTGGCTGGCCGCCGCCGGGCCGGGCCTGCGCTACGGCTATCGGGTACATGGTCCCTGGGACCCGGCGCAGGGGCACCGCTTTAACCCGGCCAAGCTGTTGATCGATCCCAGCGCCCACCGGGTCGAGGGCGATCTGCCTGACGATGAGCGCCTGCACGGCGGCATGTGGCAGCCCGATCGCCGCGACAGCGCCGCGGTCGCGCCAAAATCGCAGGTGGTGGATCTGCGCTATGACTGGCGTGGCGATAAACCGCCGCGTACCCCATGGGGGGAAACGGTGATTTATGAAGCGCACGTGAAAGGGCTCACCTTGCTTAATCCGCAGCTACCGGAAGCCATTCGCGGAACCTATAAAGCGCTGGGCCACCCGGCGATGATCGCTTACTTCAAATCGCTGGGCATCAGCGCCCTTGAGCTGTTGCCGGTGGCGCAGTTCGCCAGCGAGCCGCGACTGCAGCGGATGGGGTTAAGCAACTACTGGGGCTACAACCCGTTGGCGTGGTTCGCGCTGGATCCGCGCTACGCCAGCGACCCGGATCGCGCCCTGGATGAGTTTCGCGATGCGGTTAAGGCGCTGCACGCCGCCGGTATCGAAGTGATTCTGGATATCGTGCTCAACCATAGTGCGGAAATCGATCTCGAAGGGCCCACCGTCTCCCTGCGCGGAATCGACAACCGTAGCTATTATTGGGTAAGGGAGGATGGCGATTATCACAACTGGACCGGGTGCGGTAATACGCTCAATCTTAGCCACCCCGGCGTGGTGGAGTGGGCGCGCCAGTGTTTGCGCTTTTGGGTGGATGAGTGCCATGTCGACGGCTTTCGCTTCGACCTCGCCTCAGTGATGGGGCGGACGCCGGAATTCCGCCAGGATGCGCCGCTGTTTGAGGCTATCCGCCGCGACAGCGTGCTGTCGCAGGTGAAACTGATTGCGGAACCCTGGGATATCGGCCCGGGCGGCTATCAGGTGGGTAATTTCCCACCGCTGTTCGCTGAATGGAATGACCATTTTCGCGATAGCGCCCGACGCTTCTGGCTACAGCAAAATGTCTCCCTGGGGGATTTTGCCCAACGTTTCGCGGCCTCCAGCGATCTCTTTGCCCGCGATGGCAAACCGCCATCGGCGACGGTCAACCTGGTGACGGCCCACGATGGCTTCACGCTGCGCGACTGCGTTTGTTTCAATCAGAAACACAATGAGGCAAACGGGGAGGAGAATCGCGATGGGACTAACAATAACTACAGCAACAATCATGGTATAGAAGGATTAGAAGCGAATTTTGCGGTGATTGAACGGCGGCGCGCCAGCGCGCATGCGCTGCTGACGACGCTGCTGCTGGCTCAGGGGACGCCAATGCTGCTGGCGGGCGATGAACAGGGCCACAGCCAGCACGGTAACAATAATGCTTACTGCCAGGACAACGCCCTGACGTGGCTGGACTGGCGCCAGGCGAACCCGGGATTAACCGCCTTTACCGCGGCGCTGATCCACCTGCGGCGCCGTATTCCGGCGCTCACCCGCAACCGCTGGTGGCAGGAGGGGGATGGCAACGTCCGCTGGCTTAATCGCAACGCCCAGCCCCTGACTGCCGCGGAGTGGCAGCAGGGGGCCGCGTGTATGCAGATCCAGTTGTCGGATCGCTGGCTGCTCACGCTGAACGCCACCGCAGAGGTGGTGGATATGGTTTTACCCGAGGGGGAATGGCGCGCCGTTCCTCCATTCGCCGGAGAGGATAATCCGGTCATCATGGCTGTCTGGCATGGGCCCGCGCACGGAGTGTGCGTATTTCAAAGGTCGTAAGCCCTGAAGCTTTCGGTTGCACCCGTGGCGGCGGCGCGGCGGGATGAGCTGGAAAGCGGGGGTGTAAAAAGGAGTTAATCATGGTTAGGCTTGAAAAAAACGATCCGCTGATGCTGGCGCGTCAATTACCCATCAAATCCGTGGCGTTGATCCTCGCGGGCGGGCGTGGCACCCGGCTGAAGGATCTCACCATTAAGCGTGCGAAACCTGCCGTTCACTTTGGCGGCAAGTTCCGTATTATCGATTTCGCATTATCTAACTGCATTAACTCAGGGATCCGCCGCATCGGCGTTATTACCCAGTATCAGTCGCACACGCTGGTGCAGCACATCCAGCGCGGCTGGTCGTTCTTCAGCGAAGAGATGAACGAGTTTGTCGATCTGCTGCCGGCTCAGCAGCGCGTGCATGGCGAAAATTGGTATCGCGGCACGGCGGATGCGGTGACGCAGAACCTGGATATCATCAGCCGCTACAAGGCCGAGTACGTGGTGATCCTCGCGGGCGACCATATTTATAAGCAGGACTACTCGCGCATGCTGATCGACCATGTCGAAAAAGGGGCGCGTTGCACCGTGGCCTGCATGCCGGTGCCCATTGAAGAGGCATCCGCCTTCGGCGTCATGGCGGTCGACGAAAACGAAAAAATCATTGAGTTTGTCGAGAAACCCGCCAACCCGCCGGCGATGCCGACCGACCCGACCAAATCGCTGGCCAGCATGGGCATTTATGTCTTTGACGCCGCCTATCTTTATGAGCTGCTGGAAGAAGACGATCGCAACGAGAACTCCAGCCACGATTTCGGCAAAGACATCATTCCGAAGATCACCGAAGCTGGCATGGCTTATGCACATCCTTTCCCGCTCTCCTGTGTGCAGTCCGACCCGAACGCCGAACCTTACTGGCGCGACGTGGGGACGCTGGAAGCCTACTGGAAGGCTAACCTCGATCTGGCGTCAGTCACGCCGGAGCTGGATATGTACGACCAGAACTGGCCGATCCGCACCCATATGGAATCGCTGCCGCCGGCGAAGTTCGTGCAGGACCGCTCCGGTAGTCACGGCATGACCCTGAACTCGCTGGTTTCCGGGGGGTGCATTATCTCCGGGTCGGTGGTGGTGCAGTCGGTGCTGTTCCCGCGCGTGCGGGTGAATTCGTTCTGTAACATTGATTCGGCAGTCTTGTTGCCAGATGTCTGGGTGGGGCGCTCATGCCGCCTGCGTCGCTGCGTGATTGACCGCGCCTGTGTTATCCCGGAAGGAATGGTGATTGGTGAGAATGCGGAAGAGGATGCACGCCGCTTCTATCGCTCAGAGGAAGGTATCGTGCTGGTGACCCGCGACATGCTGCGGAAATTAGGGCACAAACAGGAGCGCTAATGCAGGTCTTACATGTATGTTCTGAGATGTTCCCGCTGTTAAAGACGGGCGGTCTGGCGGACGTCATCGGCGCACTGCCGGCGGCGCAAATCGCGGAGGGTATCGATACGCGCGTGCTGTTGCCGGCGTTTCCCGATATCCGTCGCGGCGTGGTGGATGCCCAGGTGGTGACCCGCCGGGATACCTTCGCCGGGCGGATCACGCTGCTGTACGGCCACTTTAACGGCGTGGGGATCTACCTGATAGACGCCCCGCATCTCTATGACCGTCCGGGGAGCCCTTACCACGATACCAACCAGCACGCTTATCCCGACAACGTCCTGCGCTTTGCGCTGCTGGGCTGGGTGGGAAGTGAAATGGCCAGCGGACTGGATCCGTTCTGGCGCCCGGATGTGGTGCATGCCCATGACTGGCACGCCGGCCTGACGCCGGCCTACCTGGCGGCGCGCGGACGCCCGGCTAAATCGGTGTTTACCGTGCACAACCTGGCGTACCAGGGGATGTTTTACTCCTGGCATATGAATGACATTGAGCTGCCTTGGTCGTTCTATAACATGCATGGCCTCGAGTTTAACGGGCAGATCTCGTTTCTCAAGGCCGGCCTCTACTACGCCGACCATATTACGGCGGTGAGCCCGACCTACGCGCGCGAGATCACCGAGCCGCAGTACGCCTACGGCATGGAGGGGCTGCTGCGCCAGCGCCATCATGAAGGTCGGCTGTCGGGAATTCTCAACGGCGTTGACGACGGTATCTGGAGCCCGCAAAACGATCTGCTGCTGCCGATGCGCTACGATCGCGACACGCTGGAGGAGAAGGCGGAGAACAAGCGTCAGCTGCAGATTGCCATGGGCCTGAAGGTCGATGATAAAGCGCCGTTGTTTGCCGTCGTCAGCCGTCTTACCAGCCAGAAAGGGCTGGACCTGGTGCTTGAAGCGCTGCCGGGTCTGCTTGAGCAGGGCGGCCAGCTGGCGCTGCTGGGCGCCGGCGATCCGGTGCTGCAGGAAGGTTTCCTCGCCGCCGCCGCCGAACACCCGGGCAAAGTGGGTGTGCAGATTGGCTACCATGAGGCCTTCTCCCACCGCATTATGGGCGGCGCCGACGTCATTCTGGTCCCGAGCCGCTTTGAACCCTGCGGCCTGACCCAGCTGTATGGTCTGAAGTACGGGACGCTGCCGCTGGTGCGCCGCACCGGCGGTCTGGCGGACACCGTCGCTGACAGTTCGCTGGAGAATCTGGCCGATGGTCTGGCGACAGGGTTTGTCTTTGAGGACAGCAATGCGCTGTCATTGCTGCGCGCTATCCGTCGCGCCTTTGTCCTCTGGTCGCGCCCGTCGCTCTGGCGCTACGTGCAGCGTCAGGCGATGAATATGGATTTTAGCTGGCAGGTTGCCGCGAACTCCTATCGCGAACTTTATCAACGCTTGATGTAACCACTGGAGTCATTGTTATGAATGTACCCTTTAGCTATGCATCACCGACGCTGAGCGTTGAGGCGTTAAAGCATTCTATTGCCTATAAACTGATGTTTATCATCGGTAAAGATCCGGCCATCGCCAACAAGCATGAATGGCTTAACGCCACGCTGTTTGCCGTTCGCGATCGCATGGTGGAGCGCTGGCTGCGCTCCAACCGCGCGCAGCTCTCCCAGGAAGTGCGCCAGGTGTACTATCTGTCGATGGAGTTTCTGATCGGCCGCACCCTCTCGAATGCGCTGCTGTCGCTGGGCATTTATGACGATGTGAGCAGCGCGCTGGCGGAGATGGGGCTTGATCTCGAAGAGCTGATCGATGAAGAGAATGACCCCGGGCTTGGCAACGGCGGTCTGGGCCGTCTGGCGGCTTGCTTCCTTGACTCCCTGGCGGCGCTGGGTCTGCCGGGACGCGGTTACGGCATCCGCTACGACTACGGGATGTTTAAACAGAATATTGTCGATGGCCGACAAAAAGAGTCTCCTGACTACTGGCTGGAGTACGGTAACCCGTGGGAGTTTGAGCGCCACAACACCCGCTATAAAGTGCGCTTCGGCGGCCGCATTCAGCAGGAAGGAAAGAAAACCCGCTGGATTGAGACGGAGGAGATCATTGCGGAAGCCTACGACCAGATCATCCCCGGCTTTGACACCGACGCCACCAACACGCTGCGTCTGTGGAGCGCGCAGGCCAGCAGCGAAATTAACCTCGGTAAATTCAACCAGGGCGACTACTTCGCCGCGGTAGAGGATAAAAACCACTCCGAAAACGTCTCCCGCGTGCTCTATCCGGACGACTCGACCTACTCCGGCCGCGAGCTGCGCCTGCGCCAGGAGTATTTCCTCGTGTCGGCCACGGTGCAGGATATCCTGAGTCGCCATTACATGTTGCATAAGACCTATGACAACCTGGCGGACAAGATTGCCATCCACCTGAATGACACCCACCCGGTGCTGTCGATACCGGAGCTGATGCGTCTGCTTATCGACGAACATAAGTTCAGCTGGGACGAGGCGTTTGAGGTGACCTGTCAGGTCTTCTCCTATACCAACCACACCCTGATGAGCGAAGCGCTCGAGACCTGGCCGGTGGATATGCTGGGTAAAATTCTGCCGCGCCATCTGCAGATTATCTTCGAGATTAACGACTATTTCCTCAAGACTTTGCAGGAGCAGTATCCGAACGATACCGACCTCCTCAGTCGCACCTCGATTATCGACGAGTCTAACGGCCGCCGTGTGCGGATGGCCTGGCTGGCGGTAGTGGTCAGCCACAAGGTCAACGGGGTGTCCGAGCTGCATTCCCGACTGATGGTGGAGTCACTGTTTGCCGAATTCGCCAAAATCTTCCCAATGCGCTTTATCAACGTGACCAACGGTGTGACGCCGCGCCGCTGGCTGGCGCTGGCCAACCCGCCGCTGTCGAAAGTGCTGGATGAGCATATCGGCCGCACCTGGCGGACCGATCTGAGTCAGCTTGATGAGCTGAAACAGCATATCGACTACCCGATGGTCAATCAGGCGGTGCGTCAGGCCAAGTTTGAGAACAAACAGCGGCTGGCCAGCTATATTGCTCAACAGCTCAATGTGGTGGTCAATCCGAAGGCGCTGTTTGATGTGCAGATCAAACGTATCCATGAATACAAACGGCAGCTAATGAATGTGCTGCACGTCATCACCCGCTATAACCGGATCAAGGCCGATCCGCAGGCCGAGTGGGTGCCGCGGGTAAATATTTTCGCCGGTAAGGCGGCCTCGGCCTACTATATGGCCAAGCACATTATTCACCTGATCAACGATGTGGCGGCGGTGATTAATAACGATCCGCAGATTGGCGACAAGCTGAAGGTCGTCTTTATCCCCAACTACAGCGTTAGCCTGGCGCAGCTGATCATTCCGGCGGCAGACCTGTCGGAACAGATCTCCCTCGCAGGCACTGAAGCTTCCGGCACCAGTAATATGAAGTTTGCCCTTAACGGCGCGCTGACTATCGGCACCCTTGATGGGGCAAACGTGGAGATGCAGGAGCACGTGGGCGAAGAGAATATCTTTATCTTCGGCAACACCGCGGAAGAGGTGGAGGAGCTACGTCGCAGCGGCTATAAACCACGCGAATATTACGAGCAGGATGAAGAGCTCCACCAGGCGCTGACGCAGATCGGTACCGGCGTCTTCAGCCCGGCGGAACCGGGGCGCTACCGCGACCTGCTGGATTCGCTGATTAACTTTGGCGACCACTACCAGGTTCTGGCGGACTATCGTAGCTATGTGGACTGCCAGGATCGCGTCGACGAGCTGTATCAAAACCCGGAAGAGTGGGCCTATAAGGCGATGTTGAATATTGCCAACATGGGCTACTTCTCTTCTGACCGGACGATCCAGGAGTACGCGAAATATATCTGGCATATCGACCCGGTAAGGCTGTAAGCCAGTCAATGCAACACCACACAACACAACGGGGCCATTTGGCCCCGTTGTGTTGTGTGGCGAACGTTTTATTCGGAAAAGTGCCGGGGAGGATTCAGGCTATTGCGGGAATATACTATTGACGTGAATTCGCCAGCAGTACGATAAACGCTCAATAAGTTTACGTTCATAGCCTATGTGGGATGTAGAAACGACGGATACGTTTGATACCTGGTTCGAATTACAAAGTAGAGCTTTAAAAGAGGATATGTTGGCCACGATTCTCATCCTGTCTGAGTTTGCTCCGCAGCTTGGGCGCCCGTATGTTGATACGGTGAAAGATTCAACGTTTCAGAATATGAAAGAACTCCGGGTTCAGCATCATGGGCTCCCCATCCGCGCCTTTTTTGCTTTTGAGCCTCTGCGGAAAGCTATCGTTTTATGTGCGGGCGATAAGGATGGCATGAATGAGAAACGTTTTTACAAAGAGATGATTACTCTGGCTGACAGAGAATTCAGCCAACACCTGACTAAGGAGCGATAATGGCCACGCTAAAAGAACTCATGGCGAAACAGAGTCCTGATAGCCAGCAGCGTATTGCAGCGAAAGCGGCAGAGATACGCCAGTCTGTCGCTTTAAACTTGCTTCGAGAAGAGTTGCAAATGTCGCAAACAGAGATGGCTGCGGCTATGGGGGTAAAGCAGCCAACGATCGCTAAAATGGAACAGGCTGATAACGACCCTCGGCTTTCGACCCTAAAACGCTACATTGCGGCATTGGGGGGAGAACTCAGTATAAATGTCACATTGCCGACTGGAAAAAAAGTCTCGTTTAATTTGTGAACAGGTATCCGGGCCAAGCGCAAGCCATAGCCCGGGTATTTCTCTCCTGGCGCCGCGCGATGTCAGGACGCTAACGACAGTTCAGACTTTCCCGCATGCTGCGCCAGCCATTCGCTGATGCGCGCCTGCTGCTCGGCAGTCAGCCACATACCCTGTTTGGTTCGACGCCAGATGGCGTCATCCAGGCTGCGCACCCACTCGTGCTCCACCAGATATTTCAGCTCGGCTTCATAAAACTCGTGGCCGAAATCTTCCCCGAGATCGCTCAGGGCGCTGGCTTCCTTCAGGATCCACTCGCTGTTGCTCCCGTAGGTGCGGGCATAATGGCGGGCCAGTGATTCACTGATGAACGGGAAGCGACGGCGCAGTTTTGCCGCGTAGTCGTCGCGGTCGCCGCCGATATCGCCGCCGGGGAGCACCGCGGTTTTGGTCCATGCCGGGCCGATCCCTTTGTAATAGGGGGTCAGTTTTTCCAGTGCATGCTCGGCCAGTTTGCGATAGGTGGTCAGCTTGCCGCCGAAGACGGACAGCAGCGGCGCCTGACCGTTCTCATCGTGAATATCCAGGGTATAGTCGCGGGTAATGGCCTGCGGCGAATCCGACTCGTCGTCGCACAGCGGACGGACGCCGGAGTAGGTCCAGACGATATCGTCCCGGCTGAGGGTCTTTTTAAAGTGCGCGTTATAGACGTTCAGCAGATAGTTGATCTCTTTATCATCAATGGCCACCGCTTTCGGATCGCCCTTATACTCGACGTCCGTCGTGCCGATGATAGAGAACTCATCCATCCACGGAATAACAAACACTATGCGTTTATCTTCGTTCTGCAGAATATAAGCCTGTTTCTGGGTATGCACCCGCGGCACCACGATGTGGCTGCCCTTGATCAGACGGATGCCGTAAGGCGAGCGCAGATGCATCCCTTCGTCGAAGAACTGTTTGACCCATGGGCCGGTGGCATTGACCAGGCCGCGCGCCTTCCAGGTAAACTTCTCACCGCTATCAATATCTTCCGCTTCCACCACCCACAGGCCATTCTCACGTTTCGCCGAGATAGCGCGGGTGCGGGTACGCACTTCGCCGCCTTTGCGGACGACCATCTGCGCGTTGGCCAGCACCAGGCGGGCATCGTCGACCCAGCAGTCGGAATATTCGAAACCGCGCACAATTTCCGGTTTAAGTACCGATTCTGCGCCAAAACGCAACCCGGTGGATCCCGGGAGGCTGGTGCGTTTGCCCAGATGATCGTACATAAACAAGCCGATACGGATCATCCATGCCGGGCGCAGATGCGGGCGATGCGGTAGGCGAAAGCGCATCGGGAAGGCGATATGCGGGGCCATTTTTAACAGCACTTCACGCTCGGCCAGCGCTTCGCTGACCAGACGGAACTCATAGTGTTCGAGGTAGCGTAGCCCGCCGTGGATCAGTTTGGAACTGGCGCTGGAGGTGGCGCAGGCGAGATCGCGCGCTTCCAGCATCAGTACGGATAAACCACGCCCGGCGGCATCTGCCGCGATACCGGCACCGTTGATGCCTCCGCCTATCACAATCAGATCTTTGGTTTCCACGTTCTTACCCTCTCACACTTTCGTTTAAGCTCATAAATGCTCGATATCGCTCACTATAGCAAACAAACGCGCTTTTGGTAACATCAAAAAAACATTTTGAAGTGATGGGTGTAACATATTGGCGTTTCTTTACCGCCTGACGGTACACTACAGGGTAAAATTGGGCCGGCCATCGCCCGTCATGACGAGAAAGAGAAGAGAATCATGGAACAGTTTGAATGCATCAATGTTGAAGAAGCGCACCAGAAACTGCATCAGCAGACGGCGGTACTGGTCGATATCCGCGATCCGCAAAGCTATGCGATGGGTCATACGCCGGGCGCGTTTCATCTGACCAACGATACGCTGGGCGCGTTTATGCGTGACAACGACTTTGACACGGCGGTGATGGTGATGTGCTATCACGGCAACAGCAGCAAGGGCGCCGCGCAGTATCTGCTGCAGCAGGGGTTTGATAAGGTCTATAGCGTTGACGGCGGGTTCGACGCCTGGCATCGCCATTTCCCGGCGGAAGTGGCGCGCGGGACGTTTTAACGACTGGCAGGTATACTATCCCCCTTTGTGTGGAATAAGCGATTCGCTGCATGTTAATGATTACCTCTTTTGCCAACCCGCGGGTGGCCCAGGCGTTTGTCGATTATATGGCGACGCAGGGGATTATCCTGACCATCCAGCAGCATACCCAGAGCGACGTCTGGCTGGCTGATGAGAGTCAGGCCGGGCGCGTCAGGGCTGAGCTGGCGCGTTTTCTCGAAAACCCGGCGGACCCGCGCTATCTGGCGGCGAGCTGGCAGTCCGGACAGACCAATAGCGGGTTGCGCTATCAGCGCTTTCCTTTCTTTGCCACGCTGCGGCATAACGCCGGTCCGTTCACCTGGGCGATTCTGCTGATCTGCATCGCGGTGTTCATCCTGCAAAATCTGCTGGGCGATCAGCCGGTGATGATTTGGCTGGCCTGGCCCTACGATCCTTCGCTGCAGTTCGAAGCCTGGCGCTATTTCAGCCATGCTTTCATGCATTTCTCGCTGATGCATATTCTCTTCAACCTGCTATGGTGGTGGTATCTTGGCGGCGCGGTGGAAAAGCGCATCGGCAGCGGCAAGCTGGTGGTGATCACCGTCATCAGCGCTCTGCTGAGCGGCTTCGTGCAGCACCAGTTTAGCGGCCCGTGGTTTGGTGGCTTGTCGGGCGTGGTCTACGCGCTGATGGGCTACGTCTGGCTGCGGGGCGAGCGCGATCCGCAGAGCGGTATTTATCTGCAGCGCGGGTTGATACTCTTCTCTTTAGTGTGGTTAATTGCTGGCTGGTTTGACGTTTTCGGCATGGCGATCGCCAACGGCGCGCACGTGGCTGGTCTGGCGACCGGCCTGGCGATGGCGTTTGTTGATACCTTACATGGGCGAAAACGCGCATAAAGACTTACCGACAGGGGTCGGGTAGGCGACATTTTTCCAGGGATATTTCATGAAACAAACACAACGTCATGACGCCATTATCGAGCTGGTAAAAAAACAGGGTTACGTCAGCACGGAAGAGCTGGTTGAGCAGTTCGCGGTAAGCCCGCAGACCATCCGCCGCGACCTGAACGATTTAGCCGAACAGAAAATGATCCTCCGCCATCACGGCGGCGCGGCGCTGCCCTCCAGCTCGGTCAACACCTCCTGGCACGATCGCAAAGCGACCCAGACGGCGGAGAAAGAGCGTATCGCCCGGCGGGTGGCCAGCGAGATCCCGGACGGGGCGACGCTGTTTATTGATATCGGCACCACGCCGGAAGCGGTGGCGCACGCCCTGCTCGATCACAACGATCTGCGGATTGTGACCAATAACCTTAACGTCGCCAACACGCTGATGGTGAAAGAGGACTTCCGTATTATTCTCGCCGGCGGCGAACTGCGTAGCCGGGACGGCGGGATCATCGGGGAAGCCACCCTCGACTTTATCTCGCAGTTCCGCCTCGACTTCGGCATTCTCGGCATCAGCGGCGTAGACAGCGATGGCTCGCTGCTGGAGTTTGATTATCATGAAGTGCGCACCAAGCGGGCGATCATTGAGAATTCACGCCACGTGATGCTGGTGGTGGACCATACCAAGTTTGGCCGCAATGCGATGGTCAACATGGGCAGCATCAGTATGGTCGATGCGGTCTATACCGACGTGCTGCCGCCGGCCGGCGTGCTGAAGGTGATCACTGATAACAACCTTCAGCTGGAGCTGTGCTAAACGGCAACGGCGTCGTCAGACGCCGTATCCCATCATCTTAAGTAACTGCTGGGCATGCTGTACCGCGTCCTGCCGGTGGGCGACGCCCAGTTTCTGATACAGGTTGCGAATGTGGGTCTTGATGGTGGTGGCCGCCACGTCAAGCTCGCCGGCAATCTGCTCGTTGCTGTAACCGGAATAGATTAAGCCAAGCACCTGCCACTCGCGCTGGGTCAGCGGGCTGGTGCGGATAAGCTCCGGCACCTCCGGATGATTCAGCAGTCGCTCGACGAACCCTTCGTCAAAGTGGGCGAATTTGTGGCGATGATGCTGGTTGATGTCGCGCAGAATACGCTGGGCGCGATGCTGCTCCAGCTCCGGCAACGTGTTCAACTGGATCAGCTGGCGCAGCTGCTGGGCCATCGCCTCGCCTTCAATCACAAAGTGGTTGATAAAACCGGTGCGGTTGGCGAGCGTCAGGGCTTCCAGCAGGGCTTTCTGCGCTTCGCTCTTGCGTCCTGACTGCCAGTACAGCTGGTTGAGCAGCAGCAGGTTGCGGTTGAGATCGCTCATCAAACGCAGCGAACGCGCATTTTCGTTCAGCTCTTCCAGCACCATTTCCGCCGGTTCGAAGTCGCCCAGCAGGATCTGCGCCCGGGCAATGTTGCGCCACTGGCTCTGCAGGAAGTGGTTGTTGGCGAACTCCGGCTTTGGCGTCTGGCGCAGCCAGTTGGCCGCCGCGGTTTTATCACCGGTCATCTGCCAGTAGATCACTCGCACCTTATCGGCGTTGGAGACCCAGTCGCTGTGATAGTGACCATTACCGAGCAGGTTTTCCAGCCGGTTCAGGTGGCTGCGGGCATTATCCAGATCGCCGCGCGCCAGTGAGCACTGGACCATCAGCGCCAGGCACTGCAGCTGCTGCTGCGGCTGATAGGTGGATAGCACGTCCATCCCCTGGCGGGCGCAAGCTTCAGCCTCGTCGAGGCGCGCCCATGCCCACAGCAGCTGAGAACGGATGCGCAGCAGGAACTCATGCATCGGCAACTGCTCAAGATGCTGTTCGCGTACCAGCTGGAAGGCTTTCTCCTGGCTCTCCCAGGCGGCCTGCAGGAAGCCCTGGGCGAAGAGGATTTCGCTTTGCTGAATGATGCTCCACAGGGCGTAATGCCATACGTCATGACGGCGGGCCATCTGTTCGGTCTGCTGCATCACGGCGAGGGATTTGGTCAGCTTTCCCTTACAATGGAGAACTTCGCCATGCACCGATGTGGCGACGATGCGGCTGTAATAGTTGGCCAGCGGCAGCTCTTCCAGGGCCACCATTGACAGACGTTCCGCCTCGTCCTGGTCGCCATCGTTAATCGCCACCTGCGCGCGCAGCGCGTTGAAGTCGCCATGCATCGCGGTGTCCATTTCCACACTCATCTCCTGCTCGGCGCGCGCCAGCAGGGTATTGACTTCGCTGTAGCGATGCTGGCTCTGCATCAGCCAGGCCTGGAGCAGGATCAGGCGCGGATTTTCCAGCAGATTGGACCATGGCAGCGCCGCCAGCGACTGCTCCAGTAGCCCCAGCTCGCTATGGTTAAACATGCCCCAGGCATGATTGAGCAAGATATCGCGCAGCATTTTGGCATCGCCGGCCGCCAGCGCATGGTGGATGGCCTCGCTGGGGAAACCTTGCGCCATCCAGCTTTCCGCGGCGGCGCGGTGGATCTCCGGTAGTTCAACCGCCAGCTCCCACTGACAGCGCTGGCGCAGGAAGCTGCCAAACAGCGGGTGATAGCGGAACCATTCGCCGGAATCATCCATCCGCTGCAGGAACAGCCCCTGGCGTTCGATCTCCTCCAGCTGCATCTGGCCATTCTCTTCGCCGGTGACGCGCACGATTAACGCGTCGTTCATTGAGCGCAGCAGAGAACTCTTCAGCAAAAAGTTGCGCGTGCGGGCGTCAACGTTATCCAGCACTTCATCCACCAGATAATCCGACAGATGGCTGGCGTTAATCCCGGCGAGGCGGCGGGCGGAGTGTTGGGCGGAGGAGTTATTCTGGCGGGCGGAGAGGGCGATGAGTTGTAGCGCGGTGGCCCACCCGGCGACATCGTCGCACAGCCGGCTACTGTCGTCGGCTTCGATAGGCGATGTCAGACGACAGTCGAAAAATTGTTTCGCCTCCTGGTGGGTAAAGGCCAGCTGCTGACTGCCAATCTCCAGAAGCTGATCGCGGACGCGCAGATTGGCAATGCCCAGCTGCGGCAGGTTACGCGACAGGACCACCAGGGTCATATTCTCCGGCTGATGGCGCAGGAAAAAGCGCATCGCGTCATGGATCACCGGATTATTGATCAGATGGTAATCATCAATGACGAGATACAGCGGGCGCTGCCAGTCGGCAAGTTCAATAAACAGCTGCGCAAAAAGAGAGGAGAGACTGGCGTACTGGCGTTTTTGCACCATCGCTTCACTGGCCGCGCAGTGGTTGCCGGTAGCCTGCTGAATCGCCGCGATCAGATAGCTGGCAAAACGCTCCTGCTGGTTGTCGCCTTCGTCCAGCGAAAACCACCCAAGATCGTTTTTACCCGCGGCCCACTGAGAAATGAGCGTTGTCTTACCGTACCCGGCAGGACTGGTGATCAGCACGAGACGATAATTGTTCGCGCCGGAAAGTTTCGCCAGTAAGCGCTCACGAACCACAGTGTGTTCAAGGCGGACCGGACGACTTAATTTGGACGGAATCAACATAGTTCTACATTTCGCTGTGCAAGAGAGAGGTTGCGATTTTTTTTGCGCTTCGTAATTAATATCTAATAAGGTCGGTGATTATGAAATTTATTGCAAGTTATGTCCGAAGTTTATGCTCTTGAATTTGCTCTATGTCACAAATTTTGACATTGGCTGAGAATGGGAAAAAATCGCAGGCAGGACTGGTCGGCCGCGGTTTTCAGGCGGTAGCTGGCGGAGTGTGGGTGGATTTATTTTACGCTAAGAGTAGTTGTTTGTTTTTATTAAATTATTGTCAGCGATTTCTTAGAAGTAATCTTTTTTGCGGGTCAATGCGATGAAAGGTGCTTATTTCTTCAGGGGCCTCTATTTATTTTGTTAATAACGTGGCGAGGAACTGGAAGATTTTTTACACGTATTGGCCTGTAACAAATTTTTAGCTACCGGAGGTAACCTCTCAATTGTCATATCGCGGTGATTTTTACAGCATATTTTTGCCTTCTCGCCCACACTATAGTGTTCAGGATCACACTTTTCGCTCATCCCCGCCACTCCTCCCTGTCTAATCCCCGTCAGGATGAGGACGATGAATCGGGAGGTCGGCACACTAGCGCCATCGTTTTAGTAAAGGACCCGGATCTCATTATGTCACAGACTACATTTAACAAAGCTCAGTTTCAGGCTGCACTGACGCGTCAGTGGCAGCATTTTGGTTTACAGTCCGCTTCCGAGATGACACAGCGTCAATGGTGGCGCGCAGTCAGCGGAGCGTTGGCGGAACTCCTGGCGGCGCAGCCGGTAGCGAAACCGGCGCAAGGACAGCGTCACGTTAACTACATCTCAATGGAGTTTCTGATTGGTCGTCTGACCGGCAACAACCTGCTCAACCTGGGCTGGTACGAGGGCGTCAGCGACGCGCTGAAAGGCTACGATGTCAACCTCACCGATCTGCTGGAAGAAGAGACTGACCCGGCGCTGGGTAACGGTGGCCTGGGACGTCTGGCAGCCTGCTTCCTCGACTCCATGGCGACGGTGGGGCAGTCGGCGACCGGTTACGGTCTCAACTACCAGTATGGCCTGTTCCGCCAGTCATTTGACGATGGCCAGCAGATGGAAGCCCCTGACGACTGGGGGCGCAGCAGCTACCCGTGGTTCCGTCATAACGAAGCGCTGGATGTCCAGGTAGGTATCGGCGGGAAAGTCAGCAAAAACGGCGAATGGCAGCCGGCGTTCGTCATTACCGGCGAAGCCTGGGACCTGCCGGTGCTTGGCTATCGCAACAACGTCGCCCAGCCGCTGCGTCTGTGGCAGGCCAAACACGCTCATCCGTTCAACCTGACCAAATTCAACGATGGCGATTTCCTGCGCGCCGAGCAGCAGGGCATCGACGCGGAAAAACTGACCAAGGTGCTGTACCCGAACGACAACCATCAGGCCGGTAAAAAACTGCGCCTGATGCAGCAGTACTTCCAGTGCGCCTGCTCAGTGGCCGATATCCTGCGCCGTCATCATCTGGCAGGCCGCAAGCTGGCCGAACTGGCGGATTACGAAGTGATCCAGCTGAACGATACGCACCCGACCATCGCCATCCCGGAGCTGCTGCGCGTGCTGATCGACGAGCACCAGCTGAGCTGGGACGACGCCTGGGCGATCACCAGCAAAACCTTTGCTTACACCAACCACACCCTGATGCCGGAAGCGTTGGAATGCTGGGATGAGAAGCTGGTAAAAGCGCTGCTGCCGCGCCATATGCAGATCATTAAAGAGATCAACGACCGCTTTAAACAGCTGGTGGACAAAACCTGGCCGGGCGATAAGCAGGTCTGGGCGAAGCTGGCGGTGGTGCATGACAAACAGGTTCGGATGGCCAACATGTGCGTGGTGGGCGGCTTTGCTGTCAACGGCGTGGCGGCGCTGCACTCGGATCTGGTGGTAAAAGATCTGTTCCCGGAATATAACCAGCTGTGGCCGAACAAATTCCATAACGTGACCAACGGCATCACGCCGCGCCGCTGGATCAAGCAGTGCAACCCGGCGCTGGCCTCGCTGCTGGATGAGACGCTGAAAAAAGAGTGGGCCAATGACCTCGACCAGCTGATCAACCTGGAAAAATATGCTGACGATGCGGCGTTCCGTCAGACTTATCGCGATATCAAGCAGGCCAACAAAGTTCATCTGGCTGAGTTTGTGAAGCAGCGTACCGGGATTGAGATCAACCCGCAGGCGATCTTCGATATCCAGATCAAACGTCTGCACGAGTATAAGCGTCAGCACCTTAACCTGCTGCATATCCTTGCGCTGTACAAAGAGATCCGCGAAAACCCGCAGTCCGACCGCGTACCGCGCGTCTTCCTGTTCGGCGCGAAAGCGGCGCCGGGCTACTATCTGGCGAAAAACATTATTTTTGCCATCAATAAGGTAGCGGAAGCGATCAACAACGACCCGAAAGTCGGCGATAAGCTGAAGGTGGTCTTCCTGCCGGACTATTGTGTATCGGCAGCAGAAAAACTGATCCCGGCGGCGGATATCTCCGAGCAGATCTCCACCGCGGGTAAAGAAGCCTCTGGCACCGGCAACATGAAGCTGGCGCTGAACGGCGCGCTGACCGTCGGGACGCTGGATGGCGCTAACGTGGAAATCGCTGAGCAGGTGGGCGAGGAGAACATCTTTATCTTCGGCCACACGGTTGAAGAGGTGAAAGCCCTGAAAGCGAAAGGCTACGATCCGCTGAAATGGCGTAAAAAAGACAAGCTGCTCGATGCGGTGCTTAAGGAGCTGGAGAACGGCACCTACAGCAACGGCGACAAGCATGCCTTCGATCAGATGCTGCACAGCCTGCTGCAGGGCGGCGATCCGTACCTGGTGCTGGCCGATTTCGAAGCCTACGTAGCGGCGCAAAAACGGGTAGATGAGCTGTATCGCGACGAGGAGGCCTGGACCCGCGCGGCTATCCTCAACACCGCGCGCTGCGGCATGTTCAGCTCCGACCGCTCGATCCGCGATTATCAGCAACGTATCTGGCAGGCGAAACGCTAAAGGAAGGCCTATGGAGAGTAAACGCCTCGATAATGCCGCGCTGGCGGCGGGCATCAGCCCCAGCTATATCAACGCGCACGGCAAGCCGCAGTCTATCGCGGCTGTCACCAAACAGCGCCTGCTGGATGCGATGCATCGCTCTACCGCCGCCACGAAAGTGGCGGTTAACCCGCTGCCGAACGTGAAAATTTTCACTCACGGCAAAAAAATGTCGCTGCCGGTGGCAGGACGCGGTGAGTATCAGTGGATCCTGACTACTGAGGACGGTAAGCAGTATCAAGGGAAAACCCGCGGCGGCGAGACGCTGCCGCTGCCGGCCAAACTGCCGGAGGGGTACCACTCCCTGACCCTCACCCAGGAGGGGGAGCGCTGGCACTGCCGGACTATCGTCGCGCCAGCCCGCTGCTATGAGCCGCAGCCGCTGAAAGAGGGGAAAAAGCTGTGGGGCACCTGCGTGCAGCTGTATACCCTGCGCTCAGAGAAAAACTGGGGGATCGGCGATTTTGGCGATCTGCGGGCCATGCTGCCGGAAATCGCCCGCCGCGGCGGGTCGTTTATTGGCCTTAACCCGATTCATGCCCTCTATCCGGCGAACCCGGAGAGCGCCAGCCCCTATAGCCCGTCTTCACGTCGCTGGCTGAACGTTATTTATATCGACGTCAACGCGGTTGAAGATTTCCAGCGTAGCGAAGAGGCGCAGGCGTGGTGGCAGTCTCCGGCAACGCAGCAGGCACTGCAGGCGGCGCAGGAAACGGACGATGTGGATTATACCGCCGTCACTACGCTGAAAATGACCGCGCTGCGTATGGCGTGGAAACAATTCTCTCGTCGTGAAGATGAGCAGATGGCAGCGTTCCGCGAGTTTGTTCTGCGCGAAGGGGAAAGCCTCTACTGGCAGGCGGCTTTCGATGCGCTGCACGCCTGGCAGGTACAACAGGACCCGCTGCGCTGGGGCTGGCCGGCCTGGCCGAAGGCCTTTCAGGATATCGACAGCCCGGAGGTGAAAGCCTTCTGCGTCGAGCATGAGGATGACGTCAGTTTCTATCTCTGGCTGCAGTGGCTGGCCTGGAGTCAGTTTGCCGCCTGCTGGGAAACCAGCCAGCGTGACGGCATGCCGATCGGCCTCTACCGCGACCTGGCGGTGGGCGTCGCCGAGGGCGGGTCGGAAACCTGGTGCGATCGTGAACTGTACTGCCTGAAAGCATCCGTAGGCGCGCCGCCGGATATTCTGGGCCCGCTGGGCCAGAACTGGGGCCTGCCGCCGATGGATCCGCATATCATTGCCGCCCGCGCCTATGAGCCGTTTATCGACCTGCTGCGCGCTAATATGCAGAACTGCGGCGCGTTGCGCATCGATCACGTGATGTCTGTGCTGCGTCTGTGGTGGATCCCGTATGGTGAAACCGCCGACCATGGCGCTTACGTTCAGTATCCGGTCGACGATCTGCTGTCGCTTCTGGCGCTGGAAAGCCAGCGTCATCGCTGCATGGTGATCGGTGAAGATCTGGGCACGGTACCGGTGGAGATCGTCAGCAAGTTACGCAACAGCGGCGTCTATTCTTATAAGGTGCTCTATTTTGAGAGTGATGCAGAGAAAACGTTCCGCGCGCCGGCGCTGTACCCGGAGCAATCAATGGCTGTGGCGACGACGCACGACCTGCCCACTCTCCGTGGCTACTGGGAAAGCGGCGATCTGACGTTAGGTAAAGCGCTGGGCCTCTATCCTGATGAGGTGGTGCTGCGCGGACTGTACCAGGACCGCGAGCTGGCGAAACAAGGGCTGCTGGACGCGCTGCATAAGTACGGCTGTCTGCCCAAGCGCGCCGGCCATAAGGCCTCGCTGATGAGCATGACGGGGATCCTCAACCGGGGGATGCAGCGTTATATTGCCGACAGCAACAGCGCCCTGCTGGGCCTGCAGCCGGAAGACTGGCTGGAGATGGCGACGCCGGTTAACATTCCGGGCACCAGCACCGAGTACCCGAACTGGCGCCGGAAGCTGTCCGTCACCCTGGAGCAGATGTTTGCCGATGAACGGGTCAATAAGCTGATTAAGGATCTGGATAAACGGCGCAAGGCGGCGAGCAAGAAAGCCGCCTCCTGATAACTTCCTGCCGCGCGCTCCTCTGCGCGGCGAAGAGCATGTCCGATAAAAAAGGCCGGCCCGCTTCACGCGGACCGGCCTTTTTCTGTGGCGGGAGTGACCTTACACCACCATCCCCAGCAGCAGACAGCCCACCAGGCCGCAGACTGAGATAATGGTTTCCAGCACCGACCAGGACTTGATGGTCTCGCCGATGGTCAGGTTAAAGTACTCTTTGAACAGCCAGAAGCCCGGATCGTTGACGTGGGAGAAGATAACGCTGCCGGAGCCAACGGCGATAACCATCAGCTCCGGGCTGACGCCGGTGGTGGCGATCAGCGGCGCGGCGATCCCGCCCGCGGTGATGGCGGCCACGGTAGCCGAACCCAGCGCGATACGCAGCACCGCGGCGATAGACCACGCCATAAACAGCGGAGACATGTTCGATTCGTGCATGATAGAGGCGATGTATTTATCCATGCCGCTATCCACCAGCACCTGCTTGAAGGCGCCGCCGCCGCCGATGATCAACAGCATCATGGCGATGATTTTGATCGAAGAGGTCAGGGTATCGTTGATCTGCTCCATGGAGCGGCCGCGGTTCAAACCGAAGGTGAACAGGGCAATCAGTACCGCAATCAGGGTGGCCATCACCGGGTCGCCGAAGAACTCGGCAATTGGCAGGAAGGCGTGGCCTTTCGGCAGGATCATCTCAGCCACGGCGCGCATCGCCATCAGGATCACCGGAACCAGCGAGGTCCAGACGCTGACGCCAAAGCCTGGCATCTCTTCTTCAGTGAACACTTTCGGGTTATGCAGGCCTTCCGGGATCGGCTTATCTATCCCTTTCAGGAAGCGCGCAAATACCGGTCCCGCCAGGATAACCGTCGGGATAGCCAGAATGGTGCCGTAGAGCAGCGTTTTGCCCATATCGGCATGGAAGATGGTGGCGATCGCGGTCGGACCCGGATGCGGCGGCAGGAAGCCGTGGGTGACGGAGAGCGCGGCTGCCATCGGTACGCCGACGTACAGCAGCGGAATACGGGCCGAGGCGGCGATAGTGAACACCAGCGGCAGCATCAGCACGAAGCCCACTTCATAGAACAGGGCGAAGCCAACGGTGAAGCCGGTCAGGACCACCGCCCACTGAATATGCTTCTTACCGAACTTATTGATAAGCGTGGTGGCGATACGCTGGGCGCCGCCGCAGTCTGCCAGCAGCTTACCGAGCATAGCGCCGAAGCCCATGATCAGCGCGAGGCTGCCAAGGGTGCCGCCAACGCCGTTTTTGATGGAGACGATCACTTTATCCAGTGGCATACCCTGCATTAATCCGACGGCGAGCGCCACCAGAACCAGCGCAATGAAGCCGTTCATTTTGAAACGGATCATTAACAGCAACAACAGGGCAACCCCGATAGCAACGATGACTAATGGCATGATTTACCTGGCCTTAATTTGTTATGGGTAACGTCAAAGTTCGAACCTGTAGAGCATCCGCTCCGTCAGGGAGCAAAATAGTCTGGCGCCGTAAACGCTTGCATTATCCTTACCCAGATAAAGGATAGCTGGCTATTTTTTTGCCGGTGGCGCCTGAAATGGATGATACGGGTAACATGTGAGGGTTGAGAATCACCTGACGGGGGAAAATGTTAAATATGAGACTTAAGTCATACTCTTTCCCCGGTTTTTGCCGGTCATTTAGCGGGAGATGTTGCGCGGTAACACAGAAAGGGCCAGGGAGGACCGGCGGCAGGGTGCCGCCGGAGGAAGGGCTTAGTAGTAGGAGTGCTCGCCGCGCTGATGCTCGGTCAGATCGCGAACCCCTTTCAGCTCCGGAAACTCGTTCAGCAGCTGTTTTTCAATACCTTCTTTCAGGGTCACGTCGACCATCGAGCAGCCGTTGCATCCGCCGCCGAACTGCAGGATAGCCAGACCGTCGTCGGTGATCTCCATCAGCGATACGCGGCCGCCGTGGCCTGCCAGCTGCGGGTTAATCTGCGACTGCAGCAGGTACTCGACGCGCTCCATCAGCGGGGCATCGTCAGAGACTTTGCGCATTTTGGCGTTCGGCGCTTTCAGCGTCAGCTGCGAGCCGAGCTGGTCAGTGACGAAATCAATTTCAGCGTCTTCCAGATAGGGCGCGCTGAGCTCATCGACATAGGCGGTCAGCTGTTCAAATTTCAGCGCCGTGTCGGTGTCTTCCACCGCATCCGGTGGGCAGTAGGATACGCCGCACTCAGCGTTTGGGGTGCCGGGATTAATCACAAATACGCGAATTTGCGTCCCTTCTTCCTGATTTGCCAGCAGTTTGGCAAAGTGCGCTTGTGCAGCATCGGAAATACGGATCATAGCGTTGGCCTAATAGTTGACTATTTTACTGGGTTATAATACGCCCATCAGCGGGGGTCTACAAGGTACGGCACAAACACCATACCTGAACCGTCGCGGCGCCGTTTCGCAAAAGCAGGCGGGATATCTCAGCGACGGTGCTGCCGGTCGTGACGACATCATCCACCAGAGCGATATGGAGTCCCTGCACGGCAAATTCAAGCTGAAAGGCATTTTTCAGGTTCTGCCTGCGCTGGCGGGCATTGAGCGAATGTTGGACGGCGCCGGCTCGCTGGCGAGTCAGGCCTTCGCGATGCCAGACGCATCCTCGCCAGCGGGCTAACGGTCGGCACAGTTCGTCGCACTGATTATAACCCCGGCGCCAGCGACGGCGATGCCATAGCGGCACGCCGACCAGAGCGTCTACTGGCGGCAAATCGTCACGCTGCAGAAGGCGCTGCAGCAGCAGACGCGCGAGGGCGGGGCCCAGCTCCGGGCGATGGTGAAACTTCAGCTGCTGCACCAGACCGCTCAGCGGCGGGCGATAGTCATTGACCGCCACCAGCCGATGCCAGGGAGGCGGCTTTTGCAGGCAGCGGCCGCAGGGGTGACGGGATGCCGCCGCCGGCAGGCCGCACTGCGGGCAGAGCGGGGGACAGGCGAGCAGGGCGCGGCTGCAGCGGGAGCAGATCCCCCAGCGGGCGACTGCCAGCGGCATTTGGCATAGCCAGCATAAGCTGTGTGCTGTTAGCATATTTGGCCTTCTGTCCAGTAAAAAGAGAACGGTAACGGATGAACGACATCTGGTGGCAAACAATCGGCGAAGGAGATTGTCATCTTGTGCTGCTGCACGGCTGGGGGCTGAACGCTCAGGTATGGGATTGCATCACGCCGCAGCTGGCTTCGCATTTTACCCTCCACCTGGTGGATCTGCCGGGCTATGGCCGCAGCGGCGGGTTTGGGGCGATGTCGCTGGAGGCGATGGCGCAGCGGGTGCTGGAGCAGGCCCCTCCACAGGCGGTGTGGCTGGGCTGGAGCCTGGGCGGGCTGGTGGCCAGCCAGGTCGCGATTATGCGTCCGGAACGCGTGCAGGCGCTGGTGACGGTTGCCTCTTCCCCCTGTTTCGCGGCTCGTGACGACTGGCCCGGCATCAAGCCCGAGGTGCTGGCCGGATTTCAGCAGCAGCTGAGCGACGATTTCCAGCGCACCGTCGAGCGATTCCTCGCCCTGCAAACCATGGGCACAGAGAGCGCGCGTCAGGATGCGCGGGCGTTAAAGCAGGCGGTGCTCTCGCTGCCGATGCCTTCCGCCGAGGCGCTGAATGGCGGACTGGAGATCCTCAGAACCGTCGATCTGCGTCAGGCGCTGGTCAGGCTGCCGATGCCGTTTCTGCGGCTGTATGGCCGGCTGGATGGACTGGTGCCGCGCAAGATCGTCCCGTTGCTGGATGACCTGTGGCCGGAAAGCGAGTCAATCCTCTTCGATAAGGCCGCGCATGCGCCGTTTGTTTCCCATCCCGCGGCCTTCTGCGAGCCGCTGCTGGCGCTGAAGACGCGGCTGGGGTAATTTTTTTTGCCGCGCCATGGTAAAAGGGCCATTCCTAGCAATACTTAGGTTGTTACGGTGGTTGATTATTTCAATCCGCCACCGTGACCTACAATAACAACCTTATGGAGAGTAGAGGCTATGAAACTTGTTACAGGAATGGTTGCATCTCTGGTGATAGGCACCCTCTCTTTCGGCGCATTCGCCGCGAAAGAGATCCAAAAAGAAGACGTGGCGAAGATGAATCTGACCAAGGTCGGTAGCATTACGACCTCCAGGACGACGTCGCCGATGGATGCCCGACGCGATCTGTCGAAAAAAGCCGATGAGCTGGGTGGGAAATACTTTGTGGTGATTGCCGGGCAGAAAAACGAAAAAACCGTACACGCGAACGCTGACGTTTATAAATAATCCAGTCATAAGAAAACGGGCCTGCTGGCCCGTTTTTCATAGCTGTCTTACTCGTTTTACCTCGTTGCGCGACCAGGCCTGACTCCTTTCATCGCAGCGCCCACCACTCCTGCCGGCACGCCGCTTTCCCTTCAGGGCAACTTTTACAGCTGCCGGAGAGGCAGCCCTCGCTCGTTTCGCTGATCCGGACCACCTTACCCATGGCTTCCATTCGCTCAAGCATGGCGTCAATCAGCGGCTGAGGCGTCTGCAGGCGAGCACTGAGCTGTTTCGCCTCCATGCGGCCCTGCAGGGCCAGCATATCGCGGACTTCCATTAACGACGCCACAGTCCCTCCTTAGTGGCAATCGCCAGCCGGGCTGGAACAGCAGGAGGCCGGCGTTTTTCGCGTGGCAAGCAGCGAGACGTCCACCCGGCTGCGCGCCCGGCGCAACAGGCCGAAGAGCACCACGTTGAACAACACTACCGCCAGGATACACACCAGACTGTAGCGCGGGTGATCGCTAAAGCTAACGGTCTGGTAATAGAGCGTCGAGAGCGAATAGGCGATATTCAGCCCCCACAGGATGGAGAAGGTCATCCAGCCGCGGCTTGATTCGCGGGCGATGGCGCCCATCACCGAGATGCAGGGAATATAGAGCAGGACGAAGATCAGGTAGCTGTATGCCGCCGCCGCGCTGCCAAATTTACTGCCCATCACCCCCATGGCGCCGGTGGCCATTTCGCCATCGCCTTTGCTGGCTTCGATGGGGTTGGCCAGGACGCTGAGGCTGAAGGTGTCTTTCAGTCCCTGCCATGTCTCATCGACGGCGGCGAGCAGTTCTTCGCCGAGGCTGAAGGTCTGCGGATTGAATTCCTCATTCTGGATATCTTCGGCGGTATAGAGGGTGTTCAGCGTACCCACTACCACCTCTTTCGCCATCGCGCCGGTAAACAGGCCGACGGTGGCCTGCCAGTTATCTTCATGCACGCCGATCGGTTTAAACACCGGCGTAATGACCCGGCTCACCGAGGCCAGCGCGGAGTCGTTGATGTTGTCGACGACCTTACCGCTCAGTGAGAAGCTGTTCAGCGCGCTGAGGAAGATGCTGACGATGACGATCACCTTCCCGGCGCGCAGCACAAAGCCCTTCAGGCGCTGCCAGGTCTGGATAATCAGGCTCTTGATATGCGGGACGTGGTACACCGGCAGCTCCATCACGAACGGCGAGGCTTCGCCGCGCATAATGGTGTGCTTCAGCATCAGGCCGGTGAGGATGGCCATCACAATGCCCAGCACATAGAGCGAGAAGACCGCCAGCGCGCCGTTCTGCCCAAAGAAGGCGGCCGCGAAGACGGCGAAGATCGCCAGCCGCGCGCCGCAGGACATAAACGGCGCCATCATAATGGTCATCAGACGCTCGCGCGGCGCGTCAAGGGTGCGGGCGCCCATCACCGACGGCACGTTGCAGCCAAAACCGACAATCAGCGGGACGAAGGATTTCCCCGGCAGGCCGAGGGCTTGCATCAGGCGATCCATCACAAAGGCGGCGCGCGCCATGTAGCCGGAGTCCTCAAGGAAGGAGAGAAACAGATACATCATGCCGATCTGCGGCACCAGCGGCAGCACGGTGTTGATACCGCCGCCGATCCCCTGGGCGAGGAACACGGTCAGCCAGTCCGGGAAGTGCAGGGTGTAACCCAGCCATTGAATGCCATGCACAAAGATCGCGACCGAGCCGGCATCGAAAATCGGCTGCAGCGCGCCGCCGATGTTGATCGCCAGCAGGAACATCAAGTACATGACAAAGAGAAAAATCGGCAACCCGAGGAAGCGGTTGAGGATCACTTTGTCCATCGCGGCGGTGAAGCGGCTTGGTTCGGCGGTCAGGGTATTGCTGACGGCGTCGCAAATGGCGGCGATGGTCTGATAGCGCGCGTCAGCGATGTGCAGCGCCGGGTCGTCGATCTCGTCGCTGAGATTCGCCAGGGCGATATCCAGTTTTTCGGCGGCGTCGCCGGCATAGGCCCGGCTGTAGATATCGCCCTCCAGCATCTGCAGACCCAGCCAGCGCCGCTGCCGGGGCGGGATCTGCGCTGACATCTGCTGCGCCAGCAGGTCAGCTTCGCGCAGCAGCGGCTGCGGATAGTGGACCAGCTCAAGATCGCTGTTCGCCTGATGACGGTCGAGGGCGATCTTCAGCGCTTCGATCCCCCGTCCGCGAGTCGATACCAGCGGAATGACCGGGCAACCGAGACGGGCGGCGAGGGCGTCGATATCGATCCGCACCTGCTGCTTTTCGGCGATATCCAGCATGTTCAGCGCGACGACGCAGGGGATCCCCAGCTCGAGCAGCTGCAGCGTCAGATAGAGGTTGCGCTCGAGGTTGGAGGCATCGACCACGTTAATCAGCATGTCGGCGTCGCCGCTCAGGATGTAGTGGCAGGCAATCTGCTCGTCCAGCGAGGTCTGCGAGGAGATGGTGGTCAGGGAGTAGGTTCCCGGGAGGTCGACCAGCGTGACCTGGTGGTCAGTGGTGGCGAAAATCCCCTCTTTACGCTCAACGGTCACCCCAGCCCAGTTGCCCACGCGCTGGCGAGCGCCGGTCAGCTGATTAAATAAGGTGGTCTTGCCGGAATTAGGATTACCAATTAAACCAACGGTTAATTTTTGCATATTTCAGACTCTTGTGCCGGGCCAGCCGTTATTGTGCAACCGCTTCCAGTTCGATTAAGGCGAGATCTTTTTTGCGTAATACCAGACTGACGCGTCGGGTTTCAATATGAACAGGATCGCCGAGCGGCGCCACGCGAACCACATGAAAAGAGGAACCGGGCAGCATGCCGAGGGAGAGCAGTTTCTGACGGTATGCTGGGCTAATATCGCGAGAAAAACCGGTAATTTTCCACGCACTATCAGGTGTGAATTGCATAGGGCCTACTTGTCTATCGCTAACCGAAGAAGAATTTTCCGGACGCCTGGAGGCAGTTGCGCCGGGGACCGTAGCCAACGAAAAAAGAAAAAAACGTTCTGTAATCGATGATAATGAGAATGGTTTTTATCATCAATACATATGATGCGCTGCAGGCTATTTTTAAAGTGAAAATCACCTTTTTATTGATATGCCGCAAAGTCAGCCTGTAATCAAAAATGCGCGAAATATTATTTCGGCGATCTAATGTTTAATTAAGGTTTCTGAAGTTAACGAAATGAAAATATTAATTTCGCTGCCTTTCAGGCATGGAATAAAAGCAGGTTATCAGAAACAACTGAACCTGTTTTGTGTGTGATGGCGATGGCCTGGTCATGAAAAAAAACTGCCCCTGAAAAAGGGGCAGGGAGAGTTTAGCGTTTTTTACCCATCGCTGCGGCGAGGGCATCCATCATCGCGCTGTTGCCGGCAGGCTGCGCCTCGCGACCGCGGGGTTTGGCGGCTTTCGCGGCCGGGCGATTTCCCTGCGGGCGCTCCTGACCACCGCCGCGGCGGGCGTTGCTGTCGCCCGGCTGCTCGTCGAGACGCATGGTCAGGGCGATACGCTTACGCGGCAGATCGACTTCCATCACTTTGACCTTGACGATGTCGCCCGCTTTCACCACGGTGTGCGGATCCTCAACAAACCGGTCAGAAAGCGACGAAATGTGTACCAGTCCGTCCTGATGAACGCCGATATCAACAAACGCGCCGAAGTTGGTGACGTTGGTGACGGCACCTTCCAGAATCATTCCCGGCAGCAGGTCATTCATGGTCTCCACACCATCGGCGAACTTCGCGGTCTTAAACTCCGGACGCGGATCGCGGCCCGGTTTTTCCAGCTCTTTGATAATGTCGGTGACCGTCGGGACGCCAAACTTCTCATCGGTGAAGTCCACTGCCTTCAGGTGGCGCAGCGCACTGCTATTGCCCATCAGATCTTTCAGCGCCTGCTGGGTGGCGGCCAGAATACGTTCGACCACCGGGTAAGCTTCCGGGTGAACGGTGGAGGCATCCAGCGGGTTGTCGCCGTGGTTGATACGCAGGAAGCCCGCGCACTGTTCAAAGGCTTTCGGCCCCAGACGGCTGACTTTCAGCAGCTGCTGGCGGTTCTGGAACTGACCATTCTCGTCGCGCCAGGCGACGATGTTCTGCGCCATCATGCGGGTCAGGCCGGCGACGCGGGTCAGCAGCGGAACGGAGGCGGTGTTCAGGTCAACGCCGACGGCGTTCACACAGTCTTCCACCACCGCGTCCAGCTTACGCGCCAGCTGGGTCTGGCTGACGTCGTGCTGATACTGGCCGACGCCAATGGATTTCGGGTCGATTTTCACCAGCTCGGCCAGGGGATCCTGCAGACGGCGGGCGATGGAGACCGCGCCGCGCAGCGACACGTCGAGGTCCGGGAACTCCTGCGCCGCCAGCTCGGAGGCGGAGTAAACGGAAGCCCCGGCTTCGCTGACGATCACCTTCTGGGCGGTGACCTTTGGGAACTGCTTCTGCACGTCGAGGAAGAAACGCTCGGTTTCACGCGAGGCGGTACCGTTGCCGATGGCCACCAGCTCAACGTTGTACTTCTCACACAGCGCGGCGACGGCGACGGCCGCTTTGGCGGCCTGGCCGGTGTGGGGATAGATGGTATCGGTGGCGACCAGTTTACCGGTGGCGTCGACGACGGCCACTTTCACCCCGGTGCGCAGGCCCGGATCGAGTCCCATGGTGGCGCGCAGCCCGGCGGGCGCGGCCATCAGCAGATCGTGCAGGTTGCGGGCGAAGACGTTGATTGCCTCGTCCTCCGCGCGTTCGCGCACGGTGCCCATCAGCTCGGTTTCGAGATGCATCAGGACTTTGATCCGCCAGGTCCAGCTGACGACGCCTTTACGCCAGCTGTCCGCCGGGGCGTTATTCAGGCGCAGGCCCAGGTGGTCGATAATAATTTGCTCGCCGTGGCTCTCTTTCGGCGGCTCGTCAAACTGCGGGTCAGCGTTTAAAGAGAGCTGCAGGACGCCTTCGTTGCGACCGCGGAACATCGCCAGCGCGCGATGCGACGGCACGGTGGCGATCGGTTCATGGTGATCGAAGTAGTCGCGGAATTTAGCGCCTTCCTCTTCTTTACCGCTGACGACGGTGGAGACCAGGTGGGCGTTTTTCCACAGATAGTCACGGACCTTCGCCAGCAGCGCGGCGTCTTCGGCAAACCGCTCCATCAGAATATAGCGCGCGCCGTCCAGGGCCGCTTTGCTGTCGGCTACGCCCTTATCGGCATCAATATATTTTGCGGCCTCCGCTTCCGGATCGTGGGCCGGTTCGTTCCACAGCAGGTCAGCCAGCGGTTCGAGCCCGGCTTCGATAGCGATCTGCCCGCGTGTACGGCGCTTCGGCTTGTAGGGCAGGTAGAGATCTTCCAGTTCGGTTTTGCTGAGCGTGGTGTTGATGGCTTTTTCCAGCGCGTCGGTCAGTTTGCCCTGTTCAGCGATGGATTTGAGGATCGCCTGACGACGGTCTTCGAGTTCGCGCAGATAGCCGAGGCGAGTTTCCAGATTACGCAGCTGCGTGTCATCCAGACCGCCGGTGACTTCTTTACGATAACGTGCAATAAACGGCACGGTGTTCCCTTCATCAAGCAGGCGAACGGCAGCTTCTACCTGTTCGGCTCTGGCCTGAAGTTCACCCGCAATAATGCGGCAGAGCGAATCATTCATCATGGCTTTTAATTCATCTTTAGGGTCAAAAAACAGGGACTAGTTATACGGACTGACGGCTAAAAATACCAGCCGCGCCGGGCGTCTCTCGGAAAGTTCTTGTCTATTTAACGTATTCGATCTCGTTGACATACCAGCTGGCTTCGCCCGCCGGCGTGTTGACGATGGCCAGATCGCCAACCTCTTTTTTTAACAGTGCGCGCGCCATCGGCGAGTCGATGGAGATATAGTCTTTGCGGCCAAAAATTTCATCGTAACCGACGATGCGAAAGCGCTTGATATCGCCTTCATCGTTTTCAATCTCTACCCAGGCGCCGAAGAAGACTTTACCTTCCTGTTGCGGCGAGTAATCGACGATTTTCAACTGTTCCAGACATTTGGTCAGATAGCGGACCCGGCGATCGATCTCCCGCAGGCGCTTTTTGTTGTACTGGTAGTCCGCGTTCTCGCTGCGGTCGCCGAGGCTGGCGGCCCAGGTCACCTTTTTGGTCACTTCCGGACGCTCCTGGCGCCACAGGTAGTCCATCTCCTGCTTCAGTTTTTCATATCCCTCGCGGGTGATCAGCGGCGTTTTCATCGTGAGTTCAACCTTCTGACTGTCTGTCGTTGCGCACAATTTGTAGCGCGTAATAATACCGACAGGATAAATACTGTGTCTTATGATTAAATGTATACTTAACCTGCTGTTAAATATGCTTTGTAACAATTTAGCCTGGAATATATACCAGATTTAGCTGGTGAGCGCGCCGGGCTTTTTTGAGAATACGCACTGACTATTGCAGTGAACCTTTGGGAGTACAAACAATGCAAGAGAATTATAAGATTCTGGTTGTGGATGACGACATGCGCCTGCGTGCGCTGCTCGAGCGTTATCTGACCGAGCAGGGCTTCCAGGTTCGTAGCGTGGCGAACGCCGAACAGATGGATCGTCTGTTAACCCGTGAATCCTTCCACCTGATGGTGCTGGATCTGATGCTGCCGGGCGAAGATGGTCTCTCTATCTGCCGTCGTCTGCGCAGCCAGAGTAACCCGATGCCGATCATTATGGTGACGGCGAAAGGCGAAGAGGTCGATCGGATCGTGGGTCTGGAGATCGGGGCTGACGACTATATTCCGAAGCCGTTTAACCCGCGCGAACTGCTGGCCCGCATCCGGGCGGTGCTGCGCCGCCAGGCGAACGAGCTGCCGGGCGCGCCGTCGCAGGAAGAGGCGGTTATCGCCTTTGGTAAATTCAAACTGAACCTGGGTACCCGCGAGATGTTCCGTGAAGACGAGCCGATGCCGTTGACCAGCGGCGAATTCGCGGTCCTGAAGGCGCTGGTGAGCCATCCCCGTGAGCCGCTGTCGCGCGATAAGCTGATGAACCTCGCCCGCGGCCGCGAATACTCTGCGATGGAGCGCTCCATCGACGTACAGATCTCCCGCCTGCGCCGCATGGTGGAAGAGGACCCGGCGCATCCGCGCTACATCCAGACCGTCTGGGGTCTGGGCTACGTCTTCGTCCCGGACGGTTCTAAGGCATGAAACGCGTGCGCTTTTCGCCGCGCAGCTCCTTTGCTCGCACACTGCTCCTGATCGTCACCTTGCTGTTCGTCAGCCTGGTGACGACCTATCTGGTGGTACTGAATTTCGCGATCCTGCCGAGTCTCCAGCAGTTTAATAAAGTGTTAGCCTACGAAGTGCGTATGCTGATGACCGACAAACTGCAGCTGGAGGATGGCACCCAGCTGGTGGTGCCCCCGGCGTTTCGTCGTGAAATTTATCGCGAGCTGGGGATTTCGCTCTATTCCAATGAAGCGGCGGAAGACGCAGGCCTGCGCTGGGCGCAGCATTATGAATTCTTAAGCCAGCAGATGGCCCATCAGCTTGGTGGCCCCACAGAGGTGCGGGTAGAGGTCAATAAAAGCTCCCCTGTGGTGTGGCTGAAGACCTGGCTGTCGCCCAATATCTGGGTGCGGGTGCCGCTGACCGA
This sequence comes from Klebsiella sp. 64, assembly GCF_018223915.1. Taxonomy (NCBI): domain Bacteria; kingdom Pseudomonadati; phylum Pseudomonadota; class Gammaproteobacteria; order Enterobacterales; family Enterobacteriaceae; genus Klebsiella; species Klebsiella sp. 64. The sequence goes on from NZ_JAGRQZ010000005.1 coordinate 309,816, forward strand.
GATCCATCAGGGCGACTTCTCGCCGCTGTTCCGCTATACCCTGGCGATCATGCTGCTGGCGATAGGCGGCGCCTGGCTGTTTATTCGTATTCAGAACCGCCCGTTGGTGGATCTGGAGCACGCGGCGCTGCAGGTCGGGCGCGGCATTATTCCGCCGCCGCTGCGCGAGTATGGCGCCTCCGAAGTGCGTTCGGTGACGCGCGCCTTTAACCATATGGCGGCGGGCGTGAAGCAGCTGGCTGATGACCGTACGCTGCTGATGGCCGGGGTCAGTCATGATTTACGAACCCCGCTGACCCGCATTCGTCTGGCCACCGAGATGATGGGCGAGCAGGACGGCTATCTCGCGGAGTCGATCAACAAAGATATTGAAGAGTGCAACGCCATCATCGAGCAGTTTATCGACTATCTGCGCACCGGGCAGGAGATGCCGATGGAGCTGGCGGATCTGAATGCGGTGCTGGGGGAAGTGATCGCTGCGGAGAGTGGCTATGAGCGGGAAATCGCCACCGCCCTGCAGGCCGGCGAGATTCCGGTACGTATGCACCCGCTGTCTATCAAGCGCGCGCTGGCGAATATGGTGGTCAACGCGGCCCGCTATGGCAATGGCTGGATCAAGGTCAGCAGCGGCAGCGAAGCGAGCCGGGCCTGGTTCCAGGTAGAAGATGATGGACCGGGGATTAAACCTGAGCAGCGGGAGCACCTGTTTCAGCCGTTTGTACGCGGCGACAGCGCCCGCAGCACCAGCGGCACCGGGCTGGGGTTGGCGATTGTTCAGCGTATTATCGACAATCACAACGGCCGGCTGGAGATTGGCTCCAGCGAACGCGGCGGGTTACTGATCCGCGCCTGGCTGCCGGTGCACCGGATGCTGGCGCCGATGAAACCCGCCAGGGAGAGCTGATCGCGCCCGCGGTTAGCTGCTCAGGATGTTGCACAATAAAAAGCCGGGCAAGCCCGGCTTTTTCACCTTTGCGCCCGTTAGCGCTGCGGTCCTGCCGCCACCAGCGCGGCGCCCGCTGGCGTATCGGTATACTTCTCAAAATTCTCAATAAACAGCTTCGCCAGCTGGTCGGCTTTTTCCTGCCACTGCTCCGGGGAACCATAGGTGCTGCGCGGATCGAGGATGTGGGTATCCACGCCCGGGAGCGCCGTCGGGATCTGCAGGTTAAACATCGGCAGGGTAAAGGTCTCCGCGTTGTCCAGCGAGCCATTGAGGATGGCGTCGATGATCGCGCGGGTATCTTTAATCGAGATGCGCTTGCCGGTGCCGTTCCAGCCGGTATTGACCAGATAAGCCTGTGCGCCAGCCGCCTGCATGCGTTTGACCAGCACTTCGGCGTACTGCGTCGGGTGCAGCGACAGGAAGGCGGCGCCGAAGCAGGCGGAGAAGGTTGGCGTGGGTTCGGTTACGCCGCGCTCGGTGCCGGCCAGTTTGGCGGTAAACCCGGACAGGAAATGGTACTGCGTCTGGTCGGCGGTCAGGCGGGAGACCGGCGGCAGGACGCCGAACGCATCGGCCGTCAGGAAGATCACTTTGGTGGCGTGACCCGCTTTAGACACCGGCTTAACAATGTTGTCGATGTGGTCGATGGGGTAGGAGACGCGGGTATTTTCGGTCTTTGAACCGTCATCGAAATCGACCGTGCCGTCGGCGCGTACCACCACGTTTTCCAGCAGGGCGTTGCGGCGGATGGCGTGATAGATATCCGGCTCGGCCGCTTCAGAGAGTTTGATGGTCTTGGCGTAGCAGCCCCCTTCGAAGTTAAACACGCCGTCGTCATCCCAGCCATGTTCGTCATCGCCAATCAGGCGGCGTTTCGGGTCGGTGGAGAGGGTGGTTTTGCCGGTGCCTGAGAGGCCGAAGAAAATGGCGACATCGCCTTTCTCGCCGACGTTGGCTGAGCAGTGCATGGAGGCGATGCCCTTCAGCGGCAGCAGGTAGTTCATGATCGAGAACATCCCTTTCTTCATCTCGCCGCCGTACCAGGTGCCGCCGATCAGCTGAATGCGCTCGGTGAGGTTGAAGGCGACGAAGTTTTCCGAATTGAGGCCCTGCTCTTTCCACTGCGGATTGGTGCATTTCGCGCCGTTCATCACGATGAAGTCGGGCTCGAATTCAGCCAGCTCTTCATCGCTCGGACGGATGAACATGTTTTTAACGAAGTGCGCCTGCCAGGCCACTTCGGTAATGAAACGTACGCTGAGACGGGTATCGGCGTTGGCGCCGCAGAAAGCGTCGACGATAAACAGGCGTTTACCGGACAGTTGCTGGGTCACCAGCCCTTTCAGATGCTGCCAGGTTTCCTGCGAAAGCGGCTTGTTGTCGTTTTTACCTTTGCCTTTATCGGACCACCAGACGGTGTCGCGGGTGGTGTCGTCGCGCACGAGATACTTATCTTTCGGAGAACGACCGGTAAAAATGCCCGTGTCGACGGCGATAGCCCCCAGAGTGGTTAATACGCCACGTTCGTAGCCTTCCAGGTTCGGGTCGAGCTCTTCCTGAAACAACATGTCGTAGCTGGGGTTGTGGACGATATCCTGGACGTCATTGATACCATAAGCCTTGAGATCCTGCGGGGTTAAACCATGATTAACGCGCATGTCACTGCTCCTTAGCCAAGATGTACTGCTGTAAATTGTAGGGTTAATTGCCGGGTATTGACCGCGACCAGGCTCATAGATTTACGTATCTCGACATTCCTCAGAATGACGATAAAAACGGTGACTCCTGTCACGAAGTGGAGTGGATTATCTCAGGAAATGGACGGATGGTGGGGTTAGATGTTTCTCAATGGTTAAAAAGTAATTAAAAAAACTGCCGAAATGTGAATGTAATCGCTTTCCTGAAATTAAATTACGTAACTCTTTCAGGGAAAATCGATTCAACTCGCGAATAAATTAAAAGTCAGGCACAACGCGACAAACAACATTGCCGCCCTGTGCCTGAGAAAGATGCGGGGATTAATGAACCTGCGGATCGGCCGGAGAGGCGTTATTACGGATCTCGGCAATATCCATGGCATTGAAGATATAGTGGTTACCGCAGTAGTCGCAGTGCATGTCAATTTCGCCTTCGTCGGCGAGGATGCTATCAATCTCTTCATCCGGCAGCGTCTTCAGCGCGCCGGCGCAGCGTTCGCGGGAGCAGGTGCACTTGAACTCCACGCTCTGCGGGTCGTAGACCGTGACTTCTTCTTCATGATACAGGCGCCACAGCACATCATTTGCCGGCAGGGTGAACAGCTCTTCCGCCTTAATGGTCTCGGTAAGCGTCGCCAGGTGCTCGAAGTCGGCAGTCTGGGCATCCTGCGCCGGCATCACCTGCAGCAGCATCCCGCCCGCCATCGGCTGGCCTTCATGATCGCCGGTGCGGATGATAAGGCGCGTCGGCAGCTGCTCTGAACGCTGGAAATAATCTTCCAGGCAGGCGGCCAGCGTATCGCCTTCCAGACCGACCACGCCCTGATAGCGCTCACCTTCTTCCGGAGAGATGGTAATGACCAGGTAGCCGTTGCCGACCATCGTTTTCAGATCCGCATCGTCCGCAATCTCGCCCTGCACGCGCGCGACGCCGCGCAGCTGCTGCTGGTTATTGCCGTTGATCACCGCCAGCTGTAAAGGGCCATCCCCCTGCAGCTGTACGGTAATGTCGCCGGCAAACTTCAGCGTCGCGGTCAGCAGACTGGTGGCGACCAACAGCTCCGCCAGCACCGTTTTGACCGGTTGGGGATAGGTGTGATTCGCCAGAATCTGTTCCAGGGTTTCCGACACCGTCACCAGCTCGCCGCGCACGGCATAGTTTTCAAACAGATAACGATGTAATTGATCGTGTTGAGTCATAATCATCTCTCTTTCTGGCGCGAGTTATTCACTCTCGCCGTGTTTAAATCTCATCAGGTCGCGGCGCTCTTTCTTGTCCGGACGTCTGTCAGGGTGCGGCATGGTCAGGGCGTTCATTTTGCGCGCCAGGGCCATTTTTTCACGCTTCTCGATACTCTCCGCCGTCTCTTCATACAGGTTGACGGCTTCGCTTGCCGGGCGGCGCTGTTCGGTAATGCCGATAATGCGCACCGTCCGCTCGTCGTTGCCCTGGCGCAGCGTCAGCATGGCGTCGAGTTCGACGATTTTTCCGGGTTTGCTACGTTGTCCGTTGTAATGAACCTTGCCGCCTTCAATCATTTCCCGCGCCAGCGCGCGGGTTTTGTAAAAGCGGGCGGCCCAAAGCCATTTGTCCAGTCTGACGGTTTCGGTGGGCTTCTCTTTCATCGCCTCTCCTTCGGGGTAAGCGAAGGGATCAGTCGTCGGTAATCATTCAGCCCCGGATGGCGCAGATACTGCTTTTCCGCCAGTCCGGAGTCAGGATTGGTAATACCCAGGCAGTAACGAATGCCAAACTCCCTCGCGGCATCCAGTATCGCCTCGCTGTCGTCGACAAACAGCGTTTTGTGCGCCTCAAGGCCAGTTTCCTCCGCCACGGCGCGCCACAGACGCTGATCCTCTTTCGGATAACCAAATGTGTGGGTGGAAAGTAATAAATCAAGGTGCGCGTCCAGGCCGGTGTGTTTGAGCTTCACCGCCAGATTGTGGGGATGGGCATTGGTCAACAGAATGCGTCGCTTACCGCAGGCCTTGAGCGCATCAAGGAACGGCACGGTATCCTCGCGCAGCGTGGCGCGCGGACCTTGTTCGCTGGTCATCGCACAAATATCCAAACCCAGGCGCTCGCTCCAGTAATCCAGACAGTACCAGTTTAGCGTATGCTGCACGGCGTGATACTCCTGGCGCATGGCCTCTTTCGCCTCCTGCAAATTGAGGCCGCGGGCGGCCCCCCAGGTTTCAGGCACCAGCGTTTGCCAGAAGTAGTTGTCGAAGGCGAGGTCCAGGAGCGTGCCGTCCATATCCAGCAGAACGGTATCGACCTCCTGCCAGGCGATATCAAAGTGCATGATGACTCTCCAGCGAGCGGAAAATGGGCGACAGGGTATCACACCCTGTCGCCGGGAAAATTAATCTTGCGAGTCAGATGAGGGGAGCAAAACCGGATTAAGGCAGCTTTCGTAATATTTCTGAATCTCTTCCATACGCTGACGATGGCGTTGATAACGACGCAGGGCCTGCACGGCGTGGTAAGCCATGCACCCCACCATTGACAGCAGCAGCAGGGTGATGCCCAGATAACGCCACAGGCCGCTGCGGTCGGGGATGCGATGCAGGTTGATATGCTGCGTGCCGTTGGCGTCAGTAAACAGGTTGGTAACGATACCTTCGGCATGGAAGGGGGTATGCATGAGCATACCGGCCAGCCGCCGCAGTTCGCCCCACTGCTCATGGGCCGGATAATCATACAGACTCACCGCCGGCCACGGCTGATTGACCAGTACGCTGCCCTCATCGCTGGCGATAAGAAAACCGCCGGGAGCCGGGCTGTTCAGCGCCTGCGCGGCCCGCGAGGTTTCGCGTATCACAAAGGGCGCGGTTGAGGTGGTCACCAGATTCTCCAGCGACTCGGCGCTGACCGGCCGCAGCAGCACGTTCACGCCATCCAGCTTGCCGGCGGTGGCGCGCTTGGTTAACGTTTCCCAGTTACGGGTATTGCCAAGATTGACCAACGCATTCTTCAGCCGCAGGCAATCATCCTTTGCCGAGCAGAGATCGTTAGTTTTCTGCACGATATCGCCGAAATCATCCAGTAGCACCATGCCTGATTTCTGAATGGCGGAGCGTAGGGCAGGGCTGACGCGGGAATCATCGTCGGTTTCCGGGTGCAGCTGGCGCTGGACGGACTGCATCAGGGCGGTCGCTTTGCTGACAATGTCAGACTCCGGCAGCGGCAGAGGAGGGGCGTCGTTCCACACAATCTGTGAACAATCGAAAGGCAGGAACGGCGAATCCTCTTTGGCGGACCAACTGCCCGGCGTGCGGATATTACACATCCCGGTACCGGTCAGGCGCAGCGTATCGCCAATGCGCACATGGGCTTTTTCCAGCTGGCTGACGGTAGTGGCTTCAATCGTTTGCGCGCCCTTCAGCCACGACAGGGTGAACTTAAACGGCATATTCAACGGTACGCTGGCCCACAGCATAATCACCACCACCAGGGCGCCGGCGGCGATAATCGCGCTGCGTAGCCAGTACTGCAGCGGGAAGTTTTTCACTTCATCATGAAGCGACAGGTAGCGTCCCTGACGGGCCACGTGGCGGTTGAGATAGATATCAATATCGGTCTGCTGCCCCAGGTCCTGGGCAATCCAGGGTTGCCAGTGGCGCGGATAGATGAGATCGATAATGCCCAGCGAGATGTTATTGATTTGCTCCTGATCGTTTTCGCCAAACAATCCCCAGCGCTTAGGGACGCCCCGCAGGCAATGGATTTCGCGCAGCGCGGCGCGACGCGGCGGGGCATAAATCCCCCACAGTCCGGCGGCGAGCAGCAACAAACCTGCGGCGACCAGCCAGGGGGTAAAGACAGCTGGCCCAATCAGGCTGAAATAAAAGAACAGAAAGGAGGCGACGATCAGGATCGCTTCGCGCAGCCCGTCCGGGCGATTCAGAGCGTGTTCTTCAGGCGTTTCCCGACGGATCTGCCGCAACTCTACCTGCTCGCTCTCTTCGCCGCGAATGGAGGCCTGGGTGGCCGAAGCGCGTTCCAGGGCGTAGCTTTGCGCTTCCTGGCGATAGTCGCTCAGGCTATGACCGTTAAGGGTGATAACCAGCGGCAGGCTGTCGGTGGGGATCAGCTCGACGCTGTTTTCATCGTTGATATGCTGTTCCCAGAACGGCGGCAGATGAACTTCAACCGAATCGAGGAAATAGCGCCATTTATTCGGCGCGTCGGTGGTGATCCCGTAGCGGGTGATGGCGCGTGTCACCGCATAGACGGTATCACTCTGTTCGTTCAGCGCCAGAGCGACAGGCGCGCTGGTCGCACCGGACGCCGGCACCTGCTGGGCGTGGCTCAACTCGGCAACATACTTCTCAATAGCCTGGCGCTCATCCGCAGGAAGCTGCCGCGTGGTAGCGTCGCTAAAGGCGTGCAGTAGGGGGAGTCGGCGGCGTCTGGCGTGAGCGCGATACCACCATCCGATGAGCAATACGCAGATTAGCAGAGCTGTAAGGAATATCAGAAAGGTGCCCATGCCCATCCCATCAAAGTTATTTTTTTCTTACGAAATCGTCGGTGAACGTGAAGACTAACGTCAAGCTGCAGTGTTAGCGGCGCACCTGCTTACAGGGTAGTGAATATGTCATGCAGCAGCGCACAAGCTTACCAAAAACGTTAAAGCGCAGAAATCGGTAAATTCTCAAAGCGAATTCAAGCTATTGACTTTTTTATCTTTATTACTTTTCCCCCTGCAGGGAAAAGGTTACAACTCTGTAAATAAGTAGCAATTTGGATTGCCGAAAGCGTGTTGCGTATCGCACAATGACTGCTTAATCACAGCATAGACCGATGACAATGAGCAAATCATTACAAAAACCCACCATTCTCAATGTTGAAACTGTCGCCCGTTCGCGCCTCTTTAATGTCGAAAGCGTCGATCTGGAGTTCAGCAACGGTGTGCGTCGCGTTTATGAACGTATGCGGCCTTCCACCCGTGAAGCGGTGATGATTGTGCCGATTGTGGATGATCACATTATTTTGATTCGTGAGTATGCCGTGGGGACGGAGTCCTACGAGCTGGGCTTCTCCAAAGGGCTGATTGATCCAGGTGAAACCGTGGATGAAGCGGCCAATCGCGAGTTGAAAGAAGAGGTTGGCTATGGCGCCAATAAGCTGACGTTTTTGAAGAAGCTCAGTATGGCCCCCTCCTACTTCTCCAGCAAAATGAATATCATGGTGGCGGAAGATCTCTATCCGGAGTCACTGCCGGGCGATGAACCTGAGCCGCTACCGCAGGTGCGCTGGCCGCTGGCGCAGCTGATGTCGCTGCTGGATGAAGAAGATTTTAACGAGGCCCGTAACGTCAGCGCGCTGTTTTTAGTGCGGGAATGGCTGCAGGCCCAGGGCCGACTCTGAACGAGCGTCCACGCTAAGCAGCAATAAAAAAGCGCCCGCAGGCGCTTTTTTTGTCAGAACAATTCGTGGGTTTCACCGCCGCCGTCAGTCAGGGTGGTGCCCACCTCACGGACTGCCTGCTGGGTGGGCTGGGTTCCTTCAATAAAGTACTCCGCCCGGCTATTGCCCCCGTTCGCCAACTGACCAGTGCTGCGGTCGATATTCACCGTGACGATACCCGGCGGCGGAGTTAACGGTTCTTCCGGAACGCCTTCCAGCACGCTCTTCATAAAGCTGTCCCAGGCCGGCTGGGCGCTTTTGGCACCGCCTTCATAGCCAGAGATCTGATCTTTAATCGCTCCGGAGGCGGTGGTCCGGCCAAGATCGCGACGATGATCGTCAAAGCCGATCCAAACCGAGGTCACCACGCCCGGTCCGTAGCCTGAGAACCAGGCGTCCTTCGAGCTGTTGGTGGTCCCGGTTTTCCCACCGATGTCATGCCGCTGCAGATCGCGTCCGGCGCGCCAGCCGGTGCCCATCCAGCCCGGCTCGCCAAAGATGTTGCTGTTCAGCGCGCTCTTGATCAGGAAGGCCAGCGGTGTGTTAATCACATGCGGCGCGTATTCCTGTGCGCCGCTCTGCGCGACCAGCGACTGGTTGGCCTGCTCCAGCTGCGGCTGCGGCGGCACGTTGCCATTCTGCGGTTCCGCGGAGGTGGCGACATCTTCCACATCCTTGTTTTCCAGCACGTTGGATTTTGGCGTATCGCCGTAAATTACCGGTAAATCACACTGCGGACAGGCAATTTTCGGACGCTCCTCGAAGAGGACCCCGCCCTGATCGTTCTCAATCTTACTGATAAAGAAAGGATTGACCAGGAAGCCGCCGTTGGCCATCACCGAATAACCGCGAGCGACCTGCAGGGGCGTAAAGGAGGCTGAGCCCAGCGCCAACGATTCCGTGTGGACAATGTTCTGCGCCGGGAAGCCAAAGCGCTGCAGATACTCGGCGGCGTAGTCTACGCCCATGGCGCGCATAGCGCGCACCATCACCACGTTTTTCGACTGCCCCAGGCCCTGGCGTAAACGAATCGGACCGGCATACTGCGGCGGCGAGTTCTTCGGCCGCCAGTCGGAACCTGCGCCCGCATCCCAGCGCGAGATCGGCACATCGTTGAGCATACTTGCCAGCGTTAAGCCTTTATCCATCGCGGCGGTATAGAGGAACGGTTTGATGTTGGAGCCGACCTGGCGCAGCGCCTGGGTGGCGCGGTTGAATTTGCTCTGGTTAAAGTCAAACCCGCCGACAAGGGCAATAATCGCGCCGTTTTGCGGGTTAATGGAGACCAGCGCTGAGTTGACGTCCGGGAGCTGGGACAGCCACCAGCTGTCACCCACCTTGCGTACCCAGATCTGCTGCCCGGCCTGCACAACGTCGTTGACTTTACGCGGGGTCGCCCCTTGCTGCGTATCAGAGATAAAGCGACGGGCCCAGCGCACGCCCTCCATCGTCAGCGAAACGGAGTCGCCGTTAGCCAACAGCGCGACAGCCTCCTGGGCATTCGCGGAGGTGACCACCGCCGGGAAAAGCGGACCGTAGCCAGACTGACGCTTCAGCGAATCGACGATCTTCTTCGTCTCCCACGGCGTTTCGCCGACTTTCCACAGTACGCTGGCCGGGCCGCGGTAGCCGTGACGCATATCGTAATCCAGCACGTTATTGCGTACCGCCTGCTGGGCCGCCTGCTGGTTTTTGCGGGTAATGGTGGTATAGACCCGATAACCGTCTTCGTAGGCCTGCTCGCCGTAGCGATTCACCATCTCCTGGCGCACCATTTCACTCAGGTAAGGGGCGGAGAAGGCGATTTTCGGCGCGTGATAGCTGGCGTCGATGGGTTCGCTGCGCGCCTCATCGTATTGCGCCTGGGTGATGTACCCTTCGCTCAGCATACGCGACAGCACCACGTTGCGACGGGCGGTCGCGCGATCCATCGAATAGAGCGGGTTAAAAGTGGAAGGCGCTTTCGGCAGACCGGCAATCACCGCCATCTCACTCAGGGTCAGTTGGTCGATAGGTTTGCCAAAATAGACCTGCGCCGCGGCGCCGACGCCATAGGCGCGGTAGCCGAGGTAGATCTTGTTCAGATACAGCTCAAGGATTTCATCTTTATTCAGCAACTGCTCGATGCGGATGGCCAGAAAGGCCTCTTTAATCTTACGCATCAACGTCTTCTCGGGGCTGAGAAAGAAGTTACGCGCTAACTGCTGGGTGATGGTGCTGGCGCCCTGGGAGGCGTGGCCTGAAAACATCGCCACGCTGGCGGCGCGGAAAATACCTACCGGATCGACGCCGTGGTGCTCATAGAAGCGGCTGTCTTCGGTGGCGATAAACGCTTTCACCAGCTCGGGGGGAATTTGCTGCAACGTCACAGGGATACGGCGCTTTTCGCCGTACTGCGCAATAAGCTCACCGTCGGCGCTATAGACCTGCATCGGGATCTGCAAACGCACATCCTTCAGGGTTGCGACGTCGGGGAGTTGCGGCTCTATGTATTTGTAGAGGCCAAAAATCGAGCCTGCTCCCAGCAGTACGCAACAGACTGCAAGGATCAATAGATACTTTACGAACTTCACCGGTGTTTTCCCATTTAGTTTTATTTGGGCAGTTTATAAACAAACGCGCGGTAGTATAAAGGCAAGCCAGGTGCATTGATATAGCCGGGCAGTTTTGCCGGATAAGGAGATCGTAAGCATGGCTTTCAGAAACTGGCGGCTTGGAATGCATATCCAACAGGATAGCATTGCCATTGTCGCGCTATTGCATGAACGTTCACACTGGGCGCTGCGCCGCTGGTGGCGTATCCCATTGCCGCCGGGGCTGGTACGTCAGGGAATGGTGGCGGACGTCAGCGCACTCGGTTCGCGGCTGGCCGCCTGGCGGCGGGAGCTACCGGCGCAGCATCAGGTTAGTATCGCCTTTCCCGCGGTGCGCACACTGCAAAAGCGTCTTCCGTATCCCCAGTTCGCCCTGCGGGAGCGGGAACAGGCGACGTGGGTAGCCAGCGCCATGAGCCAGCAGCTGGCAATGCCTGCCTCCGCGCTATGTATTGATTATGCGCCTACCTCGCGGGATGACGGCTGGCAGGTTACGGCGGCGCAGCGGCTGGATATCAATGTTCTGCGGGAGCTGGCAGGGCGGCTGCGGCTGCGGGTGGCGGCCATCGTACCGGATGCCAGTGCGCTCGGCGCCTTTTTCCCCTGGATGACTGCGGCAGACCAGGGCCTGGCGTGGCGGGATGAAAAGCACTGGCTGTGGGCGACCCGTGAGGCCTGGGGCAGCGACGCCTGCGCTGATGTCGGGTCCTTAAGCCAGCTGGCGGGGCAGCTTCAGATTCCGCTGCGCCTGTGTATTGACGCGGGCGATGAGGCCAGTCGCTTTGATGTCTGGCAAGTGATTCACCGTCGGCAGCCCCCGCTGCCAGCCGATGGCGATCGTTACGCCATTGCCCTTGGGCTGGCGCTGGGAGGCGGGCGGCATGACGCATGTCGTTAATCTTCTTCCCTGGCGCGACCTGCGTCGCCGCCAGCGCCTGCGCTACGTCCTGTTGTTAACCATCGGCATTGTGCTGCTGGGCGGGATGGGCCTGCTGGTGAGCCGAACGGCGCGTCTGCAGCGTGACTTCCTGGCGACGCTTCACACGACGGCCGACGCGCAGCTGCTCGCCTCGCTTAAGCAGCGCGAGCAGGCGATGCGTGAGGCGTGGCAGCAGCATCAACGGCAGCGCCAGCAGTACCAGCGCAGATCGGCGATCGCCGCATGGCAACCCAGGCTGCAGGCGCTGGCGGCAGATCTGCCCGCGCAGGCGTGGCTGACGCGGCTGGAGTACCAGGGCGTACTCCTCACGCTGGACGGCCTGGCTCTTAACCTGCAGGCGCTAACCAGCGTGGAGGCTGCGCTGACTCGCGTCGCGGGATTCGCGCCGGCAAAAGCCGGCGGGACCCAGCGCGACGCCGAGGGGCGTTGGCAGTTCAGTTTTACCCTGACGGGAGCGCGCGCTGATGCGGATTAACCTTCGGGGCGCCTGGACAGGGCTGCCGATCCTGCTCGCAATGGGGCTGTCGGGAGGCGGCGTGGCGCTCTGGCGCGATCTGCGCCCGCCGCAGGCGGCGGTAACCCGTGATGCGGCGTTGCAAACGCAGTGGCGGCGGATCATGGCGCTGCGCATCCCCGGCGAGGAAAATCCCGGGGCGCGCATCGACACGCAGTCATTTTCGCCCATAGCCATTCCGCTCTCCGGAGCGAAGCTTATCGCCTGGCGTCCGCAGGGAAGCGGCGGCGAGATAGAGCTGACCCTGTCCTGGTCAACGGTACCCGCGCTTTTTTCCTGGCTGGCGCGCTGCGGGATGAATCCGCGTTCGTTTTCGCTGGGCCGTGAGGCGCAGACGCTCCGCCTGCGACTGCTGCTGGAGGCGGAAGATGAGCGGTAAACGCTGGATCTTCCTGTGGCTACCGCTGTCGCTGCTGGCGGCCGAGCGTGACCCTTTCCAGCCGGTTGAGGATCCCTGCCGCACGGCGCAGCTTTCGCAATGGCGCTATGGCGGGGCGGTTGGGGATGATGCTGGCTGGACGGGGTTTCTGCAGGATGGGAACGGAAAGTGGCGACGGGTACGCATGGATGAGCAATTGCCCACGGGCTGGCGGGTGAGCCGGCTGACGGCCGGTGAGCTGGACATCGTCACGTCTTCGGGATGTGAACCGCCAGCGTGGCGCTGGCAACGTGAAGGGAAACAACATGATGCGATGGATAAGCCTGCTGCTTCTGCTGCTGCCGCTGGCGGTGGCCCCCGCCGCCCGCAATGATAAACCGGTTTCGCTGGTGATTGACGATGCGCCAGTGGCCCAGGTGCTGCAAGCTCTGGCCGAAATGAACCATAAGAACCTCGTCGTCGCGCCGGACGTCAGCGGCACGCTCTCCCTGCGTCTGCAGAAGGTTCCCTGGAGCCAGGCGCTGCGGGCGGTAGCGGATAGCGCGGGTCTCTCTTTGCAACAGCAGGGTACGGTCATCTACGCGCACACTCAGGCCTGGCAAAAGGCAAATCAGGCGCAGCGTGAAGCCGAACAGGAGAAACGCCTGCAGAACCTGCCCCTGCAGGCGGAGAGCGTGACCCTGCACTTTGCCGACGCTGAGGAGCTGGCTAAAAGCGGCGGAAAGCTGCTCAGCGCCAGGGGACACCTGATGGCGGACAAGCGGACTAATCGGCTGCTGATCCGCGATGATGCCCGGCACCTGCCGGCGTTGAAGGCCTGGGCGCAGGAGATGGATCTGCCGGTCGGCCAGGTGGAGCTGGCCGCCCATATCGTGTCGATGAGCGAAACCAGCCTTCGTGAGCTGGGGGTGAAGTGGCGGCTTGCGGAAGCCGGAAGCCCGCCAGGCTCCGGGCAAATCACCACCCTAAGCAGCGATGTATCGGTAAACGATGCCAGCACCCGCGCAGGGTTTAACATCGGCAAGATCAACGGTCGCTTGCTTGAGCTGGAGCTATCCGCGCTGGAGCGCAAGCAGCAGGTCGAAATTATTGCCAGCCCGCGTTTATTGGCCTCCCACATGCAGCCTGCCAGCATCAAGCAGGGAAGCGAGATCCCCTATCAGGTTTCCAGTGGCGAAAGCGGCGCCACTTCGGTGGAGTTCAAAGAGGCGGTGCTGGGCATGGAGGTCACGCCGACGGTGCTGCAGCAGGGAAGAGTGCGGCTTAAGCTGCGAATAAGCGAGAATACGCCAGGCCAGGTGCTGAAGCAGGAAAACGGCGAAGCGCTGGCCATCGATAAGCAGGAGATAGAGACCCTGGTGGAAGTTCGCAGCGGCGAGACTTTAGCGTTGGGCGGCATCTTTTCGCAGAAAAACAAAATCGCCCGCGACAGCGTCCCGCTGCTTGGCGATATCCCGGTACTGGGACGTCTGTTTCGTCGTGACGGGAAAGATAATGAACGTCGCGAACTGGTTGTCTTTATTACGCCACGGATTCTGGCAGTACGTTAAGCAGGTTTTTCATGCTAAACACGTTTCAGGTGTTTGACGTGAGGACGGATTTAGCATACAAGGGGTACCGATTTGAGAGTCGGGTACGACATCAATCCTCCCTTTATTGTCCGGCGATTTTATTCAGTTGCCAAACCAGCCGGAGTATTGAGATAATTTTTAGTCTGACTCTCGCTCTATTGCATATGAGGTTTCAGTTCATGCCCTGCGGCGCTGGGTGTCTGCGAAGCGGGTTTATCATTAACGAATAGTCTTAGTAGTACCGAAAAAATGGCAGAGAAACGCAATATCTTTCTGGTTGGGCCTATGGGTGCCGGCAAAAGCACTATTGGGCGCCAGTTAGCCCAACAGCTCAACATGGAATTTTACGATTCTGATCAAGAGATTGAGAAACGCACTGGCGCTGATGTGGGCTGGGTCTTCGATGTTGAAGGCGAAGAAGGCTTCCGTGACCGTGAAGAGAAAATTATCAATGAGTTGACGGAAAAACAGGGGATTGTGCTGGCGACTGGCGGCGGCTCTGTAAAATCCCGTGAAACGCGTAACCGTCTCTCCGCCCGCGGCGTGGTGGTCTACCTGGAAACTACGATCGAGAAGCAGTTGGCCCGTACGCAGCGCGATAAAAAGCGTCCTTTGCTACAAGTCGATGCGCCGCCTCGTGAAGTGCTGGAAGCGCTGGCTGACGAGCGTAACCCGCTGTATGAAGAGATCGCCGATGTGACTATCCGCACAGACGATCAGAGTGCGAAAGTCGTCGCGAACCAGATTATTCATATGCTGGAAAGCAACTGATTCTGGCTTAATAAAAGTGCGTCAGAGTAATAGTCATTGAGGTGGATGTCGCGTTATGGAGAGGCTTACTGTTACCCTCGGGGAACGTAGTTACCCGATTACCATCGCGGCTGGTTTGTTTAACGATCCAGCTTCCTTCCTGCCACTCAAGTCGGGCGACCAGGCTATGCTGGTCACCAACGAAACGCTGGCGCCGCTTTATCTGGATACCGTCCGCTCTGCGCTGGAGCAGTCAGGGGTCAACGTTGACAGCGTCATTCTGCCAGACGGCGAGCAATACAAAAGCCTGGCGGTGATGGATACCGTGTTTACTGCGCTGTTGCAAAAACCACATGGCCGCGACACCACTCTGGTGGCGCTTGGCGGGGGGGTGATCGGTGATTTAACCGGTTTCGCCGCGGCAAGCTATCAGCGCGGCGTGCGTTTCATCCAGGTCCCTACCACCCTGTTGTCGCAGGTCGACTCGTCGGTCGGCGGCAAAACCGCAGTGAACCACCCTCTCGGCAAAAACATGATTGGCGCCTTCTGGCAGCCGGTTTCCGTGGTAGTTGATCTTAACTGTCTGAAAACTCTGCCGAAGCGCGAGCTCGCTTCCGGACTGGCTGAGGTCATCAAGTACGGGGTGATCCTGGATGGTGAATTCTTCAGCTGGCTGGAAAACAACATTGATGCGCTGCTGGCGCTGGACGATACCGCCATGGCGTACTGCATTCGCCGCTGCTGTGAACTGAAAGCGGAGGTTGTGGCAGCCGACGAGCGTGAAACCGGGTTACGTGCTTTACTCAATCTTGGACATACCTTCGGCCATGCTATCGAAGCGGAAATGGGCTACGGTAACTGGCTGCATGGCGAAGCGGTGGCGGCAGGTATGGTGATGGCGGCACGCACGTCCGAACGGCTGGGGCAGTTCCGCGCGCAGGATACTCAGCGCATTATCGAGCTGCTCAAGCGTGCAGGCTTACCGGTACGCGGCCCGCAGGAAATGAGTGCGCAGGCGTATTTGCCCCATATGATGCGCGATAAAAAGGTACTGGCTGGCGAAATGCGGCTGGTGCTCCCGCTCGCAATAGGAAGCAGCGAGCTGCGCGGCGGAGTGCCGCACGATGTGGTTCTTGGCGCGATTGCTGATACTCAGCAGGCGCAACAATAAGAAGGTCTGGCCGCGTTCGCGCGGCGTTATCATTTCGGGTGATGTGCAATAATCGTGAGCATAAGCCTTTTAGTGGGGTGTTAAATGGATGATTTCAAACCAGAAGACGATATGAAAGCCGATCGCAACGATCGTCGTGCTGGTCGTTCCCGTCAGTCTTCCGAGCGTGATGCCGATCCGCAGATCAATTTTGACGATGTTGATCTTGATGCCGATGAAGGCCGTCCGACGCGCGCTGGTAAGGCCCGTCGCGAGCGTGAAGAGGAAGAGTTCGAAGAAGAACTGGATGCGCAAGACGAGGAGATGCTCGAAGAGCAGCCTGTAGAGCGTCGTCCGCGCAAGCGTAAAAAAGCGCCGGCCAAACCGGCCTCCCGCCAGTACATCATGATGGGTGTGGGGATTCTGGTGCTGCTGCTGTTGATCGTGGGTATCGGTTCCGCACTGAAATCGCCATCATCTTCCAGCCAGCAGACCGCTTCCGGCGAGAAGAGCATTAATCTGTCTGACGACCAGTCCGCCAGCATGCCTGCTGCGGGCCAGGACCAGACTGCCGCCGCTAACAGCACCTCACAGCAGGACGTAACGGTACCGCCTATTGCCGCGAACCCGACGCAGGGCCAGGCAGCGGTTGCGCCGCAGGGCCAGCAGCGTATCGAAGTTCAGGGCGATCTGAACAATGCGTTGACCCAGCAGCAGGGCCAACTGGACGGCGCCGTGGCTAACTCGACGCTGCCGACTGAACCGGCTACCGTCGCGCCAATCCGGAATGGCGCCAATGGCACCGCGGCGCCGCGCCAGGCGACCGAGCGTCAGACAGCAGCGACCCCGCGTCCGGCTGAACGTAAGCATACCGTTATCGAAGCGAAGCCGCAGTCGAAGCCACAGGCCGTGGCGAAAACGCCGGTAGAATCGAAGCCGGTCCAGCCGAAGCATGTTGAAAGCACGGCGACCACTGCTCCGGCGAAAACGTCCGTCAGCGAAAGCAAACCGGTGGCCACCGCTCAGAGCAAACCGACCACGACGACCGCAGCGCCAGCGGCAACGGCAGCTGCGGCAGCGCCGGCAGCGAAGACCGGGAAGACGGCAGGTGACGTCAGCTCAATGAAAACTGCGCCGTCGGGTCACTATACTCTGCAGCTCAGCAGCTCCTCTAACTACGACAACCTCAACAACTGGGCGAAGAAAGAGAAGCTGGATAAATATGTTGTCTATGAAACGTCGCGTAACGGCCAACCATGGTACGTGCTGGTGAGCGGTATCTATGCATCGAAAGATGAAGCGAAACGTGCTGTCACCTCGCTGCCGGCGGACGTGCAGGCGAAAAATCCATGGGCAAAACCGCTGCATCAGGTTCAGGCTGACCTGAAATAATGCCGTGGGGTAGTCTTAAGCGCAGGATGCTGTCGGAGCTTTCTCCACAGCCGGAGAACGTGTAATTAGTTAGGCAGCATGAAAAAGAATCGCGCTTTTCTGAAGTGGGCAGGGGGAAAGTTCCCCCTGCTTGACGATATTAAAAAGCATTTGCCGGAAGGCGAGTGCTTGATCGAGCCCTTTGTGGGCGCCGGGTCGGTATTTCTTAATACCGACTTTTCTCGTTATATCCTCGCGGATATCAACAGTGACTTAATCGGCCTGTACAACATCGTCAAACTGCGCACCGACGAATACGTCGCCGCCGCCCGTGAGATGTTTACCCCGGAAAATAACGTCGCTGAGCGCTACTACCTGTATCGTGATGAATTTAACCAAAGCCAGGATCCGCTGCGTCGCGCGGTGCTGTTCCTGTATTTGAACCGTCACGGCTACAACGGCCTGTGCCGCTACAATCTGCGCGGCGAGTTCAATGTGCCGTTTGGCCGTTATAAAAAGCCCTATTTCCCCGAAGCTGAGCTCTATCATTTCGCCGAGAAGGCGCAAAACGCCGAGTTTTACTGCGAATCTTACGAAGAGTGCATGCAACGTGCGGATAGCCGCACAGTGGTGTATTGCGATCCGCCCTATGCGCCGCTAACGGCGACGGCGAACTTTACCGCCTACCACACCAACAGTTTCAACCTGGAACAACAGGTACTGCTGGCGCAAAAGGCGGAATCGCTGATGAAAAAGCGCATCCCGGTGCTGATTTCCAACCACCGCACGCCGCTGACGCAGGAATGGTATAAAAACGCGGCAGAAACGCATATTGTGAAGGTTCGGCGCAGCATCAGCAGCAACGGTGGTACGCGTAAAAAGGTGGACGAGCTATTAGCGCTCTACCGTCCGCCTAAGACCAAATAAATTTCAAGGAGATGCGGATGAAGCAGTATTTGATTGCCCCTTCGATTCTGTCGGCTGATTTTGCCCGTCTGGGTGAGGATACCGCGAAGGCGCTGGCGGCGGGTGCGGATGTCGTGCACTTCGACGTTATGGACAACCACTACGTGCCAAACCTGACGATTGGCCCGATGGTGCTGAAGTCACTGCGTAATTACGGTATTACCGCGCCAATCGACGTTCACCTGATGGTGAAGCCGGTCGACCGCATCATTCCTGATTTTGCCGAAGCCGGCGCCAGCATTATCACCTTCCATCCGGAAGCCTCCGAACACGTCGATCGCAGCCTGCAGCTTATCAAAGAGCACGGCTGTAAAGCGGGCCTGGTGTTTAACCCGGCGACGCCGCTGAGCTACCTCGATTACGTGATGGATAAGCTGGACGTGATCCTGCTGATGTCGGTTAACCCGGGCTTTGGCGGCCAGTCCTTTATTCCCCAGACGCTGGATAAACTGCGTGAAGTGCGCCAGCGCATCGATGCGTCCGGCTACGACATCCGCCTGGAAGTGGATGGCGGCGTGAAAGCCAGCAATATCGGCGAAATCGCCGCGGCGGGTGCGGATATGTTTGTTGCCGGTTCGGCGATCTTCGGTCAGCCGGACTACAAGCAAGTCATTGATCAAATGCGTAGTGAATTAGCGAAGGTGAGTCATGGATAAATTACAGGCGATCCGCGGCATCGCATTTGATCTCGACGGCACGCTGGTGGACAGCGCGCCGGGTCTAACCTCGGCGGTTGATAACGCTCTGTACGCCCTGGAGCTGCCGGTGGCGGGAGAAGAACGCGTTATCACCTGGATCGGTAACGGCGCCGATGTCCTGATGGAGCGGGCGCTGACCTGGGCTCGTCAGGAGCGAGCAACGTTACGTGCGGCGATGGGCAAGCCTTCCGTCGACGATCATGATATTCCGCAAGACGAGCAGCTGCGCATTTTGCGTAAACTGTTTGACCGCTATTACGCCGAAGCGGCGGAAGAGGGCAGTTTCCTGTTCCCGGCGGTGGCCGATACGCTCGGCGCGCTGCATGCCAAAGGCCTGCCGCTGGCGCTGGTTACAAATAAGCCGACGCCGTTTGTCGCCCCGCTGTTGGACGCGCTCGATATTGCGAAATATTTTACCGTGGTGATTGGCGGCGATGACGTGCAGAATAAAAAGCCGCATCCGGAACCGCTGCTGCTGGTGGCGGAAAAGCTCTCTCTGGCTCCAGCCGAGCTGCTGTTTGTCGGCGATTCGCGCAATGATATTCAGGCGGCCAAAGCGGCAGGCTGCTGCTCTGTTGGTCTGACCTACGGTTATAACTATGGTGAACCGCTTGCGCTGAGCGAGCCGGACTATCTCTTCGACCAGTTTAACGAACTCTTACCCGCTCTCGGGTTACCGCACAGTGAAACTCAGGAATTGAAACATGACTAAGCCCATCGTTTTTAGTGGCGCACAGCCCTCAGGTGAACTGACCATTGGCAACTATATGGGTGCGCTGCGTCAGTGGGTAAACATGCAGGACGATTACCACTGCATCTATTGCATCGTGGACCAGCACGCCATCACCGTGCGCCAGGATCCGCAGCAGCTGCGCAAGGCGACGCTGGACACCCTGGCGCTGTATCTGGCCTGCGGCATCGACCCGCAGAAAAGCACTATCTTCGTGCAGTCGCACGTGCCGGAACATGCCCAGCTAGGCTGGGCGCTGAACTGCTACACCTATTTCGGCGAACTGAGCCGCATGACTCAGTTTAAAGACAAGTCAGCGCGCTACGCGGAGAACATCAACGCCGGTCTGTTTGATTATCCGGTACTGATGGCCGCTGACATTCTGCTGTACCAGACCAACCAGGTTCCGGTGGGCGAAGATCAGAAACAGCACCTTGAGCTAAGCCGCGATATCGCCCAGCGTTTTAACGCCATCTACGGCGATATTTTTAAAGTGCCTGAGCCGTTTATCCCTAAATCCGGCGCGCGCGTGATGTCGCTGCTGGAGCCGACGAAAAAGATGTCCAAGTCCGACGACAACCGCAACAACGTCATCGGCCTGCTGGAAGATCCGAAATCGGTGGTCAAGAAGATTAAACGTGCGGTCACCGACTCCGACGAGCCGCCGGTAGTGCGTTACGATCTGAAAGAGAAAGCGGGCGTCTCCAACCTGCTGGATATCCTCTCCGCGGTTACCGGGAAAACTATTCCTGAGCTGGAACAGCATTTTGAAGGCAAAATGTATGGCCACCTGAAAGGCGAAGTCGCCGAAGCGGTATCGGGCATGCTGATTGACCTGCAGGAGCGCTATCACCGTTTCCGTAACGACGAAGCATTTCTCAATCAGGTGATGAGAGACGGTGCGGAAAAGGCCAGCGCGCGGGCTTCTCAAACCCTGAAAGCGGTATACGAAGCGATTGGCTTTGTCGCCAAGCCGTAAGCGACGCAACAGCTAAAAGGGCGGGATGCTATCCCGCCCTTTTTTATGCCTGTCACTTTATGGGAGGCAAGGTTAATGGTTCGAAAACCAGTTCAGTTTATCCCGCAGACCGACCACGCGGCCGACGATGATCAGCGCCGGGCTGGCCATCTGCTGCGCCAGAATATCCAGTTGTCCTAAGGTGCCGCTGACCACTTTTTGCGTCACAGCGGTGCCGTTCTCGACGATGGCGGCGGGCATATCTTCAGCCATGCCGTGAGCGATAAGCTTCTCGCGGATCGCCGGCGCCTGGTTCAGACCCATGTAGAACACCAGGGTTTGCTTCTCCACCGCCAGGTTCGCCCAGTCCAGCTCGCCGCCGGTTTTCAGGTGGCCAGTGACCAGGCGGACGCCCTGGGCGAAATCGCGGTGGGTCAGGGGGATCCCCGAATAAGCGGAGCAGCCGGAGGCGGCGGTAATGCCAGGCACAACGGAGAAGGGGATGCCCGCCTCGCAAAGCGTCTCCAGCTCTTCCCCTCCGCGGCCAAAGATAAAGGGATCGCCGCCTTTCAGCCGGACCACGCGTCTTCCTTTTTGCGCTTCGCGCAGCAGGATCTGGTTGATCTCCTCCTGCGGGACGCAGTGGTAGCCTGAGCGCTTGCCGACGAACACCCGATCGGCATCACGGCGCACCAGATTCATGATGTCATCGGAGACCAGCCGATCATAGACCACCACGTCAGCCTGCTGGATCTGCTGCAGGCCTTTGAGCGTGAGCAGCCCGGCGTCACCGGGGCCGGCGCCAACCAGCACCACCTCGCCGCGATGCTCCAACGGCTCCGTCAGCAACTGCTCAGTGGTATCCGCGACTGCCTGCCGATCGTCATTAGCCAGCGACTGCGCCAGACGGTCGTTAACAAACAGCTTCTCCCAGAAGCGGCGACGCTCGCCTACGGTGGCAAACTGCTGCTTAACCCGCGCGCGCAGATGGCCGGCATAGCGGGCCAGCTGGCCGAGATGCAGGGGCAGAATTGACTCCAGTTTCTCGCGCAGCAGGCGCGCCAGAACCGGTGATGTCCCGCCCGAGGAGACGGCGACCATCAGCGGCGAGCGATCGATGATCGACGGCATGATAAAGCTGGCCTGGCGCGGGGCATCCACCACATTACAGAAGATACGCCGCGCTTCGGCCGCCTCGCTAACCTGCTGGTTGACCGTCTCATCATCAGTAGCGGCGATGGCCAGCCAGCAGTTATCCAGCAGCGAGGGGATAAACTCCTCCTGCACCAGTGTTAGCATCTGTGAATCAGCCCACACCTGAAACTGGGGCGTGAAGTCGAGCGCATTGACCGTGACGTTAGCGCCAGCATCCAGCAGCAGACGGGCTTTGCGTTCGGCGACATCCCCGCCGCCAACCAGTAAACAATCGCGCTGGCGCAACTGGCAGAATATGGGTAAGTGATCCACAGAATAACCTCATAAAAATAAGGGGTAGAAAACGAGTGGTCGTAGAATAGCAGCAAAGGTAATACAAAACATGCGACATATCCCGCACTCATGCGCTGTCGGTCAGAACTGTTACTTATATCTCCCCCCGTGGCCGGGGGGAGGGAGAAGGACTTACGCTTTAAGCTGAACGTGTCCGTCTTTCACGCGGGCGTCGAAGCGGGCGATAGAGTGGCTGGCATCTTCCATGCACAGGCCGTCGCTCAGGCGGAAGCGCTGTTTTTTCAGCGGGCTGGCGACCCATAGCGCGCCGTCATGCTCGGCGATAATCCCGCGAGACAGCACGCTGGCGTTGAAGAACGGATCAATGTTGCTGATGGCGAATACCCTGTCGTCATGGTAGGGACGGAAGATCGCCACCTGCTGCTGACCGAGCAGGGCGCAGACGCCGGTGGCCGGCAGGATGTCGTCGATGCTGCAGATATTTACCCACTGGCTCATGCTTTTTCCTCCACCAGAGTAACCGGGATACGCTCATACGGCGTGGCCGGGCGGTGCTGGTCACGTTCCGGCACCACCTGAACGTTCGGGTCGCGTTGGTCGCTGTTGATAAAGTGTTTGAAGCGGGTCTGCGCCGCCGGGTTGTTGACGGTCTCGGTCCACTCGCAGGCGAAGGCGGCGCGCAGGCGAGCCAGCTCTTCTTCCAGATGGTCGTTCAGACCGAGCTTGTCATCGATGATGACGCTGCGCAGATAGTCGATACCGCCTTCCATATTGTCCAGCCACGGGGCAGTGCGGGTCAGCTTATCGGCGGTGCGGATGTAGAACATCATAAAGCGGTCGAGATATTTGATGAGCGTCTCGCGATCGAGGTCCGCGGCCAGTAGATCGGCGTGGCGCGGTTTCATCCCGCCGTTACCGCACACGTACAGGTTCCAGCCTTTCTCGGTGGCGATGATCCCAACGTCTTTACCCTGCGCTTCCGCGCATTCACGGGTGCAGCCGGAGACGCCGAACTTCATTTTGTGCGGGGTACGGATACCTTTATAGCGGTTTTCCAGTTCTACGCCGAAGCCGACGCTGTCGCCAACGCCGTAGCGGCACCAGGTACTGCCGACGCAGGTTTTCGCCATACGTAACGCTTTGGCGTACGCATGGCCGGTTTCGAATCCCGCTTCAATCAGCTGCCGCCAGATCTCCGGCAGGTCGTCTTTCTGCGCGCCAAACAGGCCGATGCGCTGAGAGCCGGTGATTTTGGTGTACAGATTGAATTCACGCGCGATGCGGCCCACGGCGACCAGCCCTTCCGGCGTGATTTCGCCGCCAGCTGAGCGCGGGATCACCGAATAGGTACCATCTTTCTGAATGTTGGCGAGGAAGTTGTCGTTGCTGTCCTGCAGCGGCGTGTGCTGCGGCTTGAGGATGTACTCATTCCAGCAGGAGGCCAGCAGGGAACCGACGGTCGGCTTACAGACTTCACAGCCGTAGCCCTGACCGTGTTTTTCCAGCAGCTCGTCGAAGGTTTTGATGCCTTCCACGCGGATCAGGTGGAACAGCTCCTGACGGGAGTAAGCGAAGTGTTCGCACAGATTGTTGTTGACCTCGATGCCCTGTTTCGCCAGCTCGGCGTTGAGCACCTGAGTGACCAGCGGAATGCAGCCCCCGCAGCCGGTCCCGGCTTTGGTTTCCGCTTTCAGCGCCGCCACGGTGTGGCAGCCTTTGTTGATAGCGGCGATCAGGTCGCCTTTGCTGACGTCAAAGCAGGAGCAGATCTGCGCGCTGTCCGGCAGTTTATCGACGCCGATGGACGGCTTGCCGCTGCCGGCGTGGGCCGGGAGGATCAGCGAATCCGGGTTTTCCGGCAGCTCGATGGCGTTGAGCACCAGCTGCAGCAGATTGCCGTAGTCGCTGGTGTCGCCGACCAGTACCGCGCCGAGCAGCGTTTTGTTGTCGGCGCTGACGATCAGGCGCTTATAAACTTCTTTGCTTTCGTCGAGATAGACGTAGCTACGGGCGCCCGGCGTGCGGCCGTGGGCATCGCCGATCCCGCCCACGTCCACACCCAACAGCTTCAGCTTGGCGCTGAGGTCGGCGCCGGTGAAGCTATTTTCACTGCCGAGGAGATGGTCGACGGCCACCTGGGCCATTTTATAGCCGGGGGCGACCAGACCGTAGACGCGGTTGTTCCAGCTGGCGCATTCCCCGATGGCATAGATATCCGGATCGGAGGTCTGGCAGCTATCGTTGACCATGATGCCGCCGCGCTGGGCGACCGCCAGCCCGCACTGGGTGGCCAGCTTATCGCGCGGGCGGATCCCGGTTGAGAAGACGATGAAATCGACCTGCAGCTCGCTACCGTCGGCGAAGTGCATGGTTTTGCGCGCCTCGGTGCCCTGCTGAACAATCTCTTTGGTGTTTTTGCTGGTGTGAACTTTCACGCCCATGCTTTCGATTTTGCGCCGCAACTGCTCGCCGCCCATCTGGTCGAGCTGTTCGGCCATCAGCATCGGCGCGAATTCGATAACATGGGTTTCCACGCCGAGGTTTTTCAACGCGCCGGCCGCTTCCAGGCCGAGCAGGCCGCCGCCGACTACCGCGCCGCGTTTGCTGCGGCGGGCGCAGGATTCGATGGCGTTAAGATCTTCAATAGTGCGATAGACGAAGCAATCCTGGGTTTCCGCGCCTTTAATCGGCGGGATCCACGGGTATGAGCCGGTCGCCATAATCAGCTTGTCGTAGAACACGGTACGCCCGGCGCTGGAGTGGATCACTTTCTCCTGGCGGTTGATGGTGATCGCCCGTTCGCCGACCAGCACCTTGACGCCGTGTTTCTCATAGAAACCTTCGCGTACCAGCGACAGTTCTTCCGCAGTGTGATGGGAGAAATAAGACGACAGGTGGACGCGGTCGTAGGCGATACGCGGTTCTTCACAGAACACGGTAATGTCGAACTGTCCGGCAGGCGCCTTATCGAGAAGCTCTTCGATAAAGCGATGGCCAACCATGCCGTTACCGATAATAGCGATTCTGACTTTGCTCATTTTTGCCTCGATTTCTTTTCTATTACCGCCTACCTTAACGATTCAGCCATCAGGCTTATTGATGCAAATCAATGACAACTTCACCTACCACTTAATGGGTATGCGTTTGATTTGTCAGTATTTTTATAAGTCATGGAAAACGCTGACTTTTCCTTTTTGCTGATTTTGTGTACAAGAATTGGGTAAGCCGCGATTGGGGTTAGACAGAAAACAAGCCGTATTGAATAGAGAGGGTGATATGACAGCAGCGCCGCTTTGGTTGATTCAGAACGTACGCCTGGCAGACCGCGACGGCCTGTGGCAAATAGCCATTGATAAGGGCCGCTTTGGCGCGATCACGCCGATGGGGGAGGCGCACGATGAAAGCTATGAGGTATTGAACGCTCGCGGCGGGCTAGCGATCCCGCCTTTTATCGAGCCGCATATCCATCTGGATACCACCCAGACGGCCGGCGAG
The DNA here is from genome assembly GCF_018223915.1 of Klebsiella sp. 64. Taxonomy (NCBI): domain Bacteria; kingdom Pseudomonadati; phylum Pseudomonadota; class Gammaproteobacteria; order Enterobacterales; family Enterobacteriaceae; genus Klebsiella; species Klebsiella sp. 64. Next base: position 335,440 of record NZ_JAGRQZ010000005.1, read on the forward strand.
CCGAACTGGAATCAGTCCGGTACTCTGTTCGAGGGGATTGAGCGCTGGGCGGAGCGGAAAGCGCTGCTCAGCCATGAGGACGTCAAAGCCCGGGCGTGGAAAACTCTGAAGTGGCAGATCGCCAATGGCGTGCAGTTTGTCCGCACTCATGTCGATGTTTCCGATCCCACGTTAACGGCGCTGAAGGCGATGCTGGAGGTCAAACAGGAGGTGGCGCCATGGGTCGAGTTACAGATTGTCGCTTTTCCACAGGAGGGGATCCTCTCTTACCCCAACGGCGAGGCGCTGCTGGAGGAGGCCCTCAAGCTGGGGGCGGACGTCGTCGGGGCGATCCCGCATTTTGAGTTCACCCGTGAATATGGTGTGGAATCGCTGCATATCGCCTTCCGTCTGGCGCAGCAATATGACCGCCCACTGGATATTCACTGCGATGAAATTGACGATGAGCAGTCGCGCTTTGTTGAAACCGTTGCCGCGCTGGCGCTGAAAGCGGGGATAGGGCCGCGGGTAACGGCCAGCCATACCACCGCTATGCACTCCTATAATGGCGCTTATACCTCGCGTCTGTTCCGCTTGCTTAAGCTCTCCGGCATCAACTTTGTCGCCAATCCGCTGGTGAATATTCATCTGCAGGGCCGGTTTGACGACTACCCGAAGCGACGGGGCATTACCCGGGTGAAGGAGCTGTTGGCGGCGGGGATCAACGTTTGCTTTGGTCATGATGACGTCTTTGACCCGTGGTACCCGCTGGGGACCGGCAATATGCTGCAGGTCCTGCATATGGGGCTCCATGTTTGCCAGCTGATGGGCTACCAGCAGATCAACGACGGCCTGCAGCTTATCACCGACAACAGCGCCCGCACGTTTGGCCTCGAGGATTACGGCATTGTCAGCGGCAACCCGGCTAACCTGATCATTCTCCCGGCGGAGAATGGCTTTGAGGCCGTCCGCTGCCAGGTGCCGGTGCGCTGGTCAATTCGCCAGGGAAGGGTGATCGCGACCACCCAGCCGGCGCAAAGCTGGATCCAAACTGACCGCGGTGGCGAGGAGCTTTCTTTTATGAGGAACAGCCCCCTTGCGGATGCAAAGGGGCCGAAGGCTTAGTGAGACGCCGCCTGAGCGTTGTTCTGGCGATGACGGGAGACGAAGCCGAGGATAAAGCACATTACGAATACCACGGCATAGAGGCCGTTAGCGGTGTGCAGCGCGGCCAGGGGACCGCTGGCCGCCACAATCGGGCCGGTGACCACGAAAGTGAGCATGGTGCCGATGGTGCCGCAGGTGAGGATAAAGTTCACCAGCTTCGGCGAAGCGACCCGCGTCTGCTGCGAACCGAGCGTAATGATCGAGGTGTAAATGGCGCTGGAGAAGAAGCCCAGGGTCAGAATAAACCACGGCATATGCTCCGGCGAACCATTGATAAACAGGTACATCAGCACCGTCGCGAGCCCGGCGAGGATGGTTAAGATACGCTGCAGGTCGAAGAAGCGCAGGATGAAGCTGAATGACCACATGCCGATCATGTAGGACATCCAGAAATCGCTCACCAGTTTACCGGCGTCGCCGAGGCTCATGCCCAGGCTCTTCGCATATTCCGGTACCCAGGAGATAAAGCCCAGCTGACCGAGGATGTAGCACAGCGCCGCAACGGAGAGGAACAGTACGCCGATGCCCCACTTCTCTTTCACCACCGGCTGGCTGTTTTCGCTCTGGGCTTTTTTGCCCAGCACCGGGAAATCACAGCCGAAAGTCAGGACGAAAATAGCGACATACACCAGACCAATACAGGCGTAGACCCAGTACCACTCGATGCTGCGCGCCAGCAGGACGGCGGCGACCATCGGGAAAATCATGCCCGCCATGCTAAAGAAGGAGTCGGTAAACAGCAGACGCGCCCCGCGCTGACGGCCTTCATACATATGGGTGATCAGGAAGGTCCCGATCGACATGGTGATCCCGCTCACCAGGCCAAGAACGAACATTGACGCGGAGAACAGCGCCAGGCTGTGGCTGAGCATCAGGCCGGCCACCGCCAGCACCATCAAAATAAAGCCAAAGCGCAGCTGAGTTTTCAGCGGCACGATTTCCATCAGCCAGGCATTTAGGAAGATGGAGATAAGAATACCGGCGTTCAGAAAGGTAAAGGTGTTGCTCATACTGGAAACGGGCAGATGGAAATAATCCGCAATGTTACCCATCACCATCCCGGTGACGATCACCAACGCGCCGGTCAGGGCGTAGGAGAAGAAGCTGATCCATGTGAGCTTAATACGGTTGCTGTTAGTCATGACTGGCCTGTGAATAGAAAGGTAAAGCGCGTTGACGCTGCGCCGGGCGGACAGATTTTATTCGTTCAGGTGATGTAATTAAATGTTTATTGTGAAATAGGTTATCTTTTGCATGTTTTAATGTGATCTGCATCACGCTTGTTCGCTGCAAAGGAGATCGTTTGCGCGGTTACAATTATTACAGCTAAGTAAAATTTGGTAAAAGGCTGGCCCAGGATGCAAAGGCTCTTTAGAATCAAGGCACTCGCTTTTATTCTGCTCCGTTAAGGAATTTCCATGCTCAAATCAACACTGGCGGCGATGGCTGCCGTTTTCGCTATTTCAGCGTTCTCCCCGGCCATGGCGGCAAAGGGCGATCCGCATGTGCTGCTGACCACTTCGGCAGGTAACATTGAGCTTGAGTTAAACAGCCAGAAAGCCCCGATTTCCGTGGATAACTTCCTGAAGTACGTCAACAGCGGCTTCTACAACAACACCACCTTTCACCGCGTGATCCCGGGATTCATGGTGCAAGGCGGCGGCTTTAACGAACAGATGCAGCAGAAGCAGCCTAACCCGCCGATCAAGAATGAAGCAGACAACGGCCTGCGCAACACCCGCGGCACCATCGCGATGGCGCGCACCGCCGATCAGGATAGCGCCACCAGTCAGTTCTTCATCAACGTGGCGGATAACGCCTTCCTCGACCATGGCCAGCGCGACTTTGGCTATGCGGTATTCGGCAAAGTGGTGAAGGGGATGGATGTTGCGGATAAGATCTCCCAGGTCCAGACCCATAACGTTGGTCCGTACCAGAATGTGCCGACCAAACCAGTCGTTATCCTCTCAGCGAAAGTGCTGCCCTAATCCTCCCGCGGCGCGGTGGTCTATCGCCGCGCCCGGTCGCCTCCCGGCATAACCTGAAATTGCTGCTTATACTTGTGGCACACAGGGGACGATAAGGGGGGCGACGATGCGTCCACTCACCGATAAGCAAAAATCCCGACTCTGGGAACAGACACGCAATACCAATTTTCAGGCCAGCCGTCGCCTTGAAGGCGTGACGGTGCCGCTGGTTACGCTGACTGCCGAAGAGGCGCTGGCGCGTCTGGCGACGTTGCGGAGGTAGTATGAGCGATAAATTCGGCGATGAACGCGATCCTTATCTCTATCCGGCGCTGAACGTACTGCGCAACCGTCTCGGCATCCGCCAGGCTAAAAATCTGCAGCAGGCCGCCTTTGAGATGACAGCGCTGCGGGCGGCCACTCTGCCGCTGGGCCCGCGGGTGCGCGGCTTACCCTATCTGTGCGCTATTCATCACCAGTTGTATCAGGATCTGTTTGACTGGGCGGGCCGCTTGCGTGAAGTGAACCTCTACCTGGACGATACGCCGTTCTGCCACTTTGCCCGGATCGAGGAGGAGGGGAATGCCCTGATGCAGGCCCTTGAGCAGGAGGATTATCTCAGTGGCCTGCCGCGCGATACCTTCATCGAACGCCTGAGCTGGTTCTATGGTGAAATTAATGTGCTGCACCCTTTTCGTCTTGGCAATGGCCTGACCCAGCGCATTTTCTTTGAACAGCTGGCGATACATGCCGGCTACCTTCTTAACTGGCGTGACGTTGACCCCGCCGGCTGGAGTGCGGCCTGCCAGCAGAGCGCGATGGGCGATCTGGCCCCGCTGGTGGCGATCTTTCGCAAAGTGGTAAGCGAAGCGCGGGAATCTGAGTAGAATAGCCCGGTTTTGATTGTTCCGGAGCCGCTATGATCCTGCTTATCGATAACTATGACTCTTTCACCTGGAATCTGTATCAGTACTTCTGCGAACTGGGGGCGGAAGTACTGGTCAGGCGCAACGATGCGTTGACGCTGGAGGAGATAGCGGCGCTGGCGCCGGAGAAAATCGTGATCTCGCCAGGCCCCTGCACGCCGGATGAGGCGGGGATTTCCCTCGCGGTTATCCGCCACTATGCCGGAAAAACGCCGCTGCTGGGCGTCTGTCTCGGGCATCAGGCGATCGCCCAGGCGTTTGGCGCGACTATCGTGCGGGCGGCCCAGGTCATGCATGGCAAAACCTCGCTTATCGAGCATAACGGCGAAGGGGTGTTTCAGGGGCTGAATAATCCCCTGACGGTGACCCGCTATCACTCGCTGGTGATTGACCCGCCGACGCTCCCGTCCGAGTTTAACGTCACTGCCCGCAGCGCCAGCGGTGAGATTATGGGGATCCGTCACCGCGAATGGGATCTCGAGGGCGTGCAGTTTCATCCGGAAAGCATCCTCAGCGAGCAGGGCCATCAATTGCTGGCCAACTTTTTGAAACGGTGATTTTCAGTTGCTATTGACTGATTTTTTATGCATATTTTGTGATTAGATTATCATAATCGCATCTGCGTAACGAAGAGGGATGGGTAAGACATGGCAACTGAACAACCGGCAATCACCCGCGCCACATTCGATGAAGTTATTTTGCCAATTTATGCACCGGCAGAATTCATCCCGGTGAAGGGGAAGGGCAGCCGCGTCTGGGATCAGCAGGGGAAAGAGTATATCGATTTCGCCGGCGGTATCGCGGTGACGGCGCTTGGCCATTGCCATCCGGCGCTGGTGGCGGCGCTGCATCAGCAGGGCGAAACGCTGTGGCACACCAGCAACGTCTTTACCAATGAGCCGGCGCTGCGTCTGGGACGTAAACTTGTCGAGGCTACCTTCGCCGAGCGCGTGGTGTTTATGAACTCCGGCACCGAAGCCAATGAAACGGCCTTTAAGCTGGCACGTCACTATGCGGTGACCCGCCATAGCCCGTATAAAACCAAAATCATCGCCTTCCATAATGCCTTTCATGGCCGCTCCCTGTTTACCGTTTCCGTCGGCGGTCAGCCGAAGTATTCCGATGGTTTCGGCCCAAAACCGGCGGATATTGTCCATGTTCCCTTCAACGATCTGCAGGCGGTAAAAGCGGTGATGGATGACCACACCTGCGCGGTGGTGGTGGAGCCGATTCAGGGCGAAGGCGGCGTGACGGCGGCCACGCCGGCTTTTCTGCAGGGACTGCGCGAGCTGTGCGATCAGTACCAGGCGCTGCTCGTCTTTGATGAAGTACAGTGCGGTATGGGGCGTACCGGCTCGCTGTTCGCCTATATGCACTACGGCGTGACCCCGGATATTCTGACCAGCGCCAAAGCGCTGGGCGGCGGCTTCCCGGTCAGCGCCATGCTGACCACCCACGAGATCGCCAGCGCCTTCCATGCGGGCTCCCATGGCTCAACCTACGGCGGCAACCCGCTGGCCTGCGCGGTCGCCAACGCCGCCTTCGATCTGATCAATACCCCGGCGGTGCTGGATGGCGTGAGCGCGAAGCGCGAACTATTTGTCAAACACCTGCAGCGGCTGGATGCCGAGTTTGATCTGTTCAGTGATATACGCGGGATGGGCCTGCTGATCGGCGCGGAACTCAAGCCGCAGCACAAAGGCCGCGCGCGTGATTTCCTCTATGCCGCGGCCGACGCCGGCGTCATGGTGCTCAACGCCGGGCCGGACGTGATGCGTTTTGTTCCCTCGCTGATCATCGACGAGCAGGATATTACTGAAGGGATGGCGCGCTTTGCCCAGGCGGTGGCAAAGGTGATTAACGGTTGATCTTCCGCAGCCAGATGCCATGGTGCGGCCGCTGACGCCATGCCACTGACGAAATGGTGTGCATGGTGTTCAGATGGCCCAGAATGCGTTGCAGATGCTGCTCCATGGTGCTTAACGGACCGATCGGCGCCTCGCTTTCCGGCGACTCCATAATATTGGCATCCCCTGCGCTGCCGGGACCATCGCTGTCCAGCCGCTGCTGGCAGCGCTGCAGCGCAATCTCACAGGATTCGAGATAGCGCTGGGCAAGATCCGGGGTCAGCATCGTATGCTCCCGGGCCAGGGTGGTCATAGCGTTGATGTGTTCGACGATAAACTGGCTGTGCGTCACCCACAGCTTCATATCTTCCAGATAGTGGGTATTAAACCCGGGTTCCTGCATCGCCTGATTCAGGGAGTTGTAGAGCGCGTTGTGCGCCTGGTTGACGCGCATGCGTTGATAGGCCAGCGCGGGGGCTTTTGGATCGGCGCTGAGGATCAGGCGAATTGCCTGCTGGTCGGCCTCCAGCGCATCGTGGGCGTTTTTTTTCAGCAGGCCGCTCTGCCACTGCGGCCACAGCCAGACCATCCCGCCGAAGGCGATCAGGCAGCCGATAAGGGTGTCGATCAGCCGGGCGATAATAAACTGTTCGCCGTTAAGCGTCAGCAGCTGCAGGGTATATACCGCCGTCACCGTAAACCCAACCATCGCCCAGCCATAGTGTTTGCGAATGATCAGATAGCTGAGCAGGGTAATCAGCAGCATCCCGCTCAGGGTGTAGCTCTCCGGAACGTGAAAATGCAAGGTCAGCCCGGCGATCGTCAGGCCGGCGAGCGTCCCTGCCGCCCGGTGAACAATACGCACCCGGGTGGCGCCATAGCCGTTCTGGGTGACGAAAAGCACCGTCATCAGGATCCAGTAGGGCTTAGGCAAGTGCAGGGCGTTGCCCATCAGGCTGGCGACGCTCAGCATCACGCTGATGCGGGCGGCATTGCGCAGCGCGGGCGATTTTAGCGACAGGTAGTTCTTTAGCGCGGGCAATAGCGGTAAACGACGCTCTTTGTCGGCCATCAGGTCCCGGGCATACAGCGGGCGCTGGGTATGCAGCACCCGGGCGATGCGGCTGAAGTGCCAGGCGCAGAAGTGGCCGACCGGGTTATCCGGATGTTGTCTGGCGATCTTTTCCAGAGCCTCGATCTGTTTATCCATCTGAAAGCGCTTTGGAAAGCGATGATAGAGCATGTCATCCGCCAGCACGCGCAGGCGGGCGGCGACGGTCTGCGCGTTCCAGCGGATCACCGCTTCGGCATGGCTGCGTTCCACCAGCTTTTGCACCTCTTCCGGCTGATGCAGGCTGACCGAAATATGCTCCTGCAGATCCAGCCCCATCTGAAACGCCCGCAGCAGGCGCTTATGATCGTTGCGTTGGTTAGCGGCCAGCATATGCATCTGCTGATAGCACTGGGTAATCAGATCGACCACTTTCTGCTGGCGGGTGAGCAGCGGCGGCAGGGCGGTCGAGGGATCGGTATGCTGGGTCAGCAGGCTGTATTTGGCTTCACAGTAGTCCGCCAGCTCCCGGTAAAGCAGGCTAAGCGACTCCCGTAGCGGCTGTTCGCGCCACAGCCAGAACCAGAACCAGTTAAACACGCCGTACCACAGCGTGCCGAAGGCGTAGATCAGCAGCGGCTCCCAGATGGGCATATTGCCCGCCAGGCTCAGGGTAAAGATGGCGGCGATCAGCGACGCGGGCAGCAGCCGCGCGTGCAGCGAACTGATCTCCGCGGTAACGCCGAGCAAGAGCGCCAGGCCGCTGAGAATAAACGGCAGGGGTATCGACTGGGCAAGCAGCAACTGCACCACCAGACTGCATCCGGCAAACAGGCAGCCGCCGATAATCAGGCGTTTGAAAAAGCGCTTATGCGGGGTATCAAGACCGGCAATGTTGCAGCAGGCGGGGACTAAGGAAAATAACAGCCCCTGCTGGAGATGGCCGAGCAGAAGACCGATGGCCACGGGCAGACACAGCACCAGCGTTTGCCGCAGTGCATAGTTGACTTCCGGGTGGTAAATCAGCCTGCGCCACATGAGGGAAAAACAAAAACGGCGTACTGCGGGAGCAATACGCCGCTTAGCAACTTAACGGGTGCCGTAGACGACGATGGTTTTACCGTGCGCGGAAATCAGGTTCTGATCTTCCAGCATTTTCAAAATACGACCAACGGTTTCACGAGAGCAGCCGACGATCTGACCAATTTCCTGGCGGGTAATTTTAATTTGCATACCGTCCGGGTGGGTCATGGCATCCGGTTGCTTCGCCAGGTTCAGCAGCGTCTGGGCGATACGGCCCGTCACGTCGAGGAAGGCCAGGTTGCCCACTTTCTCAGACGTGACCTGCAGACGGCGAGCCATTTGCGAAGAGAGACGCATCAGAATGTCCGGGTTCACCTGGATCAGCTGACGGAATTTCTTATAAGAGATTTCGGCCACTTCACATGCGGTTTTCGCCCGTACCCAGGCGCTACGCTCCTGACCCTCTTCAAACAGGCCTAATTCACCGATGAAATCGCCCTGGTTGAGGTAGGAGAGGATCATCTCTTTACCTTCTTCATCCTTGATGAGTACAGCCACGGAGCCTTTAACGATGTAGTACAGCGTTTCTGCTTTTTCACCCTGGTGGATCAGCGTGCTCTTTGATGGGTACTTATGAATGTGGCAATGAGACAAGAACCATTCAAGGGTAGGGTCTGTTTGCGGTTTGCCAAGCACCATGCGCGGTTATCCTCTGTTATAAGCTATCTCCGGGCGCCGACACTACACGGCGTCCGGGCATGCAATCGTATTGTTTCCCTATACCTGGGAAGCTGGCTGATGATTTTTCGACAGCCCGTAATGTGAACTCCTCTGCATACATGCAGTACATCAATGTATTACTGTAGCATCCAGACTGTTTTAGCATAGCTTTCGCCGCATGTCTCCTGGTGTCTCGCTTCAGCATGACGCAGGTCGCCTTCCGTTGCGAGAATTGTTATGTGCGCGTAATCTGACAGGAATATTGCGATACTGGAGTTAAATTTTATGCAAGCGCGTGTGAAATGGGTAGAAGGGTTAACCTTTATCGGGGAGTCCGCATCGGGACACCAGATTCTGATGGATGGCAACTCCGGGGATAAGGCTCCCAGCCCGATGGAGATGGTGCTGATGGCGGCGGGCGGTTGCAGTGCGATCGATGTGGTCTCCATTCTGCAAAAAGGTCGTCACGACGTGACCAATTGCGAAGTGAAGCTGACCTCCGAGCGTCGCGAAGAGGCTCCGCGTCTGTTCACGCATATTAATCTGCATTTTATCGTCACCGGCAAGGCGCTGAAAGATGCCGCGGTCTCCCGGGCGGTGGACCTGTCGGCAGAGAAATACTGCTCGGTGGCGCTGATGCTGGAAAAAGCGGTGAACATCACCCACTCCTATGAAGTGATCGAGGCGTAGTCTTCGCCTGCCGTTGTATCGAATCTCAACCCCGGCCAGGCCGGGGTTTTTTGGTTAGCCTATCTTACGGCCTTCCATCAGGCGCTCGACCAGCGGCGTCATGATAAGCTCCATCGCCAGCCCCATTTTACCGCCCGGCACCACCAGGGTGTTCATGTGCGAGATAAACGAGCCCTGCAGCATCGCCAACAGCCAGGGGAAATCGATATTCTGCAGATTGCGGAAATGGATCACCACAAAGCTCTCGTCCAGCGAGGGGATCGCTTTGGCGGCAAACGGGTTGGAGGTGTCCACCGTCGGCACGCGCTGAAAGTTGATATGGGTGCGGGAAAATTGCGGCGTAATGAAGTTGATGTAATCTTCCATCGAGCGGACGACCGAGTCCATCACCGCCTCCCGGGAGTGGCCGCGTTCGCTGGTGTCGCGAATAAGCTTTTGGATCCACTCGAGGTTAACGATAGGCACCACCCCGACCAGCAGGTCGACATGGCTGGCGACATCATGTTGCGGCGTGACAACCCCGCCGTGCAGCCCCTCATAGAACAGCACGTCTGTCGGCTCCGGCAGCGGCTGCCAGGGGGTAAAGGTCCCCGGCACCTGATTCCACGGCACGGCTTCGTCATAGGTGTGGAGGTATTTCCGCGACTGACCTTTGCCGTGGCGACCATAGTCGACAAAGGTCTGCTCCAGCAGGCCGAAGTCGTTCGCCTCCGGGCCAAAGTAGCTGATATGTTTACCCTGATCCCGCGCCTTACGGATCGCCATGTCCATTTCCGGGCGGGTGTAGCGATGAAAGCTATCGCCTTCCACCTCCGCGGCGTGCAGGTTTAGCTGCGCGAAGATTTTGCGAAAGGCAAGGCTGGTGGTGGTAGTGCCCGCGCCGCTGGAGCCCGTGACGGCGATCACCGGATGTTTGGCAGACATAACAACTCCCTGGTTAAACGATGTAGTGGCGTCGCCTTAGCCGTTAAACAGCGCGCGCGGCATAATATTGACTGTCTCATGCAGTTCCGACCACACAAGGACCGCCTCTCCGCGTTTCAGCTGCTGTTTTACATCGGCGACTTTATCGGCAAGTGAACGTTCATGTTCACCATAATCGGTGCCTTCACGTAACACAAAGCTTTCAATCAGGTTATCCAGCGTTTCGGGATCCAGATCCTGCCAGGGAATAATCATACGGGAACCTCCAGCCAGCGGTTTAACCAGTCAGGAATGCGTCTTTCCAGCCACATCTCCGGTTTACGCAGAGTGCCGCTGACAAAGCCAACGTGGCCGCCTTGCTCGGTCAATTGATACTCTACGTTCGCGGGCAGTTGCTCCTGCGGCGGAATCGAGTGGTGATCCATAAACGGATCGTCTTTCGCGTGAATGATGAGCGTCGGCTTAGTGATATCGCTGAGCCGCGGCATGGCGCTGCATTGCCGGTAATAATCCAGCGCATCGGCAAAGCCATGGATTTTGGCGGTGATCATATCGTCAAATTCCCGGATGCGGCGCATCCCTTTGAGCTGGCGTAAATCGACGGGCAGCGAGCCCGGGTACGCTTTCAGCTTGCGTGAAGCGTTGGCTTTTAACAGATTGAGCAGATAGCGCTGATAAACCCGCGAGAAGCCCTTATCCATATGATAGCTGCAGGCTTCGAGCATGAAAGGCGCGGAGACGATCACCGCCGCATCCAGCGGGCAGCGGTCGCCTTCTTCTGCCAGCAGGCAGCCCAGCATATTGCCGCCCAGCGAATAGCCGACGGCCGCGGTCGGCGCGGGACCAAACTCGCGCTTCAGCCAGTGCAAAAACCAGGTGCCATCTTCCGTTTCGCCGGAGTGATAGATGCGGTGATTGCGGTTAGGTTCGCCGCTGCAGCCGCGGAAATGCATCACCACGCCCAGCCAGCCGCGCTGCATCGCCGCGTGGATCAGACCATGAGCGTACGGGCTGTGCAGACTGCCTTCCAGGCCGTGAAAAACGACGAGGCGCGGCTTATGGCGCGCCTGGTGCGGGTCTTCGCTCCAGGCCAGATCGACAAAATCGCCGTCCGGCAGCTCAAGGCGCTGCCAGTGCGGGGTAAAGCGCAATTTACGGCGAATCAGCCGCGGCAGCATGGTTTGCAGATGACGATTGCCCACGCCGCGCATCGGATGGAACTCACGCGAATCGTTTTCGGGGGGCGTCATGTCTGTGGGGATGATTTCAACCATAGCACCAGAACAATTAATAAACGTGATGATGACTATACCGCGCAGGGCATGCAGGGGGTTAGCCAATATGTGGTCTTGCGGCCAGTGACGCCAGCTTACAGCAAAAACAAATCATTGATGTCGCTGATGGCCAGGCCATGAAGAGGGCAGAAACCCACCCTGCCAGCGGCAGCGTACGCGCAGGCAGGATGAAGAGGAAGAGTTTAGCCTTCCTGAAGCATGCGCTCCAGCTGCTCCTGGGCCTCCAGCCAGGCCATCTCGCACTCCTCCAGCCCGGTCTTCGCGCTGGCCTGTTGCTGCAGGCATTCGGTCAGCTCGGCTTTACGTGAGGCGTCATAAAGCTCACTGTCGCCAAGTTTTTCTTCCGCACTGGCCAACTGCGCGTTGAGCTTGTCCATCTCTTTTTCCAGACGGGCGATCTCTTTGCGCAGCGGTTGGGTCTGGCTGCGCAGCTCCGCTTCCCGACGCTTCTGGTCTTTGCGCGCCTGGGCGCTATTGCCGCTCTCTTTTGGCGCCTCGCCGCTCTGGGACTCCTGTTTTTGCGAGTCGCTGAGCCACTGCTGATAATCTTCCAGATCGCCGTCGAACGGCTCGACTTTACCATCGTGGACGAGGTACAGATCGTCAGTGGTGGAACGGATCAGGTGCCGATCGTGCGATACGACCACCAGCGCCCCTTCAAAGTCGATCAGCGCTTCGGTTAAGGCCTGACGCATATCGAGGTCAAGGTGGTTGGTCGGTTCATCGAGCAGCAGCAGGTTAGGGCGCTGCCAGACGATCAGGGCCAGTACCAGGCGCGCCTTTTCTCCACCAGAGAAGCGGCGGGTTTCTTCGCTCACCTTATCGCCCTGGAAACCAAAGCCGCCGAGATAATCACGCAGCTTCTGCTCCAGCTCCTGCGGCGCCAGACGCGCCAGGTGCTGCAGCGGCGACTCATCGGCGCGCAGGAATTCCAGCTGATGCTGGGCGAAGTAGCCGAGCTTGATGCCTTTCGCGAGGCCGATCTCGCCGCTTACGGGCTGGAGCTCGCCTGCCAGGAGCTTAATCAGCGTCGACTTCCCGGCGCCGTTGCGGCCCAGCAGGCCGATACGCGAGCCCGGCACCAGGTTAAGCTTGATGGAGTCGAGAATTATACGCTCGCCGTAGCCGGCGCTGACTTTCTCCATCTTCAGCAGCGGGTTAGGCAAGCTCTCCGGCTGGCGGAAGCTGAAGTGGAACGGGTTATCCACGTGCGCCGGAGCGATAAGCTCCATCCGCTCCAGCATTTTGATCCGGCTTTGCGCCTGCTTGGCCTTGGTGGCTTTGGCACGGAAGCGATCGATATAGCTTTGCAGGTGCGCGACGCGCTGCTGCTGGCTTTCGTACATCGCCTGCTGCTGAGCGAGGCGGGTGGCGCGCTGCACTTCAAACGAACTGTAGTTGCCGGTGTACTCAAACATTGTCTGCTGTTCGATATGGATAATTTTGTCGACGATAGGATCGAGAAAATCGCGATCGTGGGAGATGAGGATCAGCGTTCCCGTATAGCCCTTCAGCCACTTCTCCAGCCAGATCACCGCATCGAGATCGAGGTGGTTAGTCGGTTCATCGAGCAGCAGCAGATCGGAGCGGCAGATCAGCGCCTGGGCGAGGTTAAGGCGCATACGCCAGCCGCCGGAAAAATCGCTGACCGGCCGCTCAAGCTGTTCATTGCTGAAACCCAGACCGTGCAGCAGGCTGGCGGCGCGCGAACGGATCGTCCAGGCGTCGATGGCGTCCAGCTTACCGTGGACGGTGGCGATAGCATGACCGTCGTTGCGTTCGTTAGCCTGCTGGAGCGCGGCCTCCAGCTGGCGATACTCTCGATCGCCGTCAATGACATAATCGATTGCCGGCTGCGGTAGCGCCGGGGTTTCCTGATTCACCCAGGCCAGCTGCCAGTTGCCGGGAAAGGTCATACTGCCGCCGTCAGCGCTTATCTCGTTTTTCAAAAGCGATAGCAGCGTCGATTTCCCGCAGCCGTTTTTCCCCACCAGACCGACCTTTTGGCCAGGATTGATGGTAGCGGTGGCGTTGTCCAGCAGGACGCGTACGCCGCGACGAATTTGTAACGAGGAGAAAACAATCATAAGGCGCCGTATGTTCAGACTATGTTAATTTGTCATTATGATAATGTAGTGTGGAAGCGAATCGCTTCACCGGGCCGCCATGGTAGCCCAAAACGAAGACGATACACAAAGTCATTCTGGCTGTGTCAAAACGCCGGGGCTGTGCAGGCCGCCAGAAGACCTACGGGAGGGGAATGATGTCTCAGACAGCGAAAGTGTTGCTGCTGTATGCCCACCCAGAATCTCAGGATTCCGTGGCCAACCGGGTTTTATTAGAGCCGGCCTTACAGTTGCCGAACGTCACCGTGCACGATCTCTACGCGCACTATCCGGATTTTTTTATCGACATTGCTTACGAACAGGACCTGCTGTGCCAGCATGAGGTGATTGTTTTCCAGCACCCTTTATATACCTGGAGCTGTCCGGCGCTGCTTAAGGAGTGGCTGGATCGTGTGTTAAGCCGCGGCTTCGCCAGCGGCGCCGGAGGGAACGAACTGGCGGGAAAGTACTGGCGCAGCGTGATCACCACCGGCGAGCCTGAGAGCGCCTACCGTCGCGATGCTAATCGCTATCCGATGAACGATATTTTACGTCCTTTTGAACTGACCGCCGGCATGTGCCGTATGCACTGGATGAGCCCCATTATCGTCTACTGGGCCCGGAGGCAGCAGCCAGAGGAGCTGCGCAGCCGCGCCCTGGCCTACCGGGACTGGTTGGCCAACCCCATCGCCGCCGGAGGTGTCCATGGCGGGATCTGATTTGCTGCTGGCGGGGGTGTTGTTTTTGTTCGCGGCCGTCATCGCCGTCCCTCTGGCTTCAAGACTGGGGATTGGCGCGGTGCTGGGCTATCTGCTGGCCGGGATCGCCATTGGTCCGTGGGGGCTCGGGTTTATCAGCGATGTGGATGAAATTCTCCATTTCTCTGAGCTCGGCGTAGTGTTTCTGATGTTTATCATCGGCCTGGAGCTCAATCCCGCCAAGCTATGGCGACTGCGGAGCTCCATCTTCGGCGTTGGCGCGGCGCAGGTGATGCTCAGCGCGGCGATCCTCGGTGGGTTGCTGATGACGACCGGGTTTTCATGGCAGGCGGCGGTGGTCGGCGGGATCGGCCTGGCGATGTCTTCCACCGCCATGGCGCTGCAGCTGATGCGTGAGAAGGGAATGAGCCGCAGCGAAGCGGGACAGCTAGGCTTTTCGGTGCTGCTGTTTCAGGATCTGGCGGTGATCCCGGCGCTGGCGCTGGTGCCCCTGCTGGCCGGTTCAGCGGATGAGCATGTGAACTGGTTGACGGTCGGCATGAAGGTCCTGGCCTTTGCCGGGATGCTGATTGGCGGACGCTATCTGTTGCGGCCGGTGTTCCGTTTTATCGCCAGCTCGGGGGTCAGGGAGGTGTTCACTGCCGCCACGCTGCTGTTGGTCCTCGGATCTGCCCTGTTTATGGAGGCGCTGGGGCTGTCGATGGCGCTGGGCACCTTTATTGCCGGCGTGCTGCTGGCGGAAAGTGAGTATCGCCACGAACTGGAGATCGCTATCGATCCGTTCAAGGGGCTGCTGCTCGGGTTGTTCTTTATTTCCGTCGGCATGGCGCTGAACCTTGGCGTACTGTATACCCATCTGCTGTGGGTGGCGGTGAGCGTGGCGGTGCTGGTGGCGGTAAAAATGCTGGTGCTCTATCTGCTGGCCCGTCTCTATGGCCTGCGAAGTTCCGAGCGGATGCAGTTCGCGGGCGTATTAAGCCAGGGCGGCGAATTCGCGTTTGTCCTCTTTTCGCTGCCCGCCTCTCAGCGGTTGTTTCAGCACGACCAGATGGCGCTGCTGCTGGTGGCGGTAACGTTGTCGATGATGACGACGCCGCTGCTGATGAAGGGGATAGATAAGCTATTGTCGCGACGGCTGAACCCGGCGGACGATACCGGTGAGGCGCCGTGGGTGGAGGATGACAAGCCGCAGGTGATTATTGTCGGGTTTGGTCGCTTTGGTCAGGTCATTGGTCGCCTGCTGATGGCCAATAAGATGCGTATTACGGTACTGGAGCGGGACATCAGTGCGGTAAATCTGATGCGCAACTATGGCTATAAAGTCTATTTTGGCGATGCCACCCAGCTGGAGCTGCTGCGCTCGGCGGGAGCGGAAGAGGCGCAGTCGATCGTCATCACCTGTAATGAGCCAGAAGATACCATGCGGCTGGTGGAAATGTGTCAACAACACTTTCCACATCTGCATATTCTGGCCCGCGCTCGCGGGCGCGTTGAGGCGCATGAGCTGCTGCAGGCCGGCGTGACGCAGTTTTCTCGTGAAACTTTCTCCAGTGCGTTGGAGCTGGGGCGCAAAGCGCTCATCACCCTCGGGATGCATCCTCACCAGGCCCAGCGCGCGCAGCTGCACTTCCGACGCCTCGATATGCGAATGCTGCGCGAGCTAATGCCAGTGCATACTGATACGGTACAGATATCACGCGTGCGGGAGGCCCGGCGCGAACTGGAAGAGATTTTCCAGCGCGAAATGCAGAAAGAGAGCCGGCAGCTGGACGGCTGGGACGAGTTTGAATAAAGGTAAATCTTATGGCAGTGCGTAAACGTTTTATTGCCGGGGCGAAATGTCCGGCGTGCCAGGCGCAGGATTCGCTGGCAATGTGGCGTGAGAATAATGTCGATGTTGTTGAGTGCGTTAAGTGCGGTCATCAGATGCGTGAGGCAGATAAAGAGGCCCGTGAGCATGTACGCAAAGAGGAGCAGGTGATTGGCATTTTTCATCCCGACTAGCGTTATCCGTCGGCTTTTTTTAAGCTAAAGGGTACACGGCAGCAGAATTCCGCTACAATCTGCGCCACTATTCTTCCCATCTCAGGAGATATCATGAAAGTAGCAAAAGACCTGGTGGTCAGCCTGGCCTATCAGGTACGTACAGAAGACGGTGTGTTGGTTGATGAGTCTCCGGTAAGCGCGCCGCTGGATTACCTGCACGGTCACGGCTCCCTGATTTCCGGCCTGGAAAACGCGCTGGATGGCCACGAAGTGGGCGACAAATTTGACGTTGCCGTCGGCGCTAACGACGCTTACGGTCAGTATGACGAAAACCTGGTGCAGCGTGTACCGAAAGACGTCTTCATGGGCGTTGATGAACTGCAGGTTGGCATGCGCTTCCTGGCGGAAACCGATCAGGGTCCGGTACCAGTAGAAATCACTGAAGTTGAAGACGACCACGTTGTGGTTGATGGCAACCACATGCTGGCTGGCCAGAACCTGAAGTTTAATGTGGAAGTCGTCGCCATCCGCGAAGCGACTGCGGAAGAGCTGGAGCACGGTCACGTGCACGGCGCGCATGGCCACGATCACGATCATGACCATGGTCATGACGGTTGCTGCGGCGGCCACGGCCACGATCATGGTCACGACCATGGTAAAGGCGGCTGCGGCGGCCACGGTGGCTGCGGCTGCCACTAATCTTTGCGCTTCGGCACGAAGACGACAAAAAAGCGGGGAAACCCGCTTTTTTTACGCCTCAATAGTGCGGCGGTGGCGTCTCTTCCGCCTGGGAGGCGATATGGGAGGGGAGGGTCGCCTTCAGCTTCTCGATCATCAGACGCATATGCTCCCGCATCTTCGCCATCTCGATCTCGTGGGCGGTCACGGTTTTGTTGAGGTCTTCGATGGTGATTTCCTGAAACGCCAGCCGGCTTTCCAGCTCCGCAAGGCGCGTTTCTAATGTGCTATCGTGCATGGGTAACCTCTTTAGTCTGATCCTGCGGGCGGATTCTACTTAAGTTTCCCCTGGCGCGCAGCATCGCTGCGCCGTACAGGAAACTTATTCATACAAAAATAGTCCTAAAAGAGGCGATATTCAGGAACGTCCGTATGTAGATTTTAACGGCAACGTTCTATAGTACGTTTTTTGCTTTTTACGATAACCCTGGGGCGAGAGGCCCCGGCCCTGGAGAAATGGATGAAATCACTGTTTAAAGTAACGCTGCTGGCGACCACAATGGCCGTAGCCCTGAATGCACCGCTGACCTTCGCTGCAGATACGGCAACGAAGGCAGCCCCGGCGGCTGAGAGTAAATCGGCATTTAAAAATGACGATCAGAAATCGGCCTATGCGCTGGGCGCGTCCCTGGGGCGTTACATGGAAAACTCCCTGAAAGAACAAGAGAAGCTGGGCATTAAGCTGGATAAAGCCCAGCTGATCGCCGGCGTACAGGACGCGTTTGCCGATAAGAGCAAACTGTCCGACCAGGAGATCGAACAGACTCTGCAGGCCTTTGAAACGCGCGTGAAGACCGCGGCTCAGCAGAAAATGGAAAAAGACGCCACTGAGAACGAAGCCAAAGGCAAAGCGTTCCGTGACAACTTTGCCAAAGAGAAGGGCGTGAAAACCTCAAAAACTGGCCTGCTGTATAAAGTCGAGAAAGAAGGCGCTGGCGATGCGCCGAAAGACAGCGATACCGTGGTGGTAAACTACAAAGGTACCCTGATCGACGGTAAAGAGTTTGATAACTCTTATACTCGCGGCGAGCCGCTCTCTTTCCGTCTCGACGGCGTGATCCCGGGCTGGACTGAAGGCCTGAAGAACATCAAGAAAGGCGGCAAAATCAAGCTGGTTATTCCGCCGGACCTGGCCTACGGTAAAACTGGCGTCCCGGGCATCCCGGCCAACTCTACGCTGGTCTTTGATGTAGAACTGCTGGATATCAAACCGGCGCCGAAGGCAGATGCACAGCCGGAAGCCGCAGGCGATGCGAAAGCCGCGGACGCGAAAGCTGACGCTAAGAAGTAATCAGGTTCAGGCCGCCGTCTCGTCAGAGGCGGCGGCTTTTTTATTGAGCGCAGATATAATTAAAACTGGAAAGATCCTCAGGCGCTGTATTACTTTAGATAGCTTAATAATGATGATGAGCCTGCCCTGACAATAACGACAGGCTCCTGAAAAGGAGTGCTTTTTTTCATGTCCAGGTCGCTTTTAACCAATGAAACCAGCGAGCTTGACCTGCTGGATCAACGTCCCTTTGACCAGACCGATTTCGATATTCTCAAATCTTATGAAGCGGTAGTGGACGGGTTGGCGATGCTCATCGGTTCGCACTGTGAAATCGTGCTGCATTCTTTGCAGGATCTGAAATGCTCTGCCATCCGTATCGCCAATGGTGAACATACCGGCCGCCAAATTGGTTCACCGATTACCGATCTTGCGCTGCGCATGCTGCACGATATGACGGGCGCCGATAGCAGCGTTTCCAAATGCTACTTTACCCGTGCTAAAAGCGGCGTACTGATGAAGTCGGTGACGATTGCCATTCGCAACCGCGATCACCGGGTGATTGGTCTGCTGTGTATCAACATGAATCTGGATGTGCCGTTTTCCCAGATCATGAGCACCTTTATTCCGCCAGAAACGCCTGAAGTGAACTCGCCGGTGAACTTTGCTTCTTCGGTAGACGATCTGGTCGCCCAGACGCTGGAGTTCACCATTGAAGAGGTGAATGCCGATCGCAGCGTGTCTAACAATGCGAAAAACCGTCAAATCGTGCTGAATCTCTACGAGAAAGGGATCTTCGATATTAAAGACGCTATTAACCAGGTAGCCGATCGTCTGAACATCTCCAAGCACACCGTCTACCTCTATATTCGCCAGTTCAAAAGCGGCGATTTCCAGGGGCTGGATAAGTAATGCGTTTTGCCCTCACGGTGACCGGCCCAGCCTATGGCACGCAGCAGGCGAGCAGCGCCTGGCAATTTGCCCAGGCCGTGCTGCAGGAAGGCCATGAGCTGGCGTGCGTTTTTTTCTATCGCGAAGGCGTGCTTAACGCTAACCAGTTGACGGCGCCCGCCAGCGATGAGTTCGATCTGGTGCGCGGGTGGCAATCCCTCCACGATGAGCACGGCGTCGCGCTGCATATCTGCGTGGCGGCCGCCCTGCGTCGTGGCGTAACGGACGAACGCGAAGCGCAACAGCTCGCTCTGCCTGGCCACAATTTGCAGCCGGGTTTTACCTTGAGCGGGCTCGGCGCGCTAGCGGAAGCGGCGCTTACTTGCGATCGGATGGTGCAGTTCTGATGAAACGTGTGGCTTTTGTATTTTCCTCTGCGCCGCACGGCAGCGCCGCTGGCAGGGAAGGCCTCGATGCCTTATTAGCAACCTCCGCGCTCACCGACGATATTGGCGTGTTTTTTGTGGGCGACGGCGTGTTTCAGCTGTTACCCGAACAGCGGCCTGGCGCTGTGCTGGCCCGCGACTACATCGCTACCTTTAAATTGCTGTCGCTATATGATATCGACCAGTGCTGGCTGTGCGCCGACTCAGCGCGAGAGCGCGGCCTGGATCCCACGACCCCGTGGGTGGTGGATGTCGAATGCCTGGCGCCGGATGCCCTGCGCGCCCGTCTGCATGAATTTGATGTGATTTTGCGTTTCTGAGGCCCCCATGCTCCATACGCTCAGTGTTTCCCCCTGGCATGCCGACATCGCAGCGATGCTTCGTTTGATGGAGCACGGCGACGATCTGGTACTACTGTCTGACGGCGTCACCGCGGCCATCGCCGATGGTCGCTTCCTTGAGATCCTGCAATCCGCCCCCATAACCTTATACGTGCTGCAAGACGACGTTGACGCCCGCGGGCTGGCTGGTCAAATTGCGGACAGTGTCGGCAGGGTTAGCTATACTGATTTCGTCAGACTCACAGTCAAACATGCCGGTCAGTTGGCCTGGTGATGGCGGGATCGTTGTATATTTCTTGACACCTTTTCGGCACCGCCCTAAAATTCTGCGTCCTCATAATATATGAGGCGATTTATTACGTGTTTACGAAGCAAAAGCTAAAACCAGGAGCTATTTAATGGCAACAATTAACCAGCTGGTACGCAAACCACGCGCGCGCAAAGTTGCAAAGAGCAACGTGCCAGCGCTGGAAGCCTGCCCGCAGAAACGTGGCGTATGTACTCGCGTATATACCACCACTCCTAAGAAACCGAACTCCGCACTGCGTAAAGTTTGCCGTGTGCGTCTGACTAACGGTTTCGAAGTCACCTCCTACATCGGTGGTGAAGGTCACAACCTGCAGGAGCACTCCGTGATCCTGATCCGTGGCGGTCGTGTTAAAGACCTTCCGGGTGTTCGTTACCACACCGTTCGTGGTGCGCTTGACTGCTCCGGCGTTAAAGACCGTAAGCAGGCTCGCTCCAAGTACGGCGTGAAGCGTCCTAAGGCTTAATGGTTCTCCGTTAAGTAAGGCCAAACTGATTTATCTTAATGTCATACTAAACTCTTAGAGTTTTGGACAATCCTGAATTAACAACGGAGTATTTCCATGCCACGTCGTCGCGTCATTGGTCAGCGTAAAATTCTGCCGGATCCGAAGTTCGGATCAGAACTGCTGGCTAAATTTGTCAATATCCTGATGGTAGATGGTAAAAAATCTACTGCAGAAACTATCGTATACAGCGCGCTGGAGACCCTGGCTCAGCGTTCTGGTAAATCTGAACTGGAAGCCTTCGAAGTTGCGCTCGAAAACGTGCGCCCGACTGTCGAAGTTAAGTCCCGCCGCGTAGGTGGTTCTACTTATCAGGTTCCAGTTGAAGTTCGTCCGGTCCGTCGTAATGCCCTGGCAATGCGTTGGATCGTTGAAGCTGCTCGTAAACGCGGTGATAAATCCATGGCTCTGCGCCTGGCGAACGAACTCACTGATGCTGCAGACAACAAAGGTACTGCAGTTAAGAAACGTGAAGACGTTCACCGTATGGCCGAAGCCAACAAGGCGTTCGCTCACTACCGTTGGTAATCCCTTCGGAGTCATAGTCACCAGGCGGGCGCTTCAGATGAGTCGCCCGCTCTGGATAACTTAACTGAACGCCTAAAGAAATAAACGAGGAATCAAATGGCTCGTACAACACCCATCGCACGCTACCGTAACATCGGTATCAGTGCGCACATCGACGCCGGTAAAACCACTACTACCGAACGTATTCTGTTCTACACCGGTGTAAACCACAAAATCGGTGAAGTTCATGACGGCGCCGCTACCATGGACTGGATGGAGCAGGAGCAGGAACGTGGTATCACCATCACTTCCGCTGCGACTACTGCATTCTGGTCTGGTATGGCCAAACAGTATGAACCGCACCGCGTAAACATCATCGACACCCCGGGGCACGTTGACTTCACTATCGAAGTAGAACGTTCCATGCGTGTTCTTGATGGTGCGGTAATGGTTTACTGCGCAGTTGGTGGTGTTCAGCCGCAGTCTGAAACCGTATGGCGTCAGGCAAACAAATATAAAGTTCCGCGCATCGCGTTCGTTAACAAAATGGACCGCATGGGCGCTAACTTCCTGAAAGTTGTTGGTCAGATCAAAACCCGTCTGGGCGCGAACCCGGTTCCGCTGCAGCTGGCAATTGGTGCTGAAGAAGGTTTCACCGGCGTTGTTGACCTGGTGAAAATGAAAGCCATCAACTGGAACGATGCAGACCAGGGCGTAACCTTCGAATACGAAGATATCCCGGCTGACATGCAGGACCTGGCTGATGAATGGCACCAGAACCTGATCGAATCCGCAGCTGAAGCTTCTGAAGAGCTGATGGAAAAATACCTGGGTGGTGAAGAACTGACTGAAGAAGAGATCAAAAAAGCTCTGCGTCAGCGCGTTCTGAACAACGAAATCATCCTGGTAACCTGTGGTTCTGCGTTCAAGAACAAAGGCGTTCAGGCGATGCTGGATGCGGTAATTGATTACCTGCCATCCCCGGTTGACGTACCTGCGATCAACGGTATCCTGGACGACGGTAAAGATACCCCGGCTGAGCGTCACGCAAGCGACGACGAGCCGTTCTCTGCACTGGCGTTCAAAATCGCTACCGACCCGTTCGTGGGTAACCTGACCTTCTTCCGCGTGTACTCCGGTGTGGTTAACTCTGGTGATACCGTACTGAACTCCGTGAAAGCTGCACGTGAGCGTTTCGGTCGTATCGTTCAGATGCACGCTAACAAACGTGAAGAGATCAAAGAAGTTCGCGCGGGCGACATCGCTGCTGCTATCGGTCTGAAAGACGTAACCACTGGTGACACCCTGTGTGACCCGGATGCGCCGATCATTCTGGAGCGTATGGAATTCCCTGAGCCGGTAATCTCCATCGCCGTTGAGCCGAAAACCAAAGCTGACCAGGAAAAAATGGGTCTGGCTCTGGGTCGTCTGGCTAAAGAAGACCCGTCTTTCCGCGTATGGACTGACGAAGAGTCTAACCAGACCATTATCGCCGGTATGGGTGAGCTGCACCTCGACATCATCGTTGACCGTATGAAGCGTGAATTCAACGTTGAAGCGAACGTCGGTAAACCTCAGGTTGCTTACCGTGAAGCGATTCGCGCGAAAGTTACCGATATCGAAGGTAAACACGCCAAGCAGTCTGGTGGTCGTGGTCAGTACGGTCACGTTGTGATCGACATGTACCCGCTGGAGCCGGGCTCTAACCCGAAAGGTTACGAGTTCATCAACGACATCAAAGGTGGTGTAATTCCTGGCGAATACATCCCGGCCGTTGATAAAGGCATCCAGGAACAGCTGAAAGCTGGTCCGCTGGCAGGTTACCCGGTAGTTGATATGGGTATCCGTCTGCACTTCGGTTCTTACCACGACGTTGACTCCTCTGAGCTGGCGTTTAAACTGGCTGCGTCTATTGCCTTTAAAGAAGGCTTTAAGAAAGCAAAACCAGTTCTGCTTGAGCCGATCATGAAGGTTGAAGTAGAAACTCCGGAAGAGAACACTGGTGACGTTATCGGTGACTTGAGCCGTCGTCGCGGTATGCTGCGCGGTCAGGAATCCGAAGTAACCGGCGTTAAGATCCACGCTGAAGTACCGCTGTCCGAAATGTTCGGTTATGCAACTCAGCTGCGTTCTCTGACCAAAGGTCGTGCATCATACACCATGGAATTCCTGAAGTATGATGATGCGCCGAACAACGTTGCTCAGGCCGTTATTGAAGCCCGTGGTAAATAATCCACAGGATTAAAACCTAAGTCCCGTGCTCTCTCCGAAGGGGAGAGCACTATAGTAAGGAATATAGCCGTGTCTAAAGAAAAATTTGAACGTACAAAACCGCACGTCAACGTTGGTACTATCGGCCACGTTGACCATGGTAAAACTACCCTGACTGCTGCCATCACTACCGTTCTGGCTAAAACCTACGGTGGTTCCGCTCGCGCATTCGACCAGATCGATAACGCGCCGGAAGAAAAAGCTCGTGGTATCACCATCAACACCTCTCACGTTGAATATGACACCCCGACTCGCCACTACGCGCACGTAGACTGCCCGGGCCACGCCGACTATGTTAAAAACATGATCACCGGTGCTGCGCAGATGGACGGCGCGATCCTGGTTGTTGCTGCGACTGACGGCCCGATGCCGCAGACTCGTGAGCACATCCTGCTGGGTCGTCAGGTAGGCGTTCCGTACATCATCGTGTTCCTGAACAAATGCGACATGGTTGATGACGAAGAGCTGCTGGAACTGGTTGAGATGGAAGTTCGTGAACTGCTGTCTCAGTACGATTTCCCGGGCGACGACACTCCGATCGTTCGTGGTTCTGCTCTG